>LGFT01000007.1 GCA_001509375.1 Methanothrix harundinacea | reverse complement strand
GACGAATGATCCAGTGAATCTTCGTCTTGTTCAGCTTCATATCCCAGAATATGTTCCTGGGCTTAGATGGGGTGCGAAATAGTTTCAGGACTCTACAATGGTTTTTTGATGTACAAAGACTTATATAGGCTCAAATCGTTCCGGCTATATTGCGTTAAGCTGTTCTGTTTTATGGTTTTTCGCAAAGGATGGTGCAAAGTTTGTACGGCAATGATAGAGCCTATTTTGGTGGCAGCGGTTTTGGTCCCTCTGCGCCAGTCGAGGCCGGAAAGGAATACGACGTTGAGATCGAAGACATATCGAAGCGAGGAGACGGCATTGCAAGAATCGAGGGTTTCGTCATCTTCGTCCCGGAGACCGGCGTTGGCGACCACGCCACAATACTGGTCGACAAGGTCATGCAACGGTTTGCAGTGGCCCACAAGGTCTAAAATTATCCGATTTTAAGGCCGATGGCGGTCTGTGCAGCGGCTCTCGCTGCCCAGTGACCCCCCCCCCAAAATCCCTCCTTGGTGGGACTTCGTCTCGTTCTCGCTTTCAATCTCACCGATTTCTCGGGCGAACGGTTACGTCTCCCGTCCTTCTTGCCTTCCGGCACCGAGATGAATATCAGCGAGGGCGCGAGGGAGGATCTTGGGCACTCCCGCTATAAACTCGATCTTAATCGTGCGGACTTTCTGGCTCGAGTTAGCTTCGCCGCCCTCCCGTGCAGCGCTGATCGGGCGCATCATCTCTGCCGTCCCGGAACTCACGCCGCAGATCGCCCGGCCGATTGACCTCAGGGCGCCCTCGAACCGCAGGCGGCGGGAGAGGGGGCCGAAGGCCCGCGATCGCGACGCTTCCGCCATCATTTGGATTTTTCGAAATCCTCTTAAGGTATCAGACCTGAATCTGATTCCTGTGGTCGAGTTTGTCAGCCTGACATCTCTTGAAGTGGCCGTATGACGGATAAGTTTCCACGAGTCACCGCCGATGAAGCCATCAGAGCCCTCTATAGGGTGGGGTTCTTCCTGGCGAGACTGTGCGGTATCCATAAAATCTTCGTTTTCAGAGTGATTTAATTAGCTTGAAGACGGAAAGGTCGTGGTCAAGCCTTTAGCGAGCCTGGCAAAATTCAAACGGGAGCTGAGAGGCTGCATCGAGAGCTCAAAGGTTGATCCCTCGAGGCGAAGAGGATATGGAAAGCCTGATCTTTGTTCCGGGGTCGCTCTCGACCACTTGCCTTTCGTCAAAGCCCTAGATCTGAGGGTTTTAGATTCAGTTCCCTAGCCCGTTTTCCTAACATTCCTTTACAAAACTCGCGTCTCGTTTCCTTCCAGGAACTCCGCCACCGCTGAATAGGTCTCCCCGGGATGGCTGATCCAGAACAGGTGGCCCGCCTCCTTGATCGTGCGGAACTCCGCTCCGGGGATCTTATTCGCCAGGATCCGGCCGTTCTCTGGCGGGATCAGGATGTCGGAGTCGCCAGCTAATACCAGCGTCGGGGCGCAGATCTCGGATATCCGGTCGCCGATGGCGAAGGCCCGATAGGCGGTAAGCTGCGCCCGGTAGGCTTCGAGGCTGCTCGGATAGGCCATGTTCGCCTGGATCTTCCGTTCGACAACCTCGGGGTGAGCGTCGATGAATTCCACGGGAAATCCCGCAGGGGCGCCCCACCAGAGCGCCTCGTGGAGCGTCAGGTCGGGCCGCGGCTCCAGGTATGCCTGAACCTCCGGGGGCGCCAGGACCTGGGCCTCGCCCCCGGGGCTGGTGGCTCCCAGGATGAGCCTGCCTATCCGTTCTGGGTGGTAGACGGCCATCTCCTGGGCTATCATCCCTCCCATGGAGACGCCGAAGACGTCCGCCCGCTCAATTCCCAGGGAGTCCAGAAGGCCTACGGTGTCGTTGGCCATCTCTGCGATGCTGTAGGGTCCGGCAGGCTGGTCGCTCCGTCCTGCGCCCCGGTTGTCGAAGACGATCACCGAGCGGCCCTCTGCCAGCCTCTTGGGCAGAACCCATCCCCAGTCGAGGATGTGGCCTCCCAGGCCCATGATCAGGAGGAGGGGCTCACCCTCGCCGTGGATCTCGTAGTACATCCTTATGTCACCTGCTGTAACGTTTCCCCCGGACCCGGAGGGAGAATCCCCGATCGTCTCGGTCTCCTTGATCGGTTCGACGGCCGCCGCCGGAAAGGCCGATAGGAGGAGGACCAAGGCGACGACTACCGCGGCGGTGACGGAGAAGATGGTGGTCAAGGTCGAGGACAGGGATGCGAATTCGAGTCGGAGGGCACTCATGGCTTGAAGTTTACCCCTCGAGAGTCATAAATCTGTTTGTTCGACGGCGACAGATGGTGTGGGTCCTCCGAGCCGAGCCCGGTCACCGCCCCAGGCCCAGAAGGTCATTGAGGTTGAAGTGCTCGTACCCGCCCCGCTGTGCCGGAAAGTCCCGGATTGCCAGCCACAGGTCTCCGGTCTCGGGCCGGGCGACGAGGGACCACATGTTGGCTATGTGGGCCTTGAAGGCCCCGACGGGCTCCCTCGCCCGGTAGGCGAAGTCGGGGTAGAGGGCGCAGATGGTGCAGAGGATGTTGTTCGTCCAGGAGGGAAAATCCTCAGGTCGGGTCATCCGGGTGTATGGGTCATAGCGGTCGCTGAGGATCTTCATGGCGACATCGGGGGTGATCTTCCCGTAGTGCTCGTGGATCAGCTGGCTGTACCTCTCAAACCTGCTCGGAGCCTGGACGAAGAAGTTATAGGGGTCCCTGAGGCTCTTCTGCCAGCTTTCGACGGTGGATACGTCCTCGAGCTCGTTCACCGGGGCCTGGTCTCTCACCATGTTGTACCCCGAATAGCCCATCCAGCCCGGATAGCAGTTGGAGTGGTTCGTCTGCCAGAGGGCTTCGACCCCCTCCAGGGGACGGCGGACAGAGACCCTCTCCGAGGAGGTCTCCACCACCGCCGCCTGCCTGGCTTTGGCATCGGCGACGTGGTAGGCGATCCCGGCACACCGGGGGTGTTCCTGGAAAATCCTGACGGCATCTTCGACGGTCCGCGCGTGGGCCAGGAGGAGGCGGGTGAAGACGGCGATCCCACACCCTGCCATCGACTCGTGGCGCATGGAGCTGAGCTGGGTCATCATCTCAAACCCCTCCTCGTTGACGCCGCCGTCGAGGCCGACCATCCCGGGGTAGGTCATGAAGACGTGGCCGAAGCCCTCGTCGGGATCGGCCACCACCATCATTCGGCAGTCGAGCTGCTCGGGCATGTTGAAGTTGTCCTCGTTCTTCCCGAAGATCAGCTCGCCGTCGCCCCCCGCAGCCTCGTCCCAGGCGGAGAAGCTGCTGCACCCGCCTCCTGGAGGCGCCATCGGCGGCAAGGAAGGCGTTTCGCCCTCCTCGCCGCCACCGCTCCCGCCGCCGTCGTCGAGGTCGCAGTCGCAGTTCCAGTAGTGAGGATGGCAGTAGATGCACCACTGATCGTAGTTGGTATTCCAGAGGAGGATCTCTTCGAGGGTGGCCTTACCACCGGCGTCCCGGACGCCGTCGGCGATCCCTTCCATCTCCTCCTGGAGCTCCTTGGGAAGAAAAGGCTCTGCCCTCCTCTGCCCGATCCAGAGCATCTCCTCCGCCAGCTCCAGGTCCGAGCTCGTCTGGACGGCGACGTAGGCTCCGGTGGCGAGGAGGGTCCTCTCCACCATCAGGTCGATTTTGTCCGCCAGAAGACGGCCGTGCTGGTAGCCCATCTCGTAGGGGCTGCCTTTGAGATACAGAATTTTGATTTCCCTCTCTTCTTCGAACCTCGCCCTTTTCATCATCTCGTCCTTTTTCATGTAAGCCCCTTCGTTTGACATTCTTCTGATTTTGCGATTTTGGCTTCATCTGTGCCCGAGGTGAACCTGCAGTTTTTAGTTTTCCCTCCCTCTTGAAAATGTTTCCCACACCCAAGACGATCAGCGGCCTTCTGAAGGCAGCGGGCACTTTCGACGGCGGCGAAAAGATCGCAAAAGACCGAGCCGAAAAATCTAGGCTCATTACCGGAAGCTGGACCAAGAAATAGCGGGATGGACCGGGCCGGAAGGAGGACGAGAGGCCAACGCCTCCCGCCTGCCCCCGCCCCAGCTCGGCGTCCATCAGCCGGGTTTGAACTTCTTTGGTTTCCTATCCCATAAGCTCTGTCAACCTCAGCTTGCGAGGTCGTCGAAGACGGCATCAGGGGAGTAGGAATACCTGACCACAGCAGACCAGTTGTTAGAGTCCACCGATATCACATGGAACTTGACGTATCCGTCATGGCACTTGGCGACGACCGTATGCCCCAACAGAAGTGGTGGTATCAGGGGTGATCTGTCCCATTCTGCAGGAACATTTCGCACTGTAGCGATATCGACCGCGCCCATATCCTTGGTCTGGCTCGAGAAGTTCACATTGTCCAGATGAGTGTTCCTCCACCAGAGGTACCCGCTATCCCGAGGATAATCGGGGTGATCCTCGGCGCTGGGCTGCCACTCTATTATCTCCCCATCAAAGGTGGGGTATTCGCCGGTGGCGCCCTCGGAGAAATCAAATCCCGAATGGGTGATGGTAGCCTCTTGATACGACGCCATCGTCCCTCCGGCTGTACCATCAGGAACGTCTTTTACCTCTCCCGCCTTCGTCCCGTCGACACCGTCCTCTGTCGGACCGGAACCGCTCGCCCCAAGCCCCTCGCCGACGGCCCGGAAGGTGTAGCCGATGCTGTGGGACTTGCCCGCCAGGTCGCTGACTCCGATGTAATACCAGCCGGGACCTGGAGCCTCATATTTGAGGGTCGCCAGGTCTCCGGGGTTTGTGGCGTCGGCTCTCGTGATGAAGTTGAAGTTCTTGCCGTAGAGGTCGATCCTAGCCCTCATATCTTCGGGGAGAGATTCGAGCTTCACCTCCAGGTCCCCGGGGCCGTCCGCCCATATCTTGTAGAAGTCCACCACCCCCGCCGGGAAGATGACCCCTCCGACAGCCTCGCCGGGGCTGATGGGGGCGGCGTCCCCTATCTCGCTGTTCGGCTCGTTTCCATCTGTAACCCCCTCGAAGGAGGTCTCAAATGTGTAAGGCACATTAAGGGAGTTGCCCGCCAGGTCGACGATCCCGATGTGATATACCCCCGGGTTCTTTACGTCAAAACTCAGGGTCGTCTTGTCTCCGGGGTTTGAGGCGTCTTTCCTGGTGATGAAATTGAAGCTCTTGCCGTAGAGGTCGATCCTCGTCCTCATCTCATCAGGGACGGATACCGTCTTCACCTCCAAAATTCCAGGGCTCGGCGCCTCGATCTTGAAGAAGTCTACGTCCCCCTTGGAAAAGATGTATCCCTCTATTTGATCGCCGAGGTCGATGCCCACAGCGTTCCCGATCTCGCCGTTCGGCTCGTTCTCGTCGATCACCGGCTCAAAGTCCGCTTTGAAGGCGTATGGGACGTTGTAGGAGCCTCCCGAGAGGTCTACGATCCCGATGTAGTACCATTCCGGATACCATCCATGATTGACCACGTCGTGCTTCAGAGTCACTAGGTCTCCGGGGTTCGATGCGTCGACCCTGGTGATGAAGTTGAAGTTTTTGCCGTAGAGGTCGATCCTTGTCCTCATATTCTCCGGTACTGACTCGGCCTTCACCTCCAGGATCCCGGAGCCGTTTGCATAGAGCTTGTATATGTCCAAGTCCCCCTTCGGGAAGATGTATCCCTCTACGAGATTGCCAATCTCGATGGGCTTCGCGTCCCCAGCCTCGCCGTTCGGCTCGTTTACGTCTACGAGGGGATCAAAGCCGAGATCGAAGGTGTACCCGGCATCGTGGGACTTCCTCGCCAGGTCTACGATCCCGATGTAGTACAGGGCCGGGCTCGCCAGATCGAGGGTGAGGGTCACCAGGTCTCCGGGGTTTGAGGCGTCTCTCCTCGTGATGAAGTTGAAGTTCTTGCCATAGAGGTCGATCCTTGCCCTCATCTCATCGGGAACCGAATTCAATTTCACCTCCAGGATCCCTGGGCTTGCGATCTCAAAGCCGAAGAAGTCCACGTCCCCCGCCGGTTCTATAGTCCCCGCCACGGAACCGCCTAAGCTGATCCGGGTGGCGTTTCCAAGCTCGCTGTTCGGCTCGTTGGGATCCATCTGAGAGTACCCCGCCGTCGCCATCATCAAAAAAACAAAAGTTGCGTAGATCAGCCCCGGGGCTGATCGCCGGAAAATGCTCTTCATATTGATATGTTTCTCTGGGATCTGCCAAAAACTTTGCGGAGCAGGGCCGAGGGCGGGGTGGCGGCCTGAAGAGAAAATCCCGGAAGATCGAAGGGGGTGAGGTTCCCCCCCTGGAGCCTACCCCCCGGGTCCCAGGGTGACCATCACGTTGTCGATGCCCCCCACGTCCCTCATGTTGCTGTACTCCCCCCGGATCCAGACCTCTGAGACGTCTTTCATTATGGAATCGAAGCTCCCGCCCACCTCCTTGAAGGAAGATGGGGCGAGGGTGACCTGACGGCGGGTCCACGCCGCTCCGGGCGGGTCGCAAGACCAAGATAGGTAAGAGCCGTCCCGGCCGCATATCCGGACCACGTCCCCGAATATGGAGCTGCCGTTCCCCGAATCCACAACCTTCAGCTCGAAGCTCAGCGTCCCGCCGATGTAGGGGGTCCAGTTCCCGGCCCAAGAGAGAGGCGAGACGTAGTACCAGGTCTGTCCAGACCCCCGATCCTCGCCCAGAAGGAAGCCGCCAGGATCTCCTCCCACCTCTCTCCAGGAGAGATTGACGTCCCGACCCCCCCTCCAGTCCTCGTCTCCGTGATCGAAACAGCTGATCAGTTCAGTAACGATGGGGAGGATGACCATCACGTTGTCGATCCCCTCGACGTCGCTCCGGTCCGAGTACTCTCCCCTGATCATGACCCGGTCCACAGACCTCATGACCCTCAAAAACGTCTCCTCTCTCGCGCCGAAGACGGCGGGGGTGAGGGCCACCTGGCATCTGGTCCATGAGCCCGCCGGCGAATACGACGAGGATGAAGGGTAGATGGAGACGACCGATCCATCCGACCCGACGATCTTAACCTTCTCCGCCTCGTAAGGCTTGCCCATCCCGGAATCTATCATCTTCAGGTCGAAGCTCAAAACCCCTCCGATGTAAGGGGTCCAGTCCCCCGACCAGGACCGCGGCGAGGCGAAGTACCAGGTGCTTCCGTCGCCGAGATCTCTGCCCAAAAGAAACCCGCCGCCGTTTCCGCCGGTCTTTCTCCATTCAAATGAGACGTCGCCATCGGGCCTCCATCCACCGTCCCCATCGTCGAAATCGGCGGTGAGGTCAAGGCCCGAGGGGGGCGCGACGACGATGTTGTCTAGGCCGATGAGGTACCTTCTCCCCGACCCATTCCCCTCGATGGAGATCTTCGCCACCGATCTCATGGCCCGACGAAATTCAGCCTCCAAAGTTCCGAAGTTGGAGGGGTTGAGGACGACCTCGCGATGGGTCCAAAACCTTTCCGGTTCTGGGCTCCGCCAGGAGAGAACTGCGCCGTCAGAGGTCACAATCTTCACGGTCTCCTCGCCGGGATTCAGCCCGTCAGCCGCCATCAGCCTCTCGTCGAAACTCAATATCCCTCCGACGTACCGGCTCCAGTCTCCCGACCAAGACTTTGGCGATTCAAAGCTCCAAGCTTCGGCACCGGTGCCCTCCACCTGGAAAAATCCCCCCTGATCTCCTCCAAACCGCTGCCAGGATGGGGCAGCTTCCCCCACCAAACCCCATCCCTCGTTGCCCTCGTCGAAGGTGCTGGCCAGGGTCCGGGCCGAGGAGGCCGACCCCAGCAGTCCAAAGACGAGGAGCAGAGCCGAGGATAGAACATAAATCGCCTTCATCTCCCTTTCTCCTCGGTATAACTTAAACAGATAAAGTATAATATCTTTTGTGTATTCGAAAATGCTGGCACTTCAAATTTATTGCCGATAAGAATTGTCTGCCTTGGACCCGTTACCTTCTTTGGAGTTTGGTGAGATGTGATCCTAAATGTTACGGTAAATCCGGATAGATCCATCGAACCCTTTCGAGGACTCTCTTTTCGAAAAGACGCACCCACCGGTTCCGTTTCGCAACAACTAAATATAGATCCGGCCAACCAACACCGAGATGTTCGAGGCCTGGGATGAGTATCATCTGATCAACGGGGAGCTTATTAGGCTGACGGAGAGGCTGCCGGCCCCGGGCCTGGGGGAGGTGATAAAGTACGTCCTCGCCTCTCCGGGAAAGAGGGTCCGACCCCTCATCCTCATCCTCTCGTCGGAGGCCTTCGGCTGCGATCCGGCCAAATCGATGGACGCGGCTCTGGCCTTGGAGCTGGTCCACGCTGCTTCCCTCGTCCACGACGACATCCTCGACTGCGGAACGGAGCGGCGGGGCGCAGCCAGCGCTTTTAACAGATACGGGCTGGAGGCGGCCCTCCTCTGTGGAGACTACCTGATATCCAGGTCCATCGGCCTCATGTCAGGCTACAGCCAGAAGGTGGTCGAGGCCTTTTCCCAGGCCTGCATGGAGATGTCCGAAGGGGAGATGCTGGACCTTGCCAATGGGAAGGGGCCTGAGGACTACTACCTCTGCATCTGCAAGAAGACGGCTTCCCTCATATCCGCTTCCTCCAAGATCGGGTGCCTGATAGCCGGGGCCGATGACGAGGACGTCGCCCTCTTCGAGAGGTATGGGATGCACCTGGGCCTCGCATATCAGGTCGCCGACGACCTGAACGAATTTTTGGGGGTGGAGAAGGGAAAATCATCGGAGAAGACTTCCGCGACCCTTCCCGTCATTTACAGCCGGGACCACTCGATGGAGGCGACTCTGGGCCTCTGTGCCGAGGTGATCCGAGACCACTGCCGTGCCGCAAAGAGGGCTCTCGCCGAGGCTGGCGGCGATGAAGATATCAAGGCTAGGCTTGGAAGCATCGTAGACAAGTGGGGAGAAGAATGCAAGTCGCTGAAAAACCGCTGCTGAAGATAGAGGCCGAGACAGAAGGAGGCAAGATTTACTTCCGGGCGACCGGCCCCCTCTCTAGGGTCGCAGGTCCCGCCATAAGAAAGATCAATGAGATCTTTGCGAGCGAGAAACCGATCCGGTCGGGCCCAGACCAGATAATCTTCTCCACCTGGATCCCCCCCGCGCCGAGCCCCGCCTTCGACCGGATGATCTCAGCTCAGGTGGCCGCCCTGACTAGGAGAAGGATCCCTGACCAGGTATCCATCGCCATAATCCGCGCCTGTCCCAACAACTGCCTCCACTGCAGCGCACCGTCGCGAAAGGGGGAGATCCTCAGCTCCGAGGACATCAAAAGGGTGATCGATGAGGGCCTCGACCTCGGATCTTACCTCATATCCTTCGACGGCGGGGAGCCGATGACCAGGCGCGACCTTCCCGACCTCGTGGCTCAAGTCGACGGTAGGGCCGTCTCCACCTCCTTCACCAGCGGCTACGGCCTTACCGAGGAGCTGGTCCAGTCCTTGAAGCGGGCCGGTCTCTATGCTGTGAGGGTGAGCATCGACAGCCCTCACCCAAAAGAGCACGATCGCTTCCGAGGAAGAGAGGGGGCCTTCAGCGATGCCCTCTCGGGGATAAAAAACGCCCTGGCGGGGGGGCTGATGACAGACCTCTTCATGGTAGCGTCCCCCATGAACATAGACGACCTGGAGGACGCTTACAACTTGGCGGCAGAGCTCTCGGTCCACGAGCTCTCCCTCTACGAGATCGTGGCCGTGGGGAGGTGGTCCACCCACCTAGACGAGGTCTTGAGCAAAGGCGACATAGATCGGCTGAGTCGATTCCACGAAGAGAAGAATCGCTTGCCTGAGGGGCCTCGGGTAAGTGCCTTTCCCCGTCTCCTGGGCCCCGAGATGTTCGGATGCTTTGCTGGGAGAAGGTGGCTCCACATCGAAGCCTCGGGCGATGTTCTCCCCTGCGCCTACATGCCGATATCCTTTGGGAACGTCCGGGAGAAAAGCCTCAAGGAAATCTGGAGAGATATGGGGCGAGACCGGTGGATGAAGGGGAAGCCAGCCGGGTGCATGATGAAGGACGAAAAGTTCAGGCAGGCTCACTCATCCATATTCGAGATGGAAGAATAGCATAAATGGTTCCCTACTTCAAAAGAACAAAACGATTTTATACCCAAAACTCCATCTTCCAAAACGGGGGTTAAAATCCAATGACCAACTTTAAGTCAGCTCTATTATGTCTAGCGGTCCTCACATCTTTTGTCTTCGTAGCCCAGGCCGCTGATGGCGACTGGCTCGGTGGCAGCATGGCCATAGCGGACGTGCACCATACCTCCGAGTATATTTCAAAAGTCGGAAGCGCCAGCGAAAACGATGCGACCGTCGAAAAGACCGAAGGCGGCATCGCCACCATCCCAAATGAGACCGACAACCGGGAGGTCTACAGCATAGGCGGAACGGGCGCGGCCGCGGAGCCTCCCGATATGGAGACGACAGAGCCGTCGGACTTCTCGGGAAGATGGTCCTTTGCGATGGCTGAGAGCACCATGAGATCCCTGGACCTGGCCCTCTACCAGAAGGGTGACCTGATCTTCGGCAAGGGAGTTATAGGCCCGTCTGACGGCACCGGAACGGCTTCAGCATCCTCGGAGGATCGAGGAATCGAGTCGATGATCGACTGGTTGAACCAGCCGGCTTCGGCCCTCGGCTCCGCCAGCCAGGCAGCCGCCAGCGGCACCGTCACAGGCGATGAGATGAAGCTCGACCTCGTATCCATGGACACCATCACACTTTACAGGCTCGATCTCTCCCTGACGGGAGATCTCGCCCAAGGGAGCTATTCGGCTTACGGGAGCGACGGATCGACCTGGAATGGAACCGTCACTGGGTCCCGCAAGAGCTGAAGGATGGTGGGGTACAAGAGCATCGTAAAGCCGGGCGGAAGGGTCCGGCAGATTTATCCTCATTTGGAAGATTAAGGAGGTTTGCGATAAAATGAAATTTCAAAAGGCTTTGACTTTGCCGCTGGTCTTATTGGCAGCTTTTGCCTTCCCCGCAGCATCTCAAGATTACCTCAGCGATCTCTCCGGAAGCGGTATCAAAGAGGATGTGGGAGAGGCCTTCAAGGGGGAATCCCTCTTCTACATCGACCCGACCCATGGAATGAGCCCCGGCGCCGATAACGGAAGCCGCGTTTCGACGCCAGCTTCCGGGACGGTGACACCGTGGTCGAACGTCGAAGGAAGATGGACTCTGAGTCTCATCGACTCCGCCTCCAGGACCGTTGACCTCACCCTCTACCAGTACGGAAACGAGGTCTTCGGAAGGGGAGTCATGGCCACTGGGGTCAACTCCCAGGAGGTAACTGCCGCGGGGTTCATTGAAGGATCCGCCCTGTCCCTTCGTCTGGTCACCGTCGGCGGAAACAGCATGTACAGGCTCAAGGCCTCTGTCAGCGGAAACAGCATCTTCGGCACCTACAGCGCCTACTCCTCTGATGGGATCTCCTGGGCTGGAAACTGCAATGGAAACCGCTTCTATGCCACCACCCAGAGCGCATCAGCGGTGCCTACGAGTACTGTAAGTGTCGGGATGGGGGTATCTGGCGGAAACGCCATGAGCTGATGAAGGGATACATCCCTTCAACCTTTTTTTAAATCTTATCGTATCGGGGGTCTATCGGATGAAAATCGTTCTGGTTTTGATCGCTGCGCTCCTTCTGGCGACATCGTATCCGGCGCAGGCGGACGGATCGACTGAAGATGAGTGGCTCGGAATCGGAGGTCTTCGGATCGTCGACGTCCATCATACTGAGGGCTACATCGCCGGCATGATGAACCTATCGGAGAATGGAACCGGATGGATCGAGCCCGACCTTTCCGGCCAAATTTCAGCTGATGTCGCCGGTATCTGGTCCATCACCTTGGCAGGCGACGAGACGAGAAGGATGGACCTGGCCCTTTATCAGGTCGAAGGCGAGGTCTTCGGGGAGGGGAGAATCAATTCGGCGAGGGGGAGCAACTCCGTCACAGCGGCGGGGTATGCGACCTCAAACATGTTGGACTTGCGGGTTGTCACCTTCGGCGTTCCGGCCCTCATCAGGCTGAGGCTCAGCCTTTTGACGAGCCCAATCCAGGGAAGCTACGCAGCCTATTCGGCGTCAGGCCTCACAGGATCCGGTGCCGCCACCGGATACAAAACCGCTTCCTCGGGGGAGTTCCTCGGTCCTGTTCAGACCCAGGAGGCGCTCCCTCCGGACATCGCAAGCGGTTTTGGTTCGGGGCTTGGAGCTGTCTAAACTCAGGACAACCCAAAAAATATTTGTTGAAGTCGTGAGAATAAAACGTTCTTATAAATGTTGGATTTCCCGAACAAGAGGAGTTTCGAGATATATGAGATACCTGAGTATGTTGTTGCTTTCTGTAGTGACGGCCTCTATCATCTTGGGGGCGGCTGATGGGCTTTGCCCTCGGCTAAGTTACGTCGATAACGTCGAGTGGCTCGGCGCCGGCGACCTCGGTTTTAATCTCGACGTGCCGAAGTCGAACGACGGTGCGACGGGCCTGAATACGGCGGAGGCCGAAGATGACGATTTTCCGATCGATGATTCGCTGAACGAGGCCGGTGAAGACGGCGTAGGCGATCCCAGCGTCGCGGAAGAGGAGACGGCCAAATTGGGCGCGCTGGACCAGGTGGACCTGACCCTCTTCGGCGACGTCACCGGGAACGTCGACCTCAACCTTTTCCGATCCGGAGATGTCGTCTTCGGGGCGGGAAGCCTGACCGCGAGGGGCGGCAAGAGCGCGGTTGGTGCCAGCGGGTCGGTTGCTGGCGACGCGCTGTTTCTCAAACTGGTGCCATTGGACGGATCCCGCCTCTACGTTCTGGACCTGGAGATCGAAGGGGGATCGATCCGGGGAAGCTACCTGGCCATCGGCTCTGACGGCCAGAGCCTATCGGGGACGGCAGACAGCACATTTTTCGACTGACGCATACTCGCTCAAACTCAGGAAATTACACCTCCTCCTTATAAAATTCCGCTTTTTTTCCCTCCGCGGCTCCAGTCCCCTTTAAACCAGTTCCAAACATCAACGGCAAAATAGTTATCCACCAGCTGAGAGATGGAGATGTGATGGAACGGAAGCCTTTGAGGATGGGCTCGGTCAAGGAGGTCTACGACCTCGGCCGGGAGCTGGAGTTCAGGTTCACGGATAGGATATCCGTCTTCGACAAAGTGATCCCCAGCCTCATTCCCCACAAGGGGGAGACGCTCTGCAGGGAAGGGGTCCACTGGTTTTTGCGGGCAAAGAATATGGGGATAAAAACTCACTTCGAGAAGTTCCTCCCCCCTAATGGGATGCTGGTCAAGAAGGTGGACGTGATTCAGCCCGAGGATATCAAGCCTGGGTCGGGAAACTACCTGATACCTCTGGAGGTGATATGCAGATGGTATGCGGCGGGATCAATCTTCGATAGGTTCAAAGCCGGAAAGGTCAAGCCTGAAGACCTCGGATATCCCAAGGGGCATAAGATCGAGTACGGAGAGCCCTTCCCAGAACCCTACATCGAGGTCTCAACGAAACTCGAGAGGGTCGACCGGCTCCTCGATCGGGCCGAGGCTTTGAAAATCTCGCGGCTCTCTCCTGAGGAGTACGATCAGATCTGCGAGACGGTCCTCAAAATCGACGAGGAGATCAGAAGAGAAGTGGAACCGAGGGGACTGGTCCATGTAGACGGGAAGAAGGAGTTCGCCTTCGACGATGAGAGGAACTTGATGGTCGTCGATGTATTCGGGACCGCCGACGAGGACAGGTTCTGGGATAGGGCGAAGTACGAGGAGGGGGAGTTCGTCGACCTCTCCAAGGAATACGTCCGCCAACACTACCGAAAGGCGGGGTACAAGGACCGGCTCTATGGCGCGAGGGAGAGACGGGAGGCAGAGCCCGATATACCGGCCCTCCCCCAGGACGTAATAGCTCAGACGAGCGAGATCTACATCAAGCTCTTCGAGATGATCACCGGCGAAAAGTTCAAAAGCTCAGTCTGAGGAGGCCCGAAAATCGCGAGCCCAAAATGGGGAGAGGGGGAGATGACGAAGAGGATCTTGCTGGTGCTGGCCCTGGCGGCAGCGGCCTTTGCCGGCTGCATCGGAGATAGGCCGATTTCGAGCGGTGAGGTCGAAGCGAGAATGACAGAGGCCGCAGGTGATCTGGAATCCTATCGGTTCGAGATCGAGATGGACCAGATGGTGGAGTTCAGCAACTTTGACGGAGATGGCTCCCTGGATGGAGAGGTGATCTCCCTCCGGTGGTCGGGGGCGATCAACCTCACGGATCAGAGCTCGATGGAGGTCTCCACATCGACGAGGGCGACTTTGGCCGGAAACAGGACCGCTGAGGATACCGTCGAGGTCTACTTCATAAACAGCACCCTCTACCAGAAGATGGGTGACGAGTGGATCGGCCTGTTTCAGCCCGACCCAGCGTTTGGGATCGAGAAGGTCGACCAGCTCGCCCACCTGATGGAGATGATCGAGAGGTCCGAGGTGGTGGTAGAGGGTTCTGATAACGTAGACGGCCAAGAGTTCGTCAGGCTGAAGGTCAATCCAGACAACGACACCGCCTACGGGATCATGCTGGGGCAGATAAGCTCCGTCGATCCCCGAATCCCCCTGATGATCGACATGAATGGACTTTTCGAGAGGGGAAGAGAGCTGGACTGGACCGTCTGGGTAACAGAGGAAACCGGCCTTCCCACAGAGAGCAGGATCTCAGCCGTCTACGTGGCGGGGCCCGGGATCCTGAGGATGCCGCCCGAATCGCCCGAGAACCTCGAGATCCGCTTCGATACCCTGGAGGTGAGAAGATTTGGAGGGTATCATGAACCGGTCGTGGTGACCCTCCCGGAGGAGGCAAAGGCCGCCCCCGTCTACCTGCCCGACCTTCCGGAGGACGAGAACGTATCTTCGTTCTGAGGGAAGGCGGCTGGGCTGGGTGCTGAGGATGGTCCGGGGAGAGCCGGGGACGATGGAATGAAAAAGAGGCCTGAGCTCTTCTTTTTGAGGGAGAAGCCCGCCATGGCGCTTCTCGCCGTTCGCGACCTGGACCCCGCTTACGCCTCGGCGGTGGCGAAGGCGATCGATTCCACTGTCCCTCACACCCTCAAGATCCTCGCCGAGATGGAGGGCCAGGGGCTGATCAGCTCCCGGCCCGAGGGGAGGATCAGAAGATTAGATCTGACGGAGCACGGCCAGAGGGCGGCATCAGCCCTCTCAAACCTCATCGACGCCTTGGGTCCGGGATCGAGGAGCCCATTGTGGGGCAGGCTCGCCCGGCTGAAGGAGATCGTCGGCGAGGCGGAGGGCCTCCCCCGAGCCGAGGCGGAGCTGCGGCTCGGACCCCTCCGGCGGGATCTGTCGCGGTTGATAGAGGGTGAGGAGGGGGACGAGGAGATCCGATCTGCCGCCGAGGTCCTGGACCTGGCGATACAGAGGGCGATAGGGATCGGAGAAGGATGAGCATGGGAGACGAATCCCGCCCGGACGGAGCCAAAGGTTCTGGCGTTTCGGTCATCTCCTGGACCGGAGGGAAGGACGGTTGTCTTGCGGCCTACAAGGCGATCCTGCAAGGGAGGATCGTCCGATATCTCCTCAGCTTCTGGAACATGAATCGTCAGGGGGCCCACGAGGTGAACCCGGCCCTCCTCTCTGCCCAGGCCGAGGCGATGGAAATTCCCCTCATACGAAGGGGCTTTCTATCCTACGAGGAGGAGTTCAAGAGAGTCGTCAGGGACCTGAACGAGAGGGGCGAGAGGATCGATTCTGCCGTATTCGGCCACATCCAGACCCACAACGCCCTCGCGGAGAGGATCTGTGGAGATCTGGGGATCGAGCTCGTCATGCCGATCTGGATGATGGACTCCGAAGAGATCATAAAAGAGGTGATCGAAGCCGGGTTCGTGGTGATCCTCGTCGCCGTCAGGGCCGATCTTCTGGGCGAGGAATGGCTGGGCAGAAAAATCGACGAGCGCTTCGTCGCAGACCTGCGGGGACACGACCGCTCCATCGACCCCTGCGGCGAGAACGGCGAGTTTCACACCCTCGTCCTCGACTGCCCCATCTTCAAAAAGAAGCTTAAGATCGCGAGAAGCGAAGCGTCGAAGAGGGAGGGGCTCTGGTTTCTGGACGTCTTGGAGTTTGAGGCTGAGGAGAAATAAGGGGCGAGATCGATGCCGATACTTCTCGTCCTTGTTTGCGGCCCCCGTATTCGCAAACACGGGAAGGCAGCAAATGGCCTCGGATATCACTTTAGTATAGAGTATAGCATTTCTGCACGGGAAAGATAGGCGGAAGGCCGCGACCTAGTTTATCCGCGCCACCGCCGCTACCTCATCCCCGGGCTTGAGGCGCATAATCCTCACGCCCTGAGTCGCCCGGCCCTGGATCCGGATGTCGGAGGCGGGGATCCTGATCAGGACGCCGTCCTTCGTCGTGATCATCAGCTCGTCCTCCTCGGAGACGGTCCTGGAGGCGACAACGTCTCCCCTCCTCGAATCGATGTTCTTCATCCCTTTGCCGCCCCGCCGATGTGGGGCGTACTCGTAGAGCTCCGTCCTCTTCCCATACCCCTCCCTAGTCACAGTTAGGAGGGCGGCGCCGGGCCGGACGACGTCCATGGAGATCACCTCGTCGTCACCTTCGAGGGTGATTCCCCGGACTCCCATGGAGCCCCGGTTGCTGGGCCGCACGTCCCCCTCGGAGAACCTGATGGCTTTGCCCCGGGCCGTGGCCAAGATCAGGTCCTGGCCGCCGTCGGTGAGCCTTGCGGCCACCAGGCTATCGCCTCGGAGGTTCACGGCCTTGATCCCTCCCTTCCGGGGGTTGCTGTAGGCCCTGATCGAGGTCTTGATGACCTGCCCCCTCGACGTCGCCATGACGATGTACCCCTCGGAGTCGAAGCTCTTGACCGGGATCGCCTCGGTGATTCGTTCGTCGGCCTCGAGTTGGAGGAGGTTGACGATGGACTTGCCCCTGGCGGTCCTCCCCAGGGCAGGAACGTCGAAGACCCGGAGCCAGTGGGCTTTGCCCTTGTCGGTGAAGAAGAGTATGTACTCATGGGTTGAGGCTACAAACAGGTCCGTCACGAAGTCCTCGCTCTTGGTCTCGGCCCCCATCACCCCCATCCCGCCCCGCCTCTGCTGGCGGTAGGCGGTGAGGGGCTGCCTCTTGATGTAGCCGTCGCTGGTGATGGTCACCGCCACCTCCTCCTCCTGGATGAGGTCCTCAAGGTCGATCTCCACCTCGGCCTCGATGATTGCCGTTCTCCTCTCGTCTCCGTACTTTCCGACGAGTTCGGAGAGTTCCTGCTTTATTATCTTCTGGACCTCTCTTGAGTCGGCGAGGATCTCCTTGAACCGGGCGATGGCGACCTCTAGGTCCATCTCTTCAGACCTGATCTTCCCCCGCTCAAGAGCGGTGAGCCTCTGGAGCCTCATATCCAAGATCGCCTTCGTCTGCTCCTCGGAGAGGTCGAAGGCCCCGGTGAGGGCGGCCCTGGCCTCCGCCGGCGACTCGGACGCCCTGATGAGCTTGATCACCTCGTCGACGTTCTCGAGAGCTATGAGAAGGCCCGCCAGGATGTGGGCCCTCTTCTCGGCCCGGTCGAGGTCGAAGCGGGTCCTCCTCTCGATCACCTCGGACCGGTGGCCTATGTACTGTTCCAGCATCTTCTTGAGAGGCAAGGTCGCTGGCTGGCCGTCGACGAGGACCACATTGATGATGCTGTAAGAGGTCTCAAGCTGTGTCTGCCGATGAAGCTGGTTTAAGACCACCTCGGGGTTGACCCCGGACCGTAGCTCTATTACAAGCCTTATCCCCTCCCGGTCCGACTCGTCCCGGAGGTCGGAGATCCCATCGACCCGGTCGGCCTTTATCAGGTCGGCGATCGTCTCCACCACCTTCGCTTTGTTCACCTGGTAGGGGAGCTCCGTCACGATTATCTTCGACTTTTCCTCCCTCTCGATCACCGACTTCGCCCGGAGCTTGATGATCCCCCTTCCTGTGGCGTAGGCCGACTCTATGCCCGAGCTTCCGAGGATGTAGCCCCCAGTGGGGAAGTCGGGACCCGGGATCTCTTCCATCAGGTCGGCGAGGGTGGCGTCAGGATCGTCGATCAGCTTTACCACCGCCCCTGCCACCTCGCTCAAATTGTGGGGCGGAACGTTCGTCGCCATACCCACGGCGATCCCGGTGGAGCCGTTGACGAGGAGGTTTGGAAGCTTCGATGGGAGGACCGAGGGCTCTTTGAGAGAGTCGTCGTAGTTGGGGACGAAGTCTACAGTGTCCTTCTCGATGTCCGTCAGCATCTCTCCCGCGATCTCGGAGAGGCGGGCCTCAGTGTACCTCATCGCCGCTGCGGGATCCCCATCGATGGAGCCGAAGTTCCCCTGGCCGTCTATGAGGGGGTAGCGCATCGAGAAGTCCTGGGCCATCCTCACCATTGTCTCGTAGATGGCGGCGTCGCCGTGGGGGTGGTACTTACCCATGACGTCACCCACCACTCTCGCCGACTTCTTGTAGGGCTGATCGTGGGTCATCCCTTGCTCGTACATGGCGTAGAGGATCCGTCGGTGGACGGGCTTGAGGCCGTCCCTAACGTCTGGAAGGGCCCTTGCCACGATGACGCTCATGGCGTAATCTATGAAAGAGGACTTCATCTCCGAAGTTATTTCAACGTCGATCTCCGTCATCGTCTCACCATCAAACGTCCAGGTTCCTAACATCCCGGGCGTGAGCCTCGATGAATTCGCGCCTCGGCTCCACCCTCTCGCCCATCAGGATCGAGAAGATCTCGTCCGCCTCCATGGCGTCTTCCAGGGTGACCTTCAGCATCGTTCTCTTTTCGGGGTCCATCGTCGTCTCCCAGAGCTGCTCCGGGTTCATCTCGCCCAGCCCCTTGTACCTCTGGATGGCCGCCTTGCCGGCACCCTCCAGAGCCCTCGCGAGCTCCGAATCGGAATAGGCGTAGCTCGTTGACTTGCCCCGCTTGATCTGGTAGAGAGGGGGCTGGGCGATGTAGACGTACCCCGCCTCGACGAGCTCCCGCATGTACCGATAGAAGAAGGTTAGGAGGAGAGTCCTTATGTGGGACCCATCGACGTCTGCATCGGTCATGATCACCACCTTGTGGTACCTAGCCCGGTCGAGCTGGAAGTCGTCGCCTATCCCGGTCCCCAGAGCCGTGATGATGTTTCTTATCTCGTTGTTCTTCAGGATCTTGTCGAGCCTCGCCCGCTCCACGTTCAGGATCTTGCCTCGGAGGGGGAGTATCGCCTGAAAGTGTCGGTTTCTTCCCTGCTTCGCCGAACCCCCTGCCGACTCGCCCTCTACGATGTAAAGCTCTGAGAGCTTCGGGTCCTTCTCTGCGCAGTCGGCGAGCTTTCCGGGTAGGCCCCCAGAGCTGAGGGCGTTCTTCCTCCGGGTCAGCTCCCTCGCCTTTCTTGCCGCCACCCTTGCCCGATAGGCCTGTGTCGCCTTTTCGATGATCTTTGGGGCCACCTGGGGGTTCTCCTCGAAGAACTCGGATAACCCCTCGGATACTAGAGAGCTTACGATCCCGCCGACGGCGCTGTTTCCGAGCTTCGTCTTCGTCTGCCCCTCAAACTGGGGGTCGGCGAGCCTCACGCTTATCACGGCCACTAGCCCTTCCCGGAGGTCGTCGCCGGTGAGCTTCGTATCGTCCTTTAGGAGCTTATTCTCTTTTGCGTACTCGTTGGTGGTCTTGGTGAGGGCGGCCCGAAAGCCGGAGAGGTGGGTTCCGCCCTCTCTGGTATTGATGTTGTTTGCGAAGGAGAGGACGTTCTCGTTGTAGGTGTTGTTGTACTGGAGGGCCACCTCGACGACTATCCCGTCCTTCTCCCGGGAGAAGTATATGGGGGGTGAGTGAAGAAGGTCCTTATTCTTGTTGAGGTGCTCCACGAAGGAGACGATCCCTCCCTCGTAGAGGTATTCCCTCTTTTTTCCGGTCTTCTCATCCTCGACCGTTATCGCGAGGCTGCGGTTCAGGAAGGCCAGCTCCCGGAGCCTGCTCGCCAGGGTGTCAAAGTTGAACTCCACGGTCTCGAAGATAGTGGGGTCGGGCTTGAACCGGACCTTGGTGCCGGTGTGGTCGGAGACGCCGTGGACCTCCAGGTCGGAGACGGGCCGTCCCCTCTCGTACCTCTGCCAGTAGATGAGGCTGTTTCTCCTCACCTCCACCTCGAGCCATTCGGAGAGGGCGTTGACGACTGAGACCCCGACTCCATGGAGGCCTCCCGAGACCTTGTAGGACTTGTGGTCGAACTTCCCCCCAGCGTGGAGCATCGTCATGACGATCTCAAGGGCTGGCTTCTTGTAATGCTCGTGGATGTCTACAGGGACGCCTCTCCCGTCATCCTTCACCGAGGCGGTCCCGTCGGCATGGAGGATCAGGTTGATCTCCGAGCACCTGCCGGCCATCGCTTCGTCTATGCTGTTGTCCACCACCTCGTAGACGAGATGGTGAAGGCCCGCGGTGCTTGTGCTCCCGATGTACATAGCGGGCCTTCGCCTGACGGCGTCGAGCCCCTCCAGAACCTGGATGGTGCTCGCGTCATACTCCTCGATTACTTCACTCAAGACCGGATTTACCCCCGATTACATAAATAACCCAAAATCAAATTATCGCATTATATATAACGGTTATCCCCGCCTAATCGATAACCGGAACCTACGATATTTTGATTCAACACATTTTATTCGAATACCTTATCCTTTCGTCCAGATTCGATACGGGAAGGGAGTAAATGACCTCTCAATACTTAGCCTTAACTGGAGATCTTAGCCTTAACTGGAGGTACGGGCTGGTCCGGCGAGAAAATAGGATTAAGGGTTAGGCCGAGCCCTCCACAGGGACGAACTTCGTCCCGTAGTATATTATGCCCCGATCCCCCTCTTTCCCCAGGATCCGAAAGACCGGCTTCACCTTCATCCCGATCTTTATCTCGTCGGGGCTGCAGATCACCTGGCCCGTCAGCCTCGGCCCCTCCATTAGCTCGATGATGGCCAGGTTGTAAGGTGTCTGCCTCTTGAAGTCGTCGGTGGCGTTGTAGATGGTGGTGTAGGTCACCACCGTCCCCCGGCCATCGAACTTGTGGTCCTCCATCTTGGCGTTTCTCCGACAGTTGGGGCAGATAGTCCTCGGAGGATAGTAGTACTCGTCGCACTTTTCGCAGTGGGTCCCCACCAGGTTATACCTTTGGGGTATGTGTCTCCAGAATCTCGGCACTGTGGACATCTCTTCACCTCGACATGATGTGGACGAGGGCGGTGCCGCCGCAGCCTCCGACGTTGTGGGTGAGGCCGACCTTCGCCCCATCAACCTGCCGCTTCCCGGCCTCGCCCCTGAGCTGGAGGACCATCTCGTAGGCCTGCTTGATCCCGGTGGCGCCAACGGGATGACCACAGGCCTTGAGGCCTCCGGAGGTGTTGATGGGGATCTTCCCCCCGATGGCGGTCAGCCCCTCCTCGGCGGCCCTGCCTCCCTCGCCCTTCTCGACGAACCCCAGATCCTCGATGGCAACGATCTCCCCTATGGTGAAGGCGTCGTGAACCTCGGCGAGGTCGATGTCTTTCGGCGCGAGGCCCGCCTGATCGAAGGCCTTCCTGGCGGCATAGACCGATGCGTCCAGGGTGGTGATCTCCCTCCGGTCGTGGAGGGCGAGGGTGTCGCTCGCCTGGGCCGCCGCTAAAATCTTTATCGGCGCGTCGGAGTACTTGGAAGCCACTTCCGTCGGGGCCAAGACTACGGCGGCGGCGCCATCGGTGATCGGAGAGCAGTCCAGGACTCGAAGGGGATCGGCGACTAGGGGGGACCGGAGGACCTTCTCGACGGAGATTTCCATCTGGTACTGGGAGATGGGGTTTGCGCACCCGTTGTGATGGTTCTTTACGGCCACCGCGGCGAGCTCTTCCCTCGTCGTTCCGAAGCGGTGCATGTGAAGCCTGGCGATCATGGCGTAGAGGGCCGGAAAGGTCGCCCCGAAGAAGCACTCCCACTCCCGGTCGGCGGCGGCGGCCAGGGCGTCGGCGGCGACGCCGCCGGTGACGTCGGTCATCTTCTCGACCCCGGCGGCGATGACGACGTCGGAGTAGCCGCTCGCCACCGCCAGGACCGCCTGCCTCAGGGCGAGTCCCCCCGAGGCGCAGGCCGCCTCTACCCGGGTGCTGGGGACATGAAGCCTCGAGAGGCCGGCGCAGTCGGAGATGAGGGCGCCGATGTGCTCCTGCTCCACGAACCTGCCTCCGCTCATGTTTCCGATGTAGAGGCCGTCTATCTCATCGCCGCTGACGCTGGCGTCCTCTAGGGCCATGATGCCGGTCTCCACCACCAGGTCCCGGAGGGAGTCGTACCACCGCTCTCCGAACCGGGTGCACCCCGCTCCGATAATCGATACAGATCTCATAATCTCACAGCCGTAGCTTCCCTTTGTGCTTGGCGTAAACCGCGTAATCGAGGTACTGGACGTTCTCGAAGTAGTTCCTGACCTTCGGGGCGCGATTCCGGACGTCCTCTATCTCGTCTTTCACCCTTATGCTGAAGGCGTCGCTTCCCGCCCCTGATCCGAAGCTCGCAAGAAATATCCTCTCCCCCGGCCGGGCGACGTCCAGGGTTGCGGCGAGGCCTATGAGGCTCGAACCCGAGTAGGTGTTTCCGATCCAGGGGACGACGAGGCCCGGTTCGATCTGTTCTCTCAAAAATCCGAGCTGGCCTGCCACACGAACGGGGAACTTCCCGTTGGGCTGGTGGAATACGGCATAATCGTAATCCTCTGGGATGGTCCCCATCTTCTTCAATAGCCCTCGGGTGGCGCTCATCACGTGCTTGAAGTAGCCAGGCTCGCCGGTGAACCTCCCCCCGTGCTCTGGGTAGGGCATCCCTTCCCGTCTCCAAAAGTCGGGGGTATCGGTGGTGAAGGAGTAGAACCCCTCTATCTCGGCCGCAATGTTCTCACGGCCGATGATGTAGGCTGCGGCTCCAGCGGCCGCTGTGTACTCGAGGGCGTCACCGGGGGCGCCCTGGCTGGTGTCAGTTCCGACGGCGAGGCCCAGGTCGATGAGGTTCGCTGTCACAAGGCCGAGGCAGGCCTGGACCGCTGCCGTTCCTGCTTTGCAGGCGAACTCTAAGTCCGCCACCGTGAGCTGATGATCGACACCTATGGCTTCGCCGACGATAGTTCCCGTCGGCTTTACTGCGTAAGGGTGGCTCTCGGACCCGGCATAGATAGCCCCGATCCTGGCCGGATCGATGGAAGCTCGCCTGACGGCGTTTCGCGCAGCCTCAACGGCGATGGTCACCGCGTCCTCGTCGATGTCCGGGACGGATTTCTCGAAGACGTTCAGGTTTTGGGCCATGTCCTCCCTCTCGCCCCAGACCCGAGCTATCTCCTTGGCCCGTATCCTGTACTTGGGTATGTAGACTCCATAGCTCACTATTCCCGCGGGCAAAGTATCACCTGTGATTGAGAATGGTCACTAGATCCTCGGCCGAGATGGTGGTGGCGAGAAGAGGTATCCTCTCCAGCTCTGCTATTCTCCTGGCCACGCCGTCCACCTCGGAGGAGTCGATCCCCTGGAGGATGACTGCCCCGGGCTTGAGGTGGCTGACTCTCACAGCCACCATCGGCGACCTGCCGGTGGAGACGCCGGTGAAGATCAGGGCCCGCGCAGTGCTCCTGCCATATATTTTGTGAAATTGATCGGGAAGCAGCTCCAAAATCGCCTTCAAACTGTCGATGATCGTATAACCGTAAATGTTGACGTCCACGTCCCCGCAGACGACGCAGGCGTCGATTCTATCCACGAATTTTGATAAAGAAATCGGCTCAGAGTATTCGCATATGCAGCATATCCTCCCGAAGCTTCCGCCATCGCTGAGCATGGCGCTGTAAGCCCGGGCGGTGGTGCTTCCTCGAAATTCGTCGATGGTGAGGAGGGCGTCAATGATCTTGCTGACGATCAATATGCCGGGGGATCTCCTTCTTCCGCTCTCATAATCGCTAATCACGGAGGGCGAGATTCTCAGATGGTTGGAGAGCTCGGTCTGGGTGATGCCGAAATTTCTCCGCCACTTCTTCAGAGTCTCGCCGGGATTCTGTGATAAAGTTATCTCACCAGCCATCTTTTCTGCGAGCAATCCTCGAATATCTGAGATATCCCCCCCAGCCGACATGAACCTGAGAGGGGCCTCCTTAGAATATAAAGTTAACGAAGAGGATTTCGTCATATGACGTGATCGATCGATGTTCCATAAAACGAGATGCGCCGACCGGGATTCGAACCCGGGTTTTGGGCTTGCTTCGCGATATATGCCGCTTGGAAGGCCCAAGTCATAACCACTAGACCATCGGCGCTCACACCCACCACCGCCTTGTTGAACTTAACGTTTTCGATCCGACGAGGCCCGGCCTTTCGTCGAGAACAGGCTTCAGAGGAATCTCAATCCTCTGCCATCGGGGGTAAAAGGACCGTACGATCTCGATTGCTGTCTGGGGGTTCGGAGCTTCGGCGAAGCTGGTCGCCCGCGAGAAGGGTCGGAAACTGAGGTAGGATAGCTTGATATAAAAGGAATATCTGAAGATTTCGATGGTGATTTTCCCGGAGGTAAGGAGACTTTGAACCCGCTCATAATCGCGATATGGCTGATGCTGCCCGCCTACTTGCCAAACAATTTCGCCGTCCTCCTCGGCGGGGGCAGACCTCTCGACTTCGGCAGATGTTTCCCGGACGGCCGCCGGATCCTCGGAAATGGGAAGACCTTCCGGGGAACGATCGCTGGCGCCCTGGCTGGCGTGGGAGTTGGTCTGATCCTAGACTCGATCGCATCTTCGAGGCCTGATCTCGGCCTTCCAGACTTCGGGGCTGGAGCCGAGCTGATCATGGTCCTCGTCGGTCTATCCTTGGGGGCGATGGCCGGAGACATAATCGCCAGCTTCTTCAAGAGGAGGATGGGGATGGAGAGGGGGGCGTCACTCTTCCTCGTCGACCAGCTAGACTTCGTCGCTGGAAGCTGGGTCCTTACACTTCTTCTTGCGCCCCGTTGGTTTTTGGAAAACTTCACCGGGGAGATCATATTGATCGTCCTCATTGTAACGCCCATTCTCCACAGGGCCACCAATATAATAGGATATAAGATCAAGGCCAAGAGAGAGCCCTGGTGAGGCAAAAACTGCAGTTTCGGGGCGGAATTGAGGGGTATCGAGGGGAGGAACTCGCGCTAAAACCGAGACGAATCGGATTTTCTAAACAATCTCCCGTCGTTCTCGCTGAGAATCATAAGAACGGGGATCGAATAGGTGTTTTTTATATTTCAAGCTTCGAATTCTCTTTTTTGAGCCGTTTAGACCCTTCAAACCCCTGGCAAAAAAC
The DNA here is from genome assembly GCA_001509375.1 of Methanothrix harundinacea. GTDB lineage: Archaea > Halobacteriota > Methanosarcinia > Methanotrichales > Methanotrichaceae > Methanocrinis > Methanocrinis harundinacea_D. The sequence goes on along the minus strand of LGFT01000007.1, from coordinate 44,091 downwards.
GAAAATGGGGGTTACAATACCATTTCGAAAGCTTTATAAGTTCAGTAACCGATAGTCAGTACGTTACTGGCCAAATTTTTCATAGATTACTATGATTTGGCAAGAATTAAAAAGGAGGAGAGCAAATGGACATGGTTAGCATGGGGCTCCTAGCTGCTATGGGTGCCCTTGCGACAGTAGCCGGTGCAAGTGAGGACTTAGAGTCCGATGTGGGTTCTCAGAGCAATCCAAACTCACAGGTCCAGTTGGCTGCTCAGGTGGGACACCCCCACAGAATTTACAACAAAGCCATTTCTGGAGAGCCACCATCGAACGCTCTTTACGCCGCCCTTGCCGCAGTTACAGCTAGTGTCTTAATGTCCGGGTACGGTATGAACGCGTTCTTCGCCATCGCCATCGGAGCGGTCGCCGCTGCGATATTCAACGGCATATTTTCAGTTACTGCCTACATGGGCAGGAACACGAGCCAGGCGAGGTTCAACCAGTACGTCTACCTGGACGTTCTGCGCACTCACACTACAACAATAATGGCACATGCGTACATCACTGCCTTCTGTGTCGTCACCATCTCCTACATCATGACAGCACCTTGGCTTCCGATTCAGCACCCCTTCCCGATGCCTCTTGTGGCTTTCATCTGGGGTCTCGCCATCGGCGCCATAGGGTCGTCAACCGGGGACGTTCACTACGGTGCAGAGAGGGAGTTTCAGGCCTATCCCTTCGGGTCCGGGCTGAACGCCGCCAACTCCGGAGACATCGTCACCAAGGCTGAGGCAGGCCTGCGAAGCTCCATCGACAACGCCTGGTTCTGCGCTCGGTTCGGAGGTCCCGTCACTGGAATGGCCTTTGGGCTGACCGTCTTCTTGGACAACTGGCGGACCACCATCTTCGATCCGGCCACCCAGGGTTGGCTTGCGATCGTCACTGGTGTCGTGATAGTCATCCTGTTCAACATCTACAACAGGATACTGGAGATCAGGTCGAAAAAGAGGTACGGGCCCTATCCCGAATATGCGGGGGATATTGAGGCATGATCGCATTTGACGCAAACATGTTACTGTACATAATAGAGATCGTTATCGGCGGGCTTCTCGTGGGCGTCGGCGTCCACTTCGTGCCTGTCGGTGGCGCTCCAGCCGCCATGGCCCAGGCCACTGGTGTGGGAACGGGCACTGTGCAGCTGGCGGCGGGATCAGGTCTCACCGGCCTGTTGAGCGCCGGCCTGATGATGAGCGTCACAGATAACATGCTCATGATCGTGATAAGCGGTGCTGTGGGCGCCATGATCATGATAGACGCCACCATGATCGTGGGCAACTGGGTCTACATATACGGAGTCGGCGTGCCGCCGTGCTCTGCCAAGGTCGACTATGACCCCATAACAAAGGAACCCCAGCCCCCCTACATCTCACCGGGAACTGTAGGTCACGGAATCCCCACCGTCAGCTTTGTAAGCGGGACCATCGGAGGTCTTCTCGGCGGCGCCGGAGGGTCTTTGATATACTACGCCCTCATGAGCATCAACGGGAACCCTGGTCTTTCGGGCTTCTTCGCCATAGGTATCTTCGTGGTGAACGCCGTCGTCGCGTCCTACAACATTCAGGGGACGATCGAGGGATTCCACGACCCCAAGTTCAAGAGAGTTCCCCGAGCCGTCCAGGTCTGTCTCGTCGCATCGCTGGTCATCGGGATATTCGCTGTATTGATCACTGGAGGTGCCTGATATGAGCGTTGCAGCAGGCGGAGGAGAATCGAAGATCGACAAGACCAAGCTGATGATGTACGGTCTTGGCGGCGGAGTTTTGGGAATATACCTGACTCACGTTCTGAACACCATAACCGGATCAGGCTACTTTTCGTTCTTGGCTGGATTGGGCGTCATCGCCGCTGTGGTGATGGGCTCTGACGCCGTGAGGAGAGTCTGCAGCTACGGCATCGGCACGGGAGTTCCTTCCATCGGCCTCATGGCGATGGGGATGGGGCTCGTCGCAGCCATGTTTGGCCTCTCCATCGGAGGCGTCGCGGGACCCATCATCGGGATCGCCGTCGCCATGGGGTTCGGCTACTTCGTGGGCCTACTCGCCAACAAGATCATCAAGATGAACATCCCCGTCATGGAGGAGGTATTGATGACCCTGGGCGGAGCGGGCGCAATCGTCCTGATCGGCTTATCCGTTGCCGTATCTGGAGAGATCAGCTATCCCTTGATCCTCGAGTCGGTCGTCAACACGGGTTACATAGCGATCCTCTTTATCGCCGGAACTCTGGCCATATTGCACCCCTTCAACGCCAACCTGGGACCTGATGAGACCCAGGACAGGACCCTGGTCCACACCATCTCCACGGGAGCTCTGGCCATGTTCGCCGCGGGATTGGCGTCTCTTGCCACCATCGGTGCCGCCGGACTCCTGACGGTGGTCATCGCCGTGATCATCTGGATCAAGTCCTTCATGTGGTACTTCGCGCTCGTCAAGAGGGACTCTTCAGGCGTGGTCGGGACCGGTCTTCTTCCTGAGGGAGGTCTGTAGATGGGAATTGTTAGAGCTACTCCCTCCGAATTGCATCTGATCTTCGATCCCCTCGAAGGGATGATCGCAGAGGAGAGGGAGGACGTCGTTCAATTCGCTCTGGACCCGATAACGGCCCAGATCGATGAGATAAACAAGGCTGCCGACGACCTATTGAACTCGCTTGACCCCCGGGCGCCCCTCCTAGGCTCCTACAAGGGCAGAGAGGGTGCAAGCTACATGGCGGGCATTTACACCAACATATGGTACGGGTTCGTCATCGGCCTCGTCGTCGCCTTAGTGTACTTACTCTCCCAAGGAGGTGTGTTCTGAATGGCCAACAAAAAGCCAACCTCTGACCCCTGGCCCTGGATCACCGGCGAGTACGAGATGGGAAACGCCGAGAGCCCGGTTGCCGTCGTGACCTGCGGGTCTCACATGAACAACGCACCTTTCCTCGATGCGGGCGCGGCCCTGGCAGGCCCCTGCAAGACTGAGAACATTGGCATCGAGAAGATGGTGGCCAACATAATCTCCAACCCCAACATCAGGTTTTTGATAATAACCGGGATGGAGGTCAAGGGCCACATCACGGGCCAGGCGATCGAGGCCTTCTCAAAGGGCGGGATCGATCAGGAAGGGAGGATCATCGGAGCTATAGGAGCCATCCCCTTCATCCAGAACCTGACCCCAGAGGCCGTGGAGAGGTTCAAAGAGCAGATAGAGACGATCAACATCATCGACACCGAGGATACCGGCACAATCGTCTCCAAGATCAAGGAGTGCATCTCCAAGGATCCGGGCGCCCTCGACGTGGAGCCCATGACCGTGGAGATCTCCGAGGGTGGTGCTGAAGAGGAGGCCCATGGGCTGCGACCCATGGCGGCAGAGATCGCCAACATCCGGGCGAGGATGAGGCAGATCGAGGCCGCCGTTACCAACGTGGGAATCCAGAACAAGTACGCCGCCGGCATATACGCCGGAAAGATCGAAGGGATCGCGGCGGGGCTCACCGTCGTTCTGGCCCTCTTCGGATTGATCCTCAAGATGGGAGGGATGTGAGATGGCAGACGAGGAGATAAAGACTGAAGAGGTCACAGAAGAAGCTGCAGAGGCCACAGAAGAGGTTTTTGAAGAGAAACCTATAACTGCCGACATCCCTTACGGGAAGGGTCTGCCCACCGTGTTGATGCCCTTCATGGGACCCTTTGACGAGATCAAAGATAGCATCGAGTACAAAGCGCAGCTGGTGGCCAGAGATCAGAAGCTGAGCTCGGGCGTAAACGCCTCCATGCCCATCGGGGCGATAGTCGGCTTCCTCTTTGCGCTTCTGATGGTTCTCGTGCCAGTGTACTTTATGACCTGAGGTGATACAATCATGGCTCAAGATAATCGAGATGTAGTACCCAGCGTCGTAGTGGACCAGGAGCAGTACAGGGACGTCCTGGACAAGCTGGCAAAGATTGATGAGAAGATAGAGTTCGTGAGCGCAGAGATTGCCCAGAGGCAGGGCAAGAAGCTCGGCAGAGATATCGGCATCCTCTACGGGGTCTGTGGAGGATTAATATTGGTGCTGGCATACTATTTGCTGGCCGTTGCGTGAGGGTTTGACATGTTCAGATTTGACAAGAAGCAAGAGGTATTCGAGTTCGGCAAGATCAAGGTGGGAGGTCAGCCCGGCGAGTACCCCACCGTCTGCATAGGCACGATGTTCTATTCCCGGCACAAGATAGTGACCGACGAGGACAAGGGTCTCTTCGACGTTGCTGCCGCGGAGAAGCTGTGGAAAGACCAGGAAGAGATGAGCGACACCACCGGAAACCCCTGTTTCAACCAGATCGTCGCCGAGACCGACGAGGCCATGGCCAAGTACCTGGACTGGTTCGTAGACATATCCGACGCTCCTTTCCTGGTGGACTCCAGCGCCCCCAGCGTTAGGGGTTTCGGCGTCAAGTACGCCACAGAGATCGGCGTTGCCGATCGGGCGATCCACAACTCCATCAACGCCAGCATCACCCCCGAGGAGTTCCAGGCCGTCAAGGAGAGTGATCTCGACTCCGCCATCGTCCTCGCCTTCAACGCCCTCGACGCCACCACTCAGGGCAAGATGGACGTTCTGACGAAGGCCGCGGGGGGCGCAGAGAAGGGGATGCTCGACTACGCAACAGAGGCCGGGATCACAAGGCCCCTCATCGACGTCGCCGCCATGCCTCTTGGCAGCGGGTCCGGCGCCACCATAAGGGCAGGGATAGCAGTCAAGGCGATCTTGGGGCTTCCCGTGGGCGCGGGCTACCACAACGGCGCCTCTGCCTGGGACTGGATGAAGAAGTACAGGAAGGTCAACAGACCGGCCTTCACTCCAGTGGATATCGGATCAAACCTAGTTGCGGGAATCCTGGGTGCCGACTATTACCTCTATGGCCCCATCGAGAACGCGACCCTCGTCTTCCCGGCCGCTGCCATGGTCGACATCATGTGCGCTGAGAGCGCAAAAGAGCTCGGCCTGGACGTCCTTGACCCGAACCACCCCATCAACAAGCTGCTCTAAAACCCTTTTTTCTTTTTTTTATTTTTGAGGCGATTTTCTTGCCGTTTCGAGTGGAGATCAGGGCCGCCTTCGGATCTGCCCGTTTTCGGTGCCAGCGGTGTGGGTCCTGTTGTCATCATCGCCGACCTGAGGAGTTCGAGGACCTGGTCCCTCCCGAGAGGCAGGCGGAGTTCGTGGAGAAGAGCAACCTGATCTACCTCACAGAAAAAGACATCGAGAAGATCTGCCGGAGGACGAGGCTGGCCCCCGAAGAGTTCGTCGACACCCTCTATGACGACAAAAAAGGGAGCCTCAGGATCGAGGACGGAGGGGGGAAGGTGATCCTCGACTTGCCGGTGATGAAGTCGAGGGAGTCGGATGGCGCCTGCGTCTTTTACAAGGATGGTAAGGGCTGCACCATATACCCGGTGAGGCCTACGGCATGTCGTCTCTTCCCCTTCGTCGTCGTCGAGAAGTCCCGTCCCTCGGGGGGGATCGTCCTGGAGATAGGATACAACCCCACCTGTCCCGGCATGGGAAAGGGAAAGGTGCCGGACAAAAAGAAGCTTGAGAAGCTCGTCGGTGACCAGTTCACGGAGAGGATGGAGGCGATCGGCCCGAAGGTCCAGAAGCTCCGGATGGAAGGGAAGATCCTCCCCGACGCCGCGATCTACAGGACGATGCCGGGGAAGAGGAGAAAGCCGGATTAACCGGCCGTTTGGCGATCTCGACCATCGGGTTTCGCGAGAGCTAGCGGTGATCAGGATGGCTTTGATTCAATTCAATCTCTCGATCTTGGGGATTCATCGATGCAGTGGCCCGTCCTGTCATCGGTTTGGAAGCACTGGGACTGGAAGGCGAGAAATATGGATACCCACTGATCCTCGTCGGGGAGATGGATCAGAAGTCCGCCGTCCTGGTATACACCGTCGTCCTTCTCCCAGGCCTCGGAGTTTCCCTGGTTCATGTGGATGTTGTGGATGCCGCTTCCGGGCTTGAAGCCGAAGTACACGTCCCGTTCACCATCCGGCCCCCACCTCTGGCCGAAGGCGTAGATCGCGCTCTTCTCCATCTCGATGGCCGTCGCGATGTACTTGTGGATCAGATCGTTCAGATCGTTATTTGGGCCGGGAAGGTCGCTGGGAAGGGGCCTCATCTTGGAGGGGTCGAATATCTCCCCCCTGATGTAGTCGAGGGCCATCCCTCCGGGCTTTGATTCCAGGTCGAGGAAGCCGAAGGGGAGGGCGATCAGCTCCTCAATGATCGGGTGGTTGAAGTCTTCGTCCACAAAGTAGAGCAGATCAGACGGCGGAATGCTCGACGTGACGTTTACGGCGACTCTATGTCTCAGCTCGTCGTCGACGACCAGGACGTGGAAGTGGTGGTTCTCTCCGCCTCCGTTTTGGCTCCCGATCGCCTTCCCCTTCAGTAGGCCGTATCCTCGAAGCGGCATAGCTTTACCTCAGCTCAAAAACAGCTTATGGAGCCTGGAAAAAGGTTTCCGTCCGACGGACCTTCAAGACCCGACTGAAGCTCCCCCTCTATCTTCGATTTTCCAGGTACCTCTCCACTCTTGAGAGCCCCTCGGCGATCCTCGAAAGAGAGCTGGCGTAGGAGAAGCGGAGGTATCCCTCGCCGTTGGTGCCGAAGTCGACGCCAGGGGTCACGCCGACGTGGGCCTTCTCCAGGATGTCGAAGGCGAGGTCGTACGAGTCTGACGATATGTGGCGAGCGTTGGCGAAGACGTAGAAGGCGCCCGTCGGCTCGGTGGCGATCCCGAAGCCCAGCTCCCGGAGCCGCCGGATCATGAACCGCCGCCGTTCGTCGTAGGTCCGCCTCATCCGGGAGACGTCCTCGGCGGTCTCCCGGAGGGCTGCGATCCCCGCCCTCTGGACGGCGGAGTTGGCGCAGATGAAGAGGTTCTGCTGCATCTTCTGGATCGGCCTGATGAACTCAGGAGGCGCGATGAGGTATCCCAGCCGCAGGCCGGTCATGGCGTAGAGCTTGGAGAAGCCGTTCAAGACGATGGCGTCGTCGGTGAACTCCAGGATCGAGTGCTCCTTTCCAGCGTAGACGAGGCCGTGGTAGATCTCGTCGGATACGACGGTGGGCGATAGCCCGGCGATCGCCCGCATCCTCTCTTCCGAGAGGACGATTCCCGTCGGGTTTGAGGGCGAGTTGATGACCACGGCCCGGGTCTGATCGGAGATCCGCGAAGCGATCGCCTCCGCCGAGAGCTGGAATCCGTCCTCCTCGGAGACGGGGACGGGGACGGGGACGCCGCCCGCAAAGCGGATGAAGTTCGGGTAGCAGGCGTAGCCGGGGTCGGAGATGATCACCTCGTCGCCCGCCTCCAGAAGCGCCGAGAAGACGAGCATCATGGCCGGCGAGGTCCCCGAGCCGACGACGATCCGGTCGGGCGAGACGGAGACGCCGTACCGCTCATTGTAGTGCTCGGCGATCGCCTCCCGGAGCTCGGGGTCGCCGAGGCTGTGGGTGTAGTGGGTGTGCCCTTGCGCGAGGGCTTCGGCCACCGCCTCCGAAATCGGGGCCGGGAGGTCGAAGTCGGGCTCGCCCACCTCCAGGTGGACGACGTCGATCCCCTGCCTCTCCATCGCATGGGCGCGCTCCAAAACGTCCATCACCAAAAAGGGGGTCATCTCCTCTGCTCGTCGTGAAATCATGTAGTGGGGCTCCTAACTTTTGGCAAATGCACTGTGTCGATGGGGACGATAGGCCTTTCGATCGAACTTTGTTTTACGTTACGGAATATATTTGGCGAAAATGGATTCAGATCTTCAGATCACCTTTGGCAGTTTCGAGTTCGTCGACAATTTTTTTAATGGAGGCACGCAGAGGAGGTAGGTCCCGGCGCACGGTCTCAAATACCCTCTGCAAGTTTACTCCGAAGTAATCATGGCTCAGCTTATCTCGCATCCCCGCCATCTCTCTCCAGGGAACATCGGGATACTCTCGGCGAATATCGGGAGGGATTTTCTTGGAGGCTTCACCCACGATCTCCAGCGCCCTGACCGCTGCAAAGTTGGTCTTTTCATCCGCTTCGAAGGCGTCGTAATCCATATCTGCAACAAAGCTCTCAGCGCTCTCAATCGCGTCGAGGATGTCCTGGAGATAGTCGAGCATCTCGCGTTTCCCTTTCCTCATACCATCTCGACCTCCTCCAGGATGCGACGACCTATGGCGGGCTTGAGGGCGCTTCTTTCCACCAGGTCCACCTTCGCCCCCAGGAGATCGCTCAAATGGTTTTCGAGGGCGATGAACTCCAGAAGGGTGAGCGGCACCTCGCCCTCCTCCAGATCCACCAGAAGGTCGATGTCGCTCTCCTCGTCGGCCTCACCCCGGATATAGGAGCCGAAGATCCCAAGAGACATCACCTTGTAGCGACTGACGAGCTCTGGCATGTGAGACCTCAGAATCTGGGCGATCTCCTCTGCGGTCTTTACCCTCCCTTGAGATTGCGATCGCGGTTTCCTCTTTGACGATGTCGTCAATTCGACCTCCGGCACCTTTTCGTTATTCAGTTTATCTCTCGGAAGAAATATCTTTCATCGACCCGAACTCCCCTTCTGCCTTCTCACCTTTCTCCCCCCATCTCCTCCCCCTTCACCCCACCTTCAGCTGAGCCTCGATCAGGTCGTCGAGAAAGCTCCTCCTCACCTCCTGGGCGTAGTCCCAGAGTTCGGCGCCGCAGGCGTCGCACTCCCGCGCCCGCTCCTCCATCACCCGCACCAGGTCCAGAAGCGAGCCGTACAAGAGCGGCGCCGCTTCGTGAAGGTGCGCGTCGAAGGCGCTCGCGGCCTCTTTTGTCGATGGGATCAATCTGCGCCCGCCGCCGGGATCGTCCCAGGCCATGCACCCCGCCTGCAGGCAGCCTCGCGCCACGAAGGGGCAGGCTTTGGCCACTTCTTTCTCTCCCTCTATCCGATCCATCATCATCTCCACCGCCTCTGAGCCGAAATCCGCTCGTTATGCAATGGTTATTGCTGACAGATCCTATATGCTATTTTTTCTTCGGCGTCGGGGGGGGCAGAGGAGCTGGTCCCCCTTCTCCGCCGCCCGGCCAGGGCCGAGAGGAGGATGTAAAAGCCGGTCTCGGTCAGGATGCAGACCGCCGCCGGGACCGCGGCCCGAGGGCCGAAGAGAAGGAGGGCCACCGTGGCCGCGAGCCCCAGGTTCTTGAAGGATCCGAAGAGGGTGTAGGCGACCCTCTGAGGATGCTCGACGCCGGTGGCGGCCGAGGCGGCATAAACGGCCGCCCCCGAGGCGAAGGTCCGGGCGAAGGCGACGAGGAGGACTCCCGCCACCCCCGCCGCCTCCATTGAGATGGCGCTGCTGTTCAGCCCCACCACGATGTAGGTGACGGAGAATAGGCCGGCGTTGATGGGGTGGGCCGGATCGATCTTCAGCAGGTTGACGTATCTTGAGGCGAGGATGGGAAGGAGGATCAGGATGAGGACGATCTCAAAGGTCTCGCCGACTCCCACCGCCGCCCCCGCCTCCCCGGCGAAGAGGAATATTATCAGGGGCATGAGGACGAGAGACCCGAGATACGATAGCGCCTCCGAGTAGAGGGCGAGCCGGACGTCGCCCGCCAAAAGCTTCGTCAGGGGAACTACGGCCACCGCCGGAGGGGTTGCGGCCATCACCACAAATCCGAGAATCAGCGCCTCCTCCACCAGGACCAGGGGGGCGATGAAAAGGATCAGCCCCGATAAAAAGAGGTAGTTGATAAGAAATCCGGCCATCGCCCCCCGGATCGGCGGAATGCCGAGATCGATCCCTGCCATGGAGAAGGCCATCATCAGAAAGAGGGCCGGGATTACCAGAAACTCGATCCTCTCGGCCGGTCCCGGGAGGAGGAAGCCGAGGGTGGCGGCCAGAGTCAGGATGAAGGCAGTATTTTTATGAAGATTGATCTGCACGATGAAACCTGCGCTCTTTTATGGTCGGCCTTTCGATTTCCTTGCCTCTTGAAGATATCCCTACCAGGGGTTCTTGGCGCAAGTAAATATATTTTGAGATACAGCTAGAACGCCGATCTAAAACATCTAGAGGAGATCCTACAGCATCCTCTTTCCATCCACCGCCGTTAAACCTCATTTGACGCAACCTATTAGTACATCTTGCCTTCAACCTTTGAATTGAGGATTGATCCCTCAGGAAGATGAAGTAAGATGAAATATCTCTTCGGACCCGTCCCCTCCCGCAGGCTCGGCCTTTCCCTGGGAGTCGACCTCCTCCCCTTCAAGACCTGCACCCTCGATTGCATCTATTGTCAGCTGGGGAGGACGACCTGCCTCACCCTCAAAAGGGAGAAGCGAGTCTCCCCCGAGGAGGTGCTGGCGGAGATCAGGTCCAGGTCGGAGGACGAGTTCGACTACCTCACCCTGGCGGGATCCGGCGAGCCCCTCCTCCATCAGGGCCTCGACGAGATCATCCGGGGGGCGAAAGATTTGGTCGACAGGCCCGTCGTCGTCCTTACGAACGGGACCCTCTTCTCCCGCCAGGAGGTCCGGGAGGAGGTGATGGAGGCGGACCTGATCGTTCCCTCCCTGGACGCCGCCACCCAGGCCACCTTCGAGGGGGTGAACAGGCCCCATCCGGACCTCTTGATCAACGAGATCATCGAGGGGCTCGCCCGGCTCCGAGAGGAGTTCGCTGGGGAGATATGGCTCGAAGTGATGCTGGTCAAAGATAAAAATGACTTCGAGGCGGAACTCATCGCCGAGGCGGCCGAGAGGATCGGCCCCGACAGGGTCCAGCTCAACACCGTGGTGAGGCCCCCAGCCGAGCCCATCCAGCCATTGTCTCCTGAAGAGATGGAGAGGATGCTCGATGTATTCTCCGGTGCTGAGGTGATCGCCGAGTGGGGAAGGGACCTTTCGAAGAAGACCGAGGTCTTGATAATCGACCTCCTAGAACGAAGGCCCTGCACCCTCGCGGAGCTGGGGAGCCTGTCGGGCCTCCATCGAAACGAGATCTTGAAGTACCTGGAGATCCTGGAGAGGGAGGATAAGATATCGAGGCTCCGGCACGGCGATGATCTCTACTTCACGGCGAAAGAGGGATGAGGAAACTTTCGAGGGTCCAGTCAGACTCAAAGATAATCAAAGATAATGTTAAAACTCTCAAAATTTCACGATGGTGTTCATATGGAGGAATGCGACAGCAACTGCGAATCCTGTGCAACGAAGGGAACCTGCACAGACCCGAGAAAGGAGATGGCAGATCAGCTTCGGGCCGTCTCCACGAGGATGGGGAAGGTCAAGCACAAGATAATGGTCGCGAGCGGCAAGGGCGGCGTGGGAAAGAGCACCGTCACCGTCAACCTGGCCCGGGCCCTCCAGTTTCGGGGCTACAGGGTTGGCGTCCTGGATGCCGACATCACCGGCCCCAGCGTCGCGAAGCTCCTCGGCGCCGAAAAGTCGAGGCTCGTGGGCGGTCCGGCGGGAATAGAGCCCGTCGAATCGAAGGGCCTGAAGGTAATATCTATGGCCTTTGCCCTCTCGAGCACAGACTCCGCCGTCGTCTGGAGGGGGCCGATGAAGATGGCGGCGATAAAGCAGTTCCTCTCCGACGTCAACTGGGGCTCCTTGGACTTCCTCATCATCGACCTGCCGCCGGGGACGAGCGATGAGCCTCTCAGCGTCGTCCAGCTTCTGCCGGATCTCTCAGGAGCGGTAATCGTCACCACGCCCCAGGAGGTGGCCCTCCTCGACTCCCGGAAGGCTGTGAACATGGTGAGGTCGATGAAGGTACCCCTTCTGGGAATCGTCGAGAACATGAGCGGCCTGAGGTGTCCTCACTGCGGAGAGATTCTGGAGATCTTCAAGACTGGCGGGGGAAAGAGAGCTGCCGAGGAGCTGGGCGTCCCCTTCCTAGGGGCTGTGCCCCTGGATCCTGAGGTCGCCCCCCTGGGAGACAGCGGCGTCGCCTTCGTGGAGAAAGAGACGGTAGCGAAAGAGAGCTTCGAGAAGGTCGTAGACAGGATCCTCGAGGAGCTGGAAGATGAGGAGAAGCGCCTTTGAGGAGATGAGGATCGAAAAACTGGCCAGAAAAGCCGGGAAAATGACGATGGGAAAATGACAGCTTGAAAAGGGGACCTGGTGGGGGGAAGGTGGGCTTGTTCCCTTTTCAGGGCCAAAGCCCGAAATAGAAGTTCATCGCCAGGATCCCAGCCCCCACCGCCGAGCTGAAAGCGATCACAGTCTTGGGGCCCAGCTTTATCGCCGTATCATCCGCCTCGAAATATCTCATGAGGCCAGCAGAGGACATCAGTCCGCTGCCCTCAGACTTCTTCTTCGCCATGAGTTCCTCTTATTCTATAGGCCCCTTCAAGTACATTTCGGCCCTAGGTCCATCCGTCCCGATCTCTGAAGGGATAGTAGTCTGCGGTCAAATTCCCGATAGCCCTCGGCATGCTCTGGCAGGGGTTGCCCTGACATGAATGATCGGACCAGTAGTTTCCGCCCTTCAGAGCTCCCCAATCCCAGAGGTTCTCGCCATCGTCCCTCGCCTGAACGGCGTTCTCGATGAGGTTGTTCCTGTAGACGATGCAGCCCGAAGACTCGCCGAGTTCGATCCCGACCCCGTTTCCAATGACCGAATTTTCTGTGATCTCAGTCTCGTTGGAAGATAGGAGCCTTATCCCCGTGTTCCGGTTCGCCTCGGCGGTGTTCATGGTGACGATGTTCGAGTCCGACTCGACGAGGGATAGGCCGTCCCTCCCGTTTTGGGAGAGGGTGTTTTTTCTGATGAGGTTTCTGTTGGACTCGAGCAGGAGAATCCCGCTGAACCTATTGTCACAAGCCAGGTTGCCCACGATCTCGTTCTCGTCGGAGCCCTGCAGCCGCATCCCGTAGCCGCCTGAGATGACGTTATCCTGGATCTTGCATCCCCGGGAGCTGTAGACGAAGAGGGCGTCGTTGGTGACGGAGCTGTTCTCGACGACGCATTTTTCGCAGGAAGCGAGGGTGATATGGCCGGATTCTCGGCCTGATATCTCCTCGTTTGATCGGTCGTAGAGGTAGAGGATCGGCTTTCCATTTATCTGGTTTGATTCAGATATCTGGTTATCGAAGCTCTCTTCCGTCGAGCCGTCGACGTAAAGCCCCCATCGGACTTTTGTCTGGACGTTTCCCTCGAATTTATTGGCCGGAGAGTCGGTGATCACGATCCCGGAGCTGGACTCTTCGATCTCGTTATTGGTGAAGATGTTGCCCGCGGAGCTCTCCGAGATCATGATCCCTGTATCGACCCTCACAAATTCATTTTCGACGGCGCTGTTCTCGGCTGAAGAGAATAGGACGATTCCGTTAGTCGAGTTAGCAATTGAATTATTTTGGATCTGGCTCTTCGATACGCCGTTCAGAGCCAATGCGGTGGTGGAGTTCTCAAAGTCGCATCCTATAATCACATTCGCCTGCGAAGACTTTTCCAGGAGAACTCCGTAATCACAGTCGACCATGGAGCATCCGTTCACCTGGTTTTCCTGGCTCTTTGTGATAAGGTATACTCCCCTGGTGCAACCCTTGGCCTCGTTTCCTACGATGTCGTTCTTCGATGAGGAATTGAGGAGAACTCCTGCGAGGATGCACCCATCAGCCACGTTACTTCTTATGATGTTCTCGCGAGAGGCGAGAAGGACGATCCCGCAGTAACCGCCCTCCATCCGGTTCATTTCGAGGAGGTTGCCCGAAGTGTTGTTCAGGAAGATGCCGTGGACGTTGTCTGCGAAGGAGTTCTTTCTTATCTCGTTCCCTTTGGACTCCACGAAGATGCCGGGACCCGCAAAGTCGGTGATGGTGAGCCCCTCGATTTTGCAGCCGTCCGCCAAAACCTCTATCCCGATATCGCTTCCATCACTGGCGAGGTTGACGTCCCCCTCCTCACCCCGCGGAGGCATCAGCGTTAGGCTCTTGTCCAGGACGATGTGCTCTTCGTAGATTCCCGGCTTTATGTAAATCGTGTCTCCATCGTTGGCTATGGCCACCGCTTCGCCTATGGAGTGGTACTGGGCAAAGCCGTCGTCGTCGACGATGTACATCCTGCTGGCATCGGCTCCAACGAGGAGGCAGGCAAAGAGAGCGATCAAGATGGTTATGGTCAATCTCAGCATAGGTCCACCTCGCCATAGAGGCCTTCGATCCATAATACGTCTTTCCATTAAAATGCGCCCAAAACGCCGTGCAAAAATCTTATCTACGGTCCTCATCATAACCCGACGTTGGTGATCGGGTTGACAAAAGTGGCATCTCATAAGCATTGCATCGTCTGCGGCAAAACCATCGATGAGATGGAGACCTTCTGCGACGAGGTCTGCGAGTCTAAGTACAAATCCGCCCAGAGACGCCAGACGCTCTTCTTCTTGGTATTTATAGGGCTTTTGATCCTCATGCTCATAGTTCCCGTGATCTTGAAGACGCCCCAAGGTTGAGGATATATTGAGATCGGCGAGAATCGCTCTTCTGGTCGTTCTTCTGGTGGCATTCGCCCTCGCCCCCCAGAGCTCTGCCGATCGGGGAAGAGAGTACATAAAAATCCAGGAGTTGACGATGTCTCTCGAAGAAGGAGACGCCGTCTTCACCGTCTCCTTCGCCCTCGACCCCTTCGCGAAGATCTACGTCCTGGCTCTGGGGACTAAGTACATCGAGCCCGATCTGATGGCCCTATTCTCCGATTTCGAGAACGTGGCGGTGGCGAAGACCGGACCTTCCAGGGCCGTCCTCGTATCGAAGGGGGCTGGCGAGTATCGGAGCGGGTACTACCTCTATGATTCAAAACAGCTGGGCTCCCAGGTCCCAAAGCTCACCGTCGTCTATCCCGAGCGGCTCTCCCGGACCTTCTACGATGTCTCCGCCACCCCGAGCGTCTTCTCCGAAGCGTGAAAACTGGCCTTTAAAAATTGGAGATATTCCTCAGCCTAAGAACTCGCCTCTTCCCCGGCCTGGGGCAGGGTGAAACAAACGGCGCAGCCCTGGCCCGGCTCTGACTCTATCCAGACCCTCCCGCCGTGAACCTCGATGATCCTCTTGACGATGGCGAGGCCCGCCCCGGTTCCTTCGCTATTTCTGTCCACCTTGTAGAAGAGGCCGAATACCTTCTCCTGTTCGTCGGTGGGAATCCCGGAGCCGTTGTCCCGGACGAAGAAGGTGGGCTCGCCATCGGCACTCCGAAATCCGATATCGATCTTCGGACAGGGGCCTTTGGCCGCGTGCTTCACAGAGTTATCGATCAGGTTGATCATCGCCTCCACCATCCTCATGCGGTCGACAAAGACAGCGGGCATCCCCTCGGCCACTGTGACCTTGATCCCTCGCGACCTGACCGCCTCCCCCATCTGGTACAGGGCCTCGGCGGCGATCTCTTCAAAGGATGCCTCCTCGGGCGGCTTTGCGACCTTTCCTATCCGGGAGAGCTCCAGGGCGTCGGTCAGAAGCCGGTCCATCTTCGTCGCCACTCCCTCAATCCGCGACAGATCCGACTCGATACCCCGATGGTCGCCCTTCTCGGCGTCCTCTCGGAGGCAGGCGGCAAACCCCCTAATCGCCATGAGGGGTGATCGGAGGTCGTGGGAGACTGTGTAGATGACACTCTCCATCTCGGCGTTCTTAGCCACGAGCTCCGCCGTCCTCGACTCGAGTTCCTCCATCGCCCGTATCCGGGCGATGGCGTTTCCTATCATGGAGGCGATCGTCTTGAGGACGGTTCTGCTGGCGATGGGAACCCTATCGACGGTGTGGGATCCGATGCTGTAGCATCCGATGACCCGATCCTGGTGAAGGATGGGAACGACGGCGATCGACCGGATCCCCTCCCGCTCTCTTGCCTTCTGGAGGGGGAGGTCTGAATCCTGGACCCGGATGTAGATGGGCCTTCCTTCCATCACCTTTTTTGTCCTTTTAGAGTCCCGCTTCTGGTTTGATATGAGGCTTCTAAAATCCTCGCTGAGACCTTTGGAGTGGGCTAGGCGAAGATTTCCCGAATTCTCGTCCAGAAGGTAGATGGTGGCGCAATCCATCTCCGATATCTCAATGGCGGTATCGACGCAGATCTTAATGGCCTCTGCAAGGACAGCCGTCTCTGACAGCTTCAGGGACATGTCCCGCTGGAGCTGAAGCTGCCTCCTCGCCCTTCTCCGATCCGTTACGTCCTGAACGATCCCCTCCACCTCTGAAGGACGGCCCCTTCCGTCGCAGACAATCCGGCCCGTCTCGAAAACCCAGCGGGTCTCTCCGTCTTTTCGAAAAATTCGATAAATCTGTTTGGCGGTGCCTCCAGCACCTGCCATCAGCCTCTCGTTAATTTCAATGAATTTGGGGAGGTCTTCGGGATGTATAAGCTGGTTCCATCTGACCCTCCCCTCATAAAAATCCTCTTCTGAATACCCTGTGATCGCTTCCACCTGGCCGTGAACGAAGGTGGGGACGGACCCGGGAATGTTCCGGAAGGCTATGCCTGGAAAGTTCTCAACGAAGGTACGGTAGCGCTCTTCGCTCGCCAGAAGAGCTTTTTTGGCCCTGCAACGGTCGGCCGCCAATTTGATGTGGTGGGAGAGCTGCGCAAACATCAGAGCAGGGCCGCCGTCTTTCTGAAGATAGTAGTCTGCACCGCAGTTTAAGGCCTCAATGGCCACCTCCTCCCGGCTCCTTCCTGTAAAAAGGACGAAGGGGATCTCAGGATCCCAGTCTCTGACCGCCTTCAGGAAGGTTATCCCGTCCATCTCCGGCATCGCATAGTCGGAGATGATGACGTCATATCGCGAAGCTCCGGTTAAAAGCCTTTCAATCGCTTCTTTCGCCGACAAGACGGAATCGATCTTTATATCGCCGGATTTTTCGAGGAAGGTCTTGGTGAGCTCCATAATCGTGGTGTCGTCGTCCACCATCAAAACATGAATCATGAACCTCCTCCGCTGACCTCAAGACTTGCAGAATTTACATTCAAAACTATCGTATTAGTACGTTCCGATATAGTTTTATCAGGTTCGATCGGAAGTATGGCGTCTGATACTATCCCTGGACCATAAACAACCAATTCGAAGGAACCGCCCACGACGACGGAGAAAGAAAGATATCACAAGAGGGCCATTACCTCCAAAAGTATGAACCTCGAACCTGCGACATTCACCCCCATAGGCGTCGTCCATTGCGACTTCGGTGAGCCGGCAGATCCAAAGACCATGAGAAACGCCCTATGTACCCTTGAGATCGACGAGAAGTACCAGGGCGCCCTGGTGGGGCTCGAAAAGTTCCGCAATATCTTCGTTATCTACCACATCCACCGCGCCTTGGGCTACGACCTTCAGGTCCACCCCATGGGAGACGAGTCGATCCCGAAGAGGGGCCTATTTGCCACCAGAACTCCAAGGAGGCCAAACCCCATCGGCCTTACTGTGGTCGAGATCCTGAACATCGAGGGAAACAAGATCACAGTCACCGGCCTCGATGCCTTGGACGAAAGCCCCATCCTGGACATCAAACCTTATGAGGAGCATTTCGACTCGCCCAAGGGGGTGGAGGCGGAGAAAAACCCCGATTACAGGCCGTCGGAGGGTTGAGATCGAGCCCATCCGGTCTCCAGCAAAGCTGGGGGTCTGCCCCTCTCGGAATCTTTAAACGTTGAACAACAGGAATAATGTCACGGTGATAAAATTGAAGATCACAACCCTAATGGCCCTGGCGATTGCATCAGTGGCCATCGTCGCCATCGGGGCGGCAGCTCCCCTCAACACCATCGATCTCGCCACCAAAGACGGCATCGGCAAGTACCTGGTGGACCAGGATGGAATGACCCTATACTACTTCGCCGAAGACGCGCCTGAGAGCGGAACTAGCAGCTGCAGCGAGACCTGCACCCACTACTGGCCGCCTTTCCACACCGGCCAGGTTATAATACCCCTGGAGCTCAGCTCCTTCGACTTTGACACCATCTATCGGGAGGACGACACTATCCAGACCACTTACAAAGGATGGCCCCTCTATTACTACATCAACGACTACAACCCCAGCGATGTCAGAGGACAGGGGATAAACGACGCTTGGTTTGTGGCGGGTCCTGATCAGATGCCCTGAATGTGGGCATTTCCCTCTTTTTCGATTCCTCTGCCCTATTGCGCTGTTTTTCTTCAGGCTTTCAGATTCGGTCAAGGATAGAAGTGGGCCAGCAAAACGGTGACATATCCGAGAACGCCTCTGACGGGCAATGGCGCACAATGGAGATGGTAATCTTGATTTCAAAACTATCGATCCGTTGCCACGGCGGCGATCTTTTTGGGTAAATCCCGAATTGGCCGATACTGGGAGTTGGATCTCCTTCGCGGCATCGCCGTAGGCATGATGGTCTCCTTTCATGCCTTATACGACCTGGACTTCTTCTCGGGCCCGGTCGACGTCCATTCCGGGATCTGGCCCTCTTTCGCAAAAGCTATAGCTACGATATTTCTCCTACTGGTGGGGATATCCCTGAATATCAGCTCTGCTGGGGCCAGGGTCCGGGGAGGGGACTCCTTTCTCCGACACCTCCGCCGAGGGGCCAAAATCTTCTCCTGGGGGATGGCCATCACCATCTCGACGATCCTTCTTCTGGGGGACGGGTTTGTCGTCTTCGGCATCCTCCACCTGATTGGCATATCCATAATCCTTTCGTATCCGTTCTTGAGACGGCCCCTCGCCGACCTCGTTTTTGGATCGGCTGCGATATCTGCAGGGCTTTGGATCCGCCAATTCACCTTCGATTCGCCCTGGCTCCTGTGGCTCGGCTTCGTTCCCCGCCATTTCTGCTCCGTCGACTACTTTCCCCTCCTCCCTTGGTTTGGCGTCGTCATGGTGGGGATATTCCTCGGAACCGTCCTCTATCCAGAGGGAAGGAGAAGAGTTCCCCTTCCCGACATCTCGGCCAGAACCCCGGCAAAGCAGATCTGCATTCTGGGAAGAAACTCCCTCATTATTTATCTGGTGCACCAGCCGTTAAAAAGGGCGAGGCGCAAAACTTGCGCCCGCCACGGTCAACGCTTGGAGAGCTTGGTGGTTATCGCCGCAAGGTAGATCGCGGCCAGGGCCACGATGACGTAGACCGCTTTCTCGAGGATGGGCATCCATCCCAAAAGAATGCTCACCAAATTGTACCCGAAGGCATAAAGCCCCCAGTTGAGGCCGCCGACTATCACCAGTACTATGGCCAACAGATCTATGGGAGCCAGCTTAGCCAATCTTAACACCTCCGCATCAACAATCCGTCGAAGTATTTAATAAACTTTTTGGATTTTTAGATTGGATGATGGTAACCCACTTCTGACCCTCGCCCTCTCCTACTCGACCCTGACGTCGAGGAAGACGAGGCCTGAGAAGAAGCCCTTCAGGGGCGAAGACTGGTCCTTCATCCGAGCGGCCATGACCGGGTCCATGTACACCAGGTCCCACCCTCCGTCCCTGAAAGCCGCTGAGATCGCCACGTCATATGCCTTCCATCGGAAGGTCTTTACCTGGGGAAGATTTTCCGCTCGGTCGAGTGCCTCCTTCAGGCCATGTTCAGTGAAGTTTTCTTTCTGTGAGATAATAATATCCATTTTGGGAAAATTTCCATCGAAGAGGACTTCTCCGGATAGAGCGTGGTAGCCGTAGACGCCAAAGCATCCCTCTTCCTCGGTGAGGACCGTCCACTCGAAGAGGTTCGGGGCCGGAAAGGCCGTCGCATCATCGTCGAAGACCCCCTCTGCCCTCACCTTCTCGGCGAGCCTGAGGGATCCTGTTATGGCCAAAAGCAGAAGAAGGAGAAGGAGCATCTTTCGATGATCGACGATTTTTTGCATTTTGACCTCGAAGATCAAAATCCCCAGGCTTGCAAGGAGAAGAGGGGTCTCGGTGTAGAAGAATATCTCGGCAGACCACCGTGCAGGGTCGAAGGGGAAGAGGAGAGGAACGCCCTGGGTGGTCAGGCCGTCGAGGGCGAGGTGGATCAGAACGCCGGCGAAGGCGAAGAGGATCGCCCTTCTCGTGAACTTTGGATTAAGGCCGAGGTGCTGCGAGACTCGAGGCTGGAGGGGCGCCGCGCAAAAGAGACGAAGGGCGAGAAGGGCGGCCAAAAATCCAAATAAGAGGCTGTGAGAGATCCCCCGGTGGACCAGAAGAAAGAAGTTCGGATGGATCACATTGATCGGCAGAAGGAAGATGTCCAGGTCGGGGGCGAGCCCCCCGATGGCCAGGGCCGCCACCTCATCGCCGCTCCGTTTTAGCCACCTTCCCAGGAGGAGGGGGATGGCTACGTGAGTAAAGATATCCATTTTGCCTCCATTGAGACCGGATCCGAATCCGATCGATGGCCATCTTTATTGAGAGGTATCGGGTCTATAGATTATCTGAGTTCCTGATGAGGCTTAAACCTTTATAGTTTAACGACTAAATAATAAAAAGGTCAGAATATGAAGCTCAAAGTTCTGGTGGACAACAATACTCTCATCGATCGCTACTTCCAGGGGGAGCCCGGAGTCTCCTTCTTCATCGAGGACGGATCGACGAAGATCCTCTTCGACGTCGGGTACTCGAGCCTCGTCATAGAGAACGCATTCAAGATGGGGATCAACCTGTTGAACCTCGATTTCGTCGTCCTCTCCCACGGCCACCTCGATCACACCTGGGGGCTCGATCCCCTGGTGAGGCTCATCACCGAGGCGAAGATCGAGGGGATCGATCACAAGATGCCGACTCTGGTGGCCCATCCAGATGCGCTCCTCTCGCGAAAGGTCAGCGGCCTCGAAGAGATCGGGTCGCTCCTCTCCGAGGAGAAACTCTCCCGCCACTTCGAGATGGCATTATGCAGAGATCCTTTCTGGCTGACGGACCGGCTCGTCTTCCTCGGGGAGATCGAACGCGAAAATGACTTTGAGGCTAAGAGGCCCCTGGGGACGATCTCGACCGAAGGGGGCGAGGAGGACGATTTCCTGATGGATGACTCCGCCCTCGCCTATCGATCGACCGACGGGCTCGTAATCGTCTCCGGCTGCTCCCATTCGGGGATCTGCAACATCGTAGAGCAGGCGAGACGGATCCTTTCTGAGAGCAGGGTCCTCGACGTCGTCGGGGGTTTCCATCTGATGGACCCACCGGAGAGGCAGATGAGAGAGACCTTGAGATACTTTGAGAGGTTGCGGCCCCGCGAGGTCCACGCCTGCCACTGCACCGACCTCGAATCAAAGGTCGCCCTCGCCGAGGTCGCGACCCTGAAAGAGGTGGGCGTGGGGCTGGATCTCGAATTCGATTAAAAATAAGATGGGGCCCCCAGAAGATGGCGGACCCCTTTTATCTTCTAACCTTCTCGATCCAAATTGTCGTCAGAAGTTCATGGAGTCCCCGAAGTCCATGCCCCCACCGAAGCTTAAGTCCATGCCCTCTCCGAAGTCGAACTCCATCTCCCCAAACTCGAAGGCATTCGCATCGAAGCTGATCCCGTCCTCGAAGAGGTTGGGCATACCGAGGCTCGGGCTGATCTGCGTCACCTTCTCGGCTTCGGCCGCAGCCTTGGGCACTTCAGTCACCTTTTCCTCCGTCACTGGCGCCTCCGCCCCGGCCGCCTCGGGCATCTCTTCCGTCGTCGCAATGGTAGCGGAGGGCATTAGGAAGGGCGTCTCGGGATCGCCGAGGAGGTTGATTCCGTAGTAGCAGTACCTCAAGTTCATACCCTGATCATCGTTGAAATCTCCGATGAACGTCTCTTTTGACAGCTGGTTTACTTTGCCGATGTTTTTGGCGGATTCAGCATTGAACATCTCCTCCCAGAAGGCGTGGTCGAACTTCAGGGACGGGCTGTCATCAGGGTTATTCATGTTCAAATCGGTCAGGCCATATCTGGTGTTCCCTATGAAGGCGAAGGCTCCACCCGGTGCGGTCACGAAGTGCTCCAGGACGGAGTCGTGAGGCAGGTAAACTCCCGCAGGATCTCTGTTGTCAAAGGACGCTGCATACCCGGCCAGGGAATAACCGAAGAAGTACTTGGTGTTGTTGAGGGCGTCGGCGTGGTTGTAGCCCATCTTCATTACGTAGGCTACGATGTCACAGAAGTTGGAAGTGCCCATGTGATTGATGGCGTGGATGTAGTTGCCGTTAATATCCTTTATCAGCACCGTCCGGGACCAATCATGCTTGTTGCAGTCGCATTCGTCTCCTTTGGTTTCCCTGTCATATAGGATCTTAACGTAGAATACATCCGTCGGGAATAAGGGCTTAATCTCGTCTTTGTAGTCTCCGCCCCATGCCCAAGTCGCAGTCCCTCGAGGCTCATCCTCGGGATCGTCCTCGTCAGCCTTAGAATAGACCATGGGTTCTGTATATTCGCCGACCAGCCAAACGCCAGCGAGGTAGCGGTCGGTTATATTTGTGGATTCGTAGGCTATAGTCTTTCTGACGAAGTTTGATAGCTCATCATGGTTGTCCACCGGAGCCCGCCCGACGTATACGTTGGCGTGGAGGTTGACGCTATCGTCCGGTTCGCCGAATATTCCGTTTTTGTTGCTGTCGAAGTCCCCTTCAAGACAGGCATAATAGAGGTCGGACGCTATGCCTACTCTATCTTTTGGTATGAAGCAGCTATCTGGGTCAGGCTCATAAGCCCATGCGTAAAGAAGTCTTGCGGGAACAATCGGGTCCCAGGTCTCTCCGCCTATCCTCGCCCCATCGCCGTCACCGCCCAGGAGGACGTATTTTATGTGGTTATTAATATAGGCGTCCTTGATGAACTCACGGATTACTTCCTGGTCATCCTGGTCGAAACTCCGCCTGTAATTGGCATAGATATCCTCAACGGTGACGATAGTTGCCTCCACTCCCTTTTTGGTCTTCCAGGCGGCCAGGGCCTGGAAGTTGTAGGGACCTGGAGCCTCTTTCAAGTACTGGTTGGTGATGATGACATAATCATAGTCTCCGTCCAGGAGGAGGGACTTGCCCGTGGGGGCAAGATCAGTGGGGTAGGTGGCCGTCTTCTCTGGATTGTCGACGATCATGTCTACTTCCTCCCTGTCCTCGGGAATTCCTCGATAGAGGCCTTGATCGAGGGTCTCTCTGGGAGCAGTCGTCACCTCTACGTCAAAGGCTCCGTAGCTGTAAGCTTCTCCCGTCTTGGGGATGTACCTGATCGGGTAGAGGTTTACGTAGAGGATATCGTAGCCGTGCTTCTTCTGAACACCGAGGATCGAGTAGGCGGCCTCGGGATAGGAGGTTTCGGAGTTGTAGGTCTCCTCGTTCAGAAGGTAAAGCTCTGGCATAGCGGTCCAGTTTTCTTCAGGATTGCAGCCGGTACAGTTCTCGGTGAAGCCCATGGGGACGGAGTTTTGGCCTGGGCTTATCGAGACGGTGCCCATGTACTTTTCGTTTCCAGGGACCACCTTCACCTCCTGAACCTCTTCTCCGTAGGGTATCAGGATTCTTGCCGTCTTCAAGGGCAAGACCGGCTCTCCTGGATTTATCTGGTTGGTAAGCCCTGGTATCGTCACCGAGTCGTAAATCTCGCCGGATCCGTCGGGGCCAGTCAATGTCACTGCGCCTCTATTGATGTTCGGATCATTGATAAGGTACTGCAACGTGATCTTGTTCGTGCTGCGATGATCCCCCTGAGCCAGAGCTGATGAACCGATCGCAAAGCTCAAAGATAAGCCCAAGAGACAGATCAAACCCGCTGTCACAATTTTACTCATAATTCTCCCTCATTTTCAGGACCATACAGATAGGGTGTCGACGCCGATCTCTTCAGAATTGGTGAATTAGGATCGTCTGGGACTTCCATCTCCAGCTTGCCCTCCAGAAAGCCGATCCACTCCTCTGATCGAACAGCGATACGGTCCCCCCCTTTCATTGCTTATTGTATATTGATCTTGAAAAACTATTTAACTGTTTCCCACCCCTCCAAAAGGGTCATCATGATGGTGTGCTGGGGCGGATGATAAATAACGCCAACGATCAGAAAGGCAGCGGTTTGACGAAGGGGATGAAAGGGTATGAAGCTGATTTCCGAGATGATGTGATGCCGGAGGGTGGAGCTTGCCTCAGCTCCCCCTCCCCCTCCTCCTCCGATATAGGGAGATTCCTCCGGCCAAAAGAAGGATCAAGACCACGACCGCCGGAAAGGCATAAGACCTCTTGGCTGGGGCGACGTTCACGGGGATCTTCATGCTCGTGGAGATGACCGTCTCTCCCCGGAGGTCGGTGTACTTGATCTCGCTGTTGATGCTGTAGGGCTTGGCTGTGGCGTCCGAGTCGACGTCGATCTTGAACTTCACCCTCCTCTCCTCTCCCGGCGCGAGGTCACCGATGTAGGCCTGATCGTCGGTGGAAGAGAAGGGCTTGAAGACGGAGAGCCTCGCTATGGCGTCGGAGGCCTCCTCCTCGCCGATGTTCTTGTACGTCACCTCGATAATTCCGCCCTTCTCTCCGGCGGATAGCTGGGCCTCAGCCTCGGCGATCTCGAAGTCCGATTCTTTCTTGACGAATACGGGGATCGTTATCGTCGTGTTCGCCCTCTCGTACCAGAAAGAGGACTGGAACCCCCGGAGTCCGATCTCGGGGTCGAGCTCGTCAGCGTCCACCTCGGCGTTGTACTGGTAATCGTAGGATAGGTCGAGGCGCATCGGGTACTCGCCCGCTGGGGTGTGGCTTCCGATCTTTATCGCGAACCTCATCGGCTCTCTCGACTTCTCCCCCGATCTCAGAGCCTCGATCACCTGGTCGCCGGACTTCACCTCGATGAGGTCTGATGTCGACCTCAGGGTCCCCGTTATCCCCAGGGCCGTCGTCTTCTCCCTCTCATAGTCCAGCTCCCGGTCTGCCAGCGCTTGCTCCATCTTGGTATCGGCTTTCTTGTCGGCCTTGAACCCCATGATCCTTCCGTAGTTGGTGAGGTCGACGTAGAGGGTGACGGTCTCTCCCCGCTCGAACTCGTTCGTCCCCGCGAGGCTCGCGTCCAGCTGCGGCGAACCGAAGGTGGTCCAGTAGTTATCCAGCGATACCGAGGGGATGTAGTTGTCAGAGGCCCCAGCTGGAACAAGGCCCGCCAGGGCGATGAACAGAAACGCGGCCAAAAGGCCGAGATCGACTATCTTTCTCAATCCTTCAACCTCCTGAGGGAAATGATGAGTAAGCTTGAGGCTCTGGCTTTCACTTCGGCTTTGTGTCTTCTCCAGTACTCGAGCCTTATAAGAAGCACCGGAAATACGGTGAAGGTGGCGACGAGGGCGAATATGACCGATAGGACGGTTATCGTTCCGAAGCTGCTGGTCATGGGGAAGGGGGAGGCTATGAGGGCGGAGAATCCGAAGACTGTGGTGAGCCCCGAGGCGACTATCGCAGCCCCGATGCTCCCCGTCGCTGTGAAGAGCGCCTTCATGGTGTCATCGGTCCTCTCCTTCTCCTCGTAGAACCGCTCCATCGTCAAGATGGCATACTCCGACCCCACCCCCAGGATCAGCGCCCCCAACGTGGCGGTCATGGGGTTGTACTTCATCCCTGAGACGTACATCACCCCCCCCATCCAGCCGATGACGATGAACATCGGAAGGACTGGCAAGACCGCCTTGACCAGATCTCTATAGACCAGGAGAAGGATGAAGAATATCAGGACGAGTCCCAGGAGGGTCATCCGCATCCTGCCGGTGGTGAGGGCTCCGATGACGATGTTCATCACCGCCATTTCGCCCGTCTGGGTCACGGAGACTCCGGGAGGCGGGGCGAACCAGATCAGGTCCTTGTCGACCTCATTCTGGAGCCGCTCGATTCCCACCTGGCCGAGGTTGTCGAAGGCCTCGCCGATGTCCAGGATGATCTGGGCGGTGTCGTGACCGTCGATGTACTGGCGCTTGGCCGCTTCGGGCATCCTGCCCAGGATTGCCACCACCTCGGATTCATCTTCGGGGATGGCGCCGCCGTTGTAGCCCTTGACGATGGTGGCAAGGCTCGTGGCGCCGTAGACTTTATCCCTCGATTCCACGACGTAATCCCCGAACTCATCCATCCATCTGAGGGTTTTGGGATCCGTCACGTCCCCCTGGACTATGATGTTCAGCTGGTCCTCGCCGCCGAATATATTGTGCATATGCCGGAACTGGCTGAGGGGCGGGAGGTCCTGAGGTATGAACTCGTTCATGTCCGTCTCTATCGGGACTTTGGTGTCGGCATAAAGGCCGAAGCAAGAGAGGAGGACCGCCGCCACCAGCACTGCTTGCCACCGACGAATGACGAAGGCCGCCTGCTTGACGACGAGAGGGCCTATCGGGGATTTCCTTTCTCTCCTCCCGATGCCGACCCGGCTGGCTCTGTTGTTCCGCCCCTTCTCCATCTGGTAGAGGACCGTGACCCCCACGAAGAGGGAGGAGATGTAGCACATAATGATCCCGATCAGGCAGAGGAGGCCGAAGTCTCTGATCATGGGAACGGAGGACGAGAAGAGGGAGAAGAAGCCAGCTCCGGTTATCGTCAGAGCGATCAGGACTGCGGGGGCGGTGTGGGCCACCGTTTCTACGGTGGCATTGGCAATGGACCCGCCCCTTTGAAACTCCTCTTCGATCCGGTTCTGAAACTGGATGGCGTAATCGATCCCCAGGCCGATGAGGATGGGAAAGGCCGCCATCGATACCATCGTCAGAGGCACCTCTAGAAATCCCATCATCCCGAAGGTCCAGATGATCCCCAGAAAGACGATGGGAAGCGGCAGAAGCGGCAGGTGAACGTGCCTGAAGACGAGGAAGAGGGCCACCACCATCAAGAGGCCCGAGATCATGAGGAGGGTTCCCATGGAGGTGTTCATCTCCCGCTTGATCTCGTCACCGAGGGCGATCTCGCCGGTGACGATGGTGTCTGCCCCCGCGGGAAACTCCGCCATCTCCACAGCGGAGTAGGCTTCCGGAAGGATGGCATCCATAGTCTCCATGGGTATGTAGGTCGGAAGCTCGATCGCTATCAAGGTATGTCCCCGGTCCGGGAGGATCGCTTTCAGCATGGCCGGGTTCGCCATTTCAAGCCCATCCAGGATCTCGTCGATCCTCGCCTGGGAGTCGGGGACCCTCCGGACCCCAGTCTCTTCGGCCTCGGCCTCCAGCACCATCTCGGCTATGCTCGTCGTTCCCAGGACGTTCTCCACCGTCTCCATCTGGCGGGTAAGCCGTTCCATCGCCTTCAGGGCCTCGGGGCTCGTCACCGCGTCCCCCTCCACCAGAACCACGATCGATTGTATCCCGAACCGATCGTTGTAAAGGTGATCGTACTCCACGTAGAGCCTCGAGTTCTCGTCGACGAAGGTCTCCGTTTCCGTCTCCATGGTGATGGTCTGGGCGAAATGGATCGACGCCACGGTGAAAAGCGCCGCCACCGTCAGAATGACTAGCGGGTTTCCCTCAATCCATCTTCCCAGCTTCTCTCCCCTGCTCGTGATCTTCACCTTCAGAATTTTGATCCTCTAGTTCGGAACATTCTGAAACTTCGAGGCTTTCGGATTATACGAAACGTACTTAAAGCTTGTGGCAGACCTTCTCTCGATGAGACGGGATGATATCCCTCCCGAAGAGGTTGCTAAGAGGTCCATGATTAATGCCAGCATCCAGATGGCAAATATGCTGGGGCACAGCGACGCCGCCGGCGCCCTCATCGGATCGCTTTTTATTGCTGATGGCCCCCTTTCGATGGACGAGCTGGTGGGGGTGACGGGGTACAGCAAATCCACCGTCAGCACCAACATGGCCCCTCTGGAGAGTCAGGGGATCGTCCGCAGGATAAGAAGGCCGGGCGATAAGAGAAACTACTACGTCATAATGCAGAGCATAGACGAGACCTTCAGGGCCGAGAATGAGAAGATCAAGCAGATCATGCAGATCCAAATCGCCGCCATCGATGAGGCGGAGAGGATCCTGGAGGATGCGGGAGAGAGCGATGAGGCAGAGCGGCTCCGCCGCCTCTTCAGCTCCATGAGGGAGGAGTGCGTCAAGGCTCGGAAGCTGATAGACCTGGTGAGCCCCTTCACCATGGACGATCTTATCGAAATTATGGAAAGAGAGGTTGCGATCCGAGAGGCGGGCGAGCGGTGATCTCAGGGGAGCGGCGAACGGGAATAGAGACGACGACCGAAGCCCTCAGGGCCGAACCCCTCGAAGCCGAATATTTTGACTCCGGATCTCTCTACGTGAGGGGGCGGACGGTGGGGGTGGAGACCCTCCTCGGCGATCCGAAGTCCGCCATTCTGAAGCTCTCAGCTCCGATGGTCGTCTCCATGTTCCTCCTCTCCCTCTACAACATAGTCGACGCCTTCTGGGTGGCGGGTCTCGGGAGCGACGCCCTGGCGGCCGTCGGGTTCGTCTTCCCCCTCTTCTTCGTCGCCCTGGGGATCGCCAACGGCCTCGGCGTCGGCGGCGGTTCAGCCATATCCCGGAGGATCGGGACTCAGGACAAGGCGGGCGCTGACCTTGTCGCCCAGCATACGATGGCGATCATGGCAGCTGTCGCCGTCCTATTCTCCATCCCCCTCTACCTCGCATCGGACCGGATCTTCGTCCTTTTGGGGGCTGGCTCTGCCGCCCCCCTGGCGGCGGATTATGCAAAGGCGATCTTCACCGGCACCATCTTCCTCCTCTTTTCCAACGTGGCATACGCCATCCTCAGGGGCGAAGGCGACGCGAAGAGGGCGATGTACGCCATGGGAGTCGCAAGCCTTCTCAACATCCTCCTCGATCCGATCTTCATCTATGTCTTCGGCTGGGGGATCGGAGGCGCCGCCTGGGCGACGGTCCTCTCGATGGCCGTCTCATCGGCGGTGATGCTCTGGTGGATGGCGGTAAAAAAAGAGACCTACGTCTCCATCAACAGCCTCGGCTTCTCCTGCGATAGGGGCATCGTCCGCGAAATCCTGCAGGTGGGGGTTCCCGCAAGCTTCGAGTTCATATCTCTTGCCCTCATGGGGATCGTCATCAACCTGATCATCGTCGCCGTCTCCTCCACCGATGGGGTGGCTGTATGCTCCGTCGGGATGAGGGTGGTGAACATCGGCATGACGCCGCTGATCGCGATGAGTACGGCGGTGATCTCCGTCTCAGGGGCGGCCTTCGGCTCCAAGGCGTTTCAGAAGATCGATGATGCTCACCTCTACTCGGTGAGGGTGGGGATTCTCGTAGCTCTCCTCCTCTCAGCGGCCACCTACATCTTCGCTCCCCAGATCGCCGTTCTCTTCTCGTACTCCGAGGCCTCTAGAGATCTAGCATCGGAGATTATCATCTTCCTACGAGTTATGGCCTTCTTCTACCCAGCGATACCCCTGGGGATCTTCGCCGCCGCCGTCTTTCAGGGGGTGGGAAGGGGCAGCACCGCCCTCGCCATATCGGTCTTGCGGACGGTCGTATTCAACGTGATGCTGGTGATGCTCTTTGCGGTCGGTTTCGGGTGGGGCCTTCCTGGGGTCTGGTGGGGGATGGTAATCGGGAACCTCCTGGGGGATGCCGTCGGCTACATCTGGGTTCGGAGCTATGTCGGAAAGCTGGTGAGGAGGGACTAGGTTTTGATGAGATCTGGAGGGGGTTTGACTCCTTCTATGCAAAGGGAACCTCAAATTTGGGGATCGGCTTATGAATTCGGATAAAAGGCAATTTGACGTCCTCTTCATATCGGTTTTCGCCGCCATGCTGGGCCTGGGCATAGTCGGCCCCCTCCTTCCCATCTACGCCGACAACCTCGGGGCATCGGGGCTCTGGATCGGGATGATCTTTTCGGGTTTTGCGGCCGCCCGGGCGATATTCATGCCCATCGTCGGAAGGCTCTCTGACAAGTCGGGACGAAAGAAGTTCATCGTCGCAGGCCTCTTCGCCTACGCCATACTCTCTCTGGGCTATGTGACGGCCGGGAGCGTCTATTCCCTCACTGCCGTCCGGTTTTTTCACGGCATAGCCTCAGCGATGGTAGTTCCCATCGCCATGGCCTACATCGGCGACCTCTCGAAGAGTGGGGAGGAGGGAACCTATATGGCCAAGTTTCAGGTCTCCTTCTTCTTGGGCCTCGGATCCGGACCCCTCCTGGGCGGAGTTCTGAACGACGCCTTCGGTTTTTCTTCGGCGTTCTACGCCATGGCGAGCCTCTCGGCCCTCTCGTTTCTGGTGATCGTCGCCTTCCTCCCCGAGACGGAAGGGCGATCATCGTCGGGGAGGATGAGAATCTCCTTTCGAGATGCATTCAGCCAGCCCGCGGTTCCTGCGGTTCTCGCCTTCACGGCCATTAACGCGATAGCTCGCGGAGCCCTCCTCGTATTCATGCCCCTCTTCGCCCCCGAGATCTCAGTGGTCCCCGGCGAGGTCGGCCTGATCCTCACCGCCTCCATCTTCTTAATGGCGATATTTCAGATACCCCTGGGAAGGATGGCTGACAGGGGATCTGCCACCAAGATGATCCTCACGGGATCGATCGTCTCCGCCGGAAGCCTCACTCTGATCCCAAAGAGCAGCTCCTTTTTGGATCTCTTCTTTGTCGCCTCAGTCAACGGCCTCGGAAGTGCTTTGATGATGCCGGCTTTGATGGCCATAACGGTGAAGATCGGAAAAAAGATCGGGATGGGTACCTCTATGGGGGCGTACAACACCGCCATGAGCCTTGGGATGATCACCGCGCCTCTTCTGGGAGGGGTGGTGATGGATGCGTTCTCGATAGGCGCCGTCTTTCTCCTGGGTGGGGGGATAGGCGTTGGCACCACCATTCCCATATACATACTGACCAGGAGGGCTTTGCGGTTGGTCGAGACTGACAAATTGTCTTGACGGAATTTCTATTTTCCCTTTGAAGGTGACGGCGATGCTCCTCCCCTCTCTTTTGGGATAGTGAACCTGAAGATGCTACCTTCCCCGGGGACCGATTCTGCCCAAATCTTTCCTCTGCAGGTCTCGACGATCTTCTTTACGGTGGCAAGTCCTATCCCCGACCCTTCCCCAGACCTCTCAAGCCTCGTGAAGGGGTCGAATATCTTGTCGTGATACTTCACATCGAAACCAATGCCGTTGTCCCTGACCCAGAACTCGTAGACGCCATCTCGATCGATGCACCCTACCTCGATCTCTATCTCTTCATTCGAATATTTCAGGCTGTTCTCAAGAAGATTGGTGAAGATCTGTTTTGTCCGGCTCCTCTCACAGCTGATCACCGGGAAATCCCCCTCAAGAGAGAGAAAGACGGGTTTGCCCTCTGCCATCGATTTTACCTCCGTATAAGCTTCGACGATCAGCTTTTTCATGTCGACCTCCTGTGGGGGAGATACTATCCTTCCTATCCTGGAGTAGTCCAAGAGGTCCAGGATCAGACGATCCATGTTTGCCGCGATCGTTCCGATCCTGCCAAGGTACCTTCTGCCATTATCGTCGAGTCTCTCGCCATAGTCCTCCTGGAGGGCGAGGGCAAACCCCTGGATGCCTCGGAGGGGTGCTCTCAGGTCGTGAGATATGGTATAGGCGAAGCTCTCAAGCTCGCGGTTGAGGGTCTCTAGCTTCTGTTCGTACTCTATGGACTCTGATATGTCTCTCGCCACGGCTATCGTGGCCATGGGCTTTCCGTCTCTGTTATTGACGGGGGCAAAGCTGATGGATGCAGGGAAGGTGGATCCGTCCTTCCTCACACAGGTTATCCTCCACCGACTGCCGTTTTTCACTTCCTTTGACAGATCTCCGTCCTCGAAGTCCAGGATGAAGTCTTTGTAGTGTCTTCCTCGGACCTCTTCCAGCGTGAACCCGAACATCTCCAGAAGGGCCGGATTTGCGAAGAGGAGGTGGTTGAATTTACCGAAGATGGCAATCCCGTCGTTGGAGGACTCGATGGCGTCCATGAAGAGGAGCATCTGCTCTTCCAGCCACCGGTCGTAAGATATGTCGTGTCCGAAGGCGATCACCCTCTCTATCTCATTCGTTTGGCTTCTGATGACGCTCCAACCCCACTGGACCGCCATCTCGTCTCCCGTCCGAGTGATGACGGCAGCCTCTGTCTGCCCCGCTGACTTTCCCTCAAATATCGTTGATACGTGAATTTCAAAGGCCTCTCTATCGGTTTCAGCTATGAAATGCTCGTAAAAGTTGCTCCCCATCACCTCTCTTGCGGGAAGGCCTGTGACGTTCTCAGCCCCCCGGTTGAAGAGGGTAATCCTCCCCTGGGGGTCGAGACCGACGATGAAGAGGTCAGCTCCCTCGATTATCCCCCTAGAAAATTCCCGTTCTGAGCGGATCTCCTCTTCCATCCTCGCATATTCGGTCATGTCCTGGGCAGTGATCACGATTCCTATCCTATTTCCGTCGCTATCTTCGAGATTTATGCCGCCCCAGGATATCACCCTATCCTCGCCCGACTTTATCTGAATCTTCGTCCTCTGCCCTTCTGCCGTTCTGCCGATCTCGATCCCTTCCAGGGTTCTGAGGAACGCATCCCGCTCCGTCGGGTCGGGGATGAGGGTCATCCAGATCTCTTCGTCCCCCATCACCTCCTGGGCGGAGTATCCGGTGACCTCCTCGGCTGACCGGTTCCAGAGGAATATCCTCCTATTTCTATCGATCACATAGATCATGGGGCTTCCGATCTCGACGAGCTGTTCGCTCAGGTCTGCCAGCTGCTTTATGTTCTCCTCTACACGTTTCCGTTCGGTTATGTCGACGATGGTGCCCCTCAGCCCCACGGGACGGCCCTCGCGGATTATCGGCCGGGAGTAGACGATGAAGTGGAAGGTCGTGCCCTCCTTTTTGAGCCCTGTATATTCGTAAGTGAAGACCCGATCCTGGCTCAGACTCTTCTGGAAATTCTTCATCATATTTTCTCGGTCTTCGTAGGCGAATACCTGAAAGATGCTGACGCCCTTCTTAAGGTCCTGGCGTTCGTACCCATAAAGGTCGAAAGCGGTTTGATTGGCGAAAGTGACGTTCCCCTGAAGGTCGCATTCGAAGATAGGCTGGGGCAGGGTATCTGCCATCTCTCTGAACCTCCGTTCGCTCTCCGTCAGGGCCATCTCCATCTTTTTCCGATCCGTTATGTCGAGAGCGATCCCCTCAACGGCGGTCACGGCACCGTCTTCATCCCGGCCGATCCAGACATTACTGGCAAGCCATCGGACGTCATCAGACGAAGTGAGGACCCTGAACTCCTGATAGAAGCTGTTGGATCCATCCTCGATCTGCCGGTTCAATTCGGAGAATATCAGCTCTAGATCTTCATAATGGACTAAGTCCTCATCAAACGAAATGGCTCCTGAATAAAAATCTTCGGGGGTGTATCCTAATTGGCTGACGTTTTCGGATACGAACTCGACCGGCCCTCCAAAAGGAATGCGCTGGATGAAGGCGATGGCAGGGCTGCGGTTGACAATCCTCTCCAGCTTCTTCAGCTTATCCGAGGCCTCTAAGATCGATTCTTCCATTTTTTTCCGCCAGGAGATGTCCTGCATCGTCCCTGCCATCTTCGTGGGGTTTCCCTCGGCGTCCCTCTTCACCACGAGCCCACGATCTTGGATCCATATGCAATCCCCGCCAGTGGAGACCGTTCTGTAGTCGACGTCGAAGTGGGAAGTCCTTCCCTCATAGATGTCCTGTAAGCTCGCCTCAACAATGGGCAGATCATCGGGATGGATCGACCTCTTCCAGGAATTTAAATCGCTCTTTTCGCCTAGACGGAGGTTGATCATCTCGGCGTACCGGTCGTTGTGAGTCACTACGTCCGTCAATAGGTCCCAGCTCCAGATGGCGAGGTCCGCCCCCACGATGGCGGTGTTGAGGCGTTCTTCGCTCATCTTGGGGGCAGCTTGGGCCTTCTTCTGATTTGTCATGTCCAACATGATCCCGTTGAGCCCCCTCAACTCGCCACCTTCGATGATAGGCCTTCCGTAGGTTCTAACGACGTGAACAATGCCTCTTTTGTCGATGAATCTGAATTCGCTGGGTTTAGATCTGCCGTCAAGAGCTCTCTTCAACCAGGTTTCAAAGATGCTTATGTCATCGGGGTGGAGAAACTGGTAGACGCTCTGACCCAGGATCTCCTCGACGGAGTAGCCCAACATCCTCTCGATGGTGGGACTGACGTAGGTGATCATCCCCTGGGGTTCAACGACGTAGATCACGCTGTCCATCTTCTCCACCAGGGCTTGGTATCTCTCCATCGACCTTCGAAGAATTTCTTCCGACGACTCGAGATCGTCATTTCTTTGTTGGAGCATCTCTCCTGATCTTCGGAGGGCGTCCAGGGTGGCAGAGAGATCTTCCAGGCCACCTGCCAGCTCTTCTTTGGAGAGGCCGTCCTCTCGACAGAGCTCTCTGATCTGCTTTTGAGCTTTTTCGATCTTTCCTTCCAGAATTTCATAGATCATCTCGCCGACAACTCCTCCGAAGGATCCTACATTTTCTGGTCTTTGAAATCCATTTAGTCTTTCAGATCTCAGATCATCTTCTCAGAAGATAGATATAACGATTTAGCATGATATCAGTCCAAATCTCAGGATTCTCGGCTCGGATTCGGGATTTTTGACAGTTGCTCCTCCGTCGAAACTGAGAGCGGACAAAGGCGCGGTAGATCGGGCAAAGCTTAAAGGACTGAAGGCCGGAGGTTGATGCATGCAGCCCCTTTCAGAACTGGTTCTGATCCTTGGAAGCGATGACTACTTCGAGAGGCAGAGCGCCGCATGGAAGTTGGTGGAGGCGGGCAGCGAGGCAGTAGAGCCCCTCCTAGCAGCGCTGGAGAGGGACAAAAACCCCCAGGTGAGGTTCAAGGCGGCCTGGGCTCTGGGTAAGATCGGGGACAAGAGAGCCCTAGACCCCCTCGCCCGAGCCCTCATTGAGGACGAGGACCCATCGGTTAGGGAGTGGGCGGCCTCGTCTCTGGAGACGATCGGTGACCGTCGGGTTGTCCCCACCCTGGCCCAGTCCCTCGCGTCTGACTCGTCCAGGGACGTGAGGCTCAGGTCCTCCCTCGCCCTCGTGACCTTCGGAGCCGCCGACGCCTTCATGGAACTCCTCGAGGAGGGCGATTTAGAGGCTAAACAGATGGCGGCGGTGGGCCTCGGCCGCCTCAGGTGCATCGAGTCGATGGAGATGGTGGCTTCATTAATCGAAGACGAAGACGCCGAGCTGAGGAGGAGGGTGGCCTGGTCTCTTGGGGAGATGAGAACGACTGCGGCTACTCCTCTTCTCTCGTCAGCCCTTGAAGATGAAAGCCACATAGTCAGGATGACTGCCGCCAAGGCCCTCGCCACCATCGGCGGCGAGAAGGCCTGCAGGATGGCCCTCGCCCTGCTCGGGGATGAGCATCCCCAGGTGAGGCTTTCGGCCGTCACCGCCCTCGGGGAGATCGGCCTCGCCGACGCCCTCGACCAGCTAGTCGATGTCATGTTCGGCGAAGATGACGAGGAGATCAGGGCATGGGCCGCCTGGAGCCTGGGAGAGATAGGAGATCCCGGGGCGATCGAGCACCTCCAAGAGGCCTGCGTTAAGTGCCCCTCGGCGGTCCAGGAGAAGGCCATCGACTCCCTGGAGCAGGTCTTCGGGATCGGCTCTGAGCATCGGAAGAGGGGATCTAATTAATGTCAGTATACAAATAAGTCTCACCATAACCTCGGCTCGTAGGGTCTCTTATCAAACCGTCAGCTATTTTTCTTCCGGGGTTTTCTCGATGATTGATGAACCTTGAGTCTCTAGCGGCCGAGCTTCGGGGGTTTGTGGGCATAACCCGGAAGAAGGCCATCGGCGATCTGGTCGGTCACTTTCCCGTGGACTCAGACCTGATCATAGCCTCTTTCGGTGAGGACGCGGCAGTCATCGACGACGGCGACGAGGTGATGCTCCTCGCAGCCGACGGAATCTGGAGCAGGCTTCTGGAGGCCGATGCCGAATGGGCCGGCTACTGCGCAGTATTGGTGAACGTCCACGATATCGCGGCGATGGGCGGATGGCCCGTGGCCATGGTGGACGTCTTCTCCGTCGATTCGCCCGATCTCGCCGAAGACGTCCTCCGGGGCCTCAGAAGGGGGATCGAGAAGTTCAAGGTGCCGATCATCGGCGGCCACTTCCATCCAGACACCCCCTACAGCGCCCTGGACGTCGCCATCCTGGGCAAGGCGAAGAAGGGGGCTGTGATCCTCAGCAGCACGGCGGAGCCCGGCGACTCCGTCGTCGTCGGGGTTGACCTGGACGGCCGAGTCCACCCCAGCTTTGCGATCAACTGGGACACCACCAGCTTCAAGGACGGGGAAGTTCTCCTGCAGCAGCTGGGATCGATGAGGGTGCTGGGGGAGAGGAGGCTTGCCACCGCAGGAAAGGACATCAGCAATCCGGGAATGCTGGGAACCCTGGGGATGCTTCTTGAGTCGAGCCGGGCGGGAGCCGTCGTCCACCTCGACCTCCTCCCAAAGCCCCAGGGGATGGAGATGCTCGCCTGGCAGAGGATGTATCCGGGGATGGGCTTCGTCGTAACGGCTCCGCAGGAGAAGGCCGAGGAGGTCACCAGGGTCTTCAGGGACCGGGGCCTCACCGCTGCCGTCGTCGGCGAGGTGACGAAGGAGCGGCGTCTGGTGATCGAATCCCGCGGGGAGAGGGCCGTCCTCTTCGACTTCGATCGCGAGAATATCACCGGGATAAGGTGATCCTTTGGACACGGGGTTTCTGGACCGGATGGAGCGGGCTGCCAAAGGCCGACAGGCAAGGATCGGCATCGGCGTTGACACCTGCGGCCTCAATATCATCGAAGGGATCGAGGCCGCATCGGAGTACGCCGAGATCGTAATGGTGGGCGATCCGGGCCCCGATTGCGATATAGGGACGCTGGAGCAGATCAGGGCCGAAGATCCCGCCTCGACCCTGGTCGGCCTCCTGGAAAAAGGCGAGATCGACGGGGCGGTGAGGGGGAACCTCTCCGCTACCAGGGTGATGAGCAGGATCTCCAAGACCTTCGAAGTGAGGGTGAGGAGGCTGTCGCTTCTCGCCCTACCCGACTGGTCCTTCTTCCTCGCTCCCGTGGGGATCGATGAGGGAGACTCCATATCCGACCGGCTGAAACTGGCGGTCCAGGGGGCCGAGTACCTGAAGTCAATGGACGTCGACCCCGGGGTCTCAATCCTCTCTGGCGGGAGGCTTGAGGACCTGGGGAGGTGCGACCGGGTCGATCGGACCCTCGCCGAGGCGGAGCTTTTGGCAAGGCTCGCCCGAGACGCTGGCGTCCGGGCCGAGCATAGGGGCATTCTCATCGAGACCTGCCGCGGCGACGACCTGATCGTCGCCCCCGACGGCATATCCGGAAACCTGATCTTCCGCACCCTGATGCTTCTATCCGGAGCGAGAGGCTTCGGGGCCCCGGTGATCATGGACCCGGTCTTCGTCGATTCGAGTCGGGCGAGAAAGAATTTTTCAGGGCCGATCATGCTCGCCAGCGCCCTCGTGGCGATGAAGGGGCGCTGAGGCCGTCAGAACTTCGGTTTGTTGGAAAAAAGGAGGGAGGATGGTCGATTATCCCATCCTCGAAATCGTTTTCAGGTCTCTACACCCAGCACCTTCAGGGGGTTGACGCCAGCGCTCTGGAGGGCGACCAGCTCGCCGTTGTTCGAGAGACTGAACTCCTTGATGGTGGAGACGAAATCTTCGGGGGTGTCGGCGGCGTCCATCAGGACTATGTCCTCCTTCACCCGATAGGCCCAGCTCGGCCAGATGTCGATGTTGCTCATGTTCCCGGCCTTGTCAAAGTCGAACCCGAGGACCAGGCCATCACCGGTGTTGGAAGATCCGTCCCAGCGGATGAATATTCCGGCGACTCTTGTTCCGTACTTATCTGTTAGAGCGCTCGTCTCAACGTCTGTGAGCTTCTTGACGAAGAGGCCGCTCTTGCCGGGGGTGCAGTCCCAGGCTATCTGGAAGTAGTCGTCCTTGCACCAGTTGGGGCAGGCTATGACCTTGTAGCTCTGGTTGGCTGGGTCCTCGATGGGAAGAGTCTTCTCCATGTACTTTGCGAGCAAGAAGCCGCTGGAGACTCCGGGGCAGATGTGGTCATGGAGCTGGACCGCCTTCATGAAGACGTAGGGGGTATTCTCGTGGGCCCAAACGTTGGCTATCGGCATCATGTGGCCGAAGACGCCCGGCTCCCAGGCGGAGACGTTGGCGAGGATCGTCTCAGCGTCGATCTTATCCTTCGCCTGGACGTCAAAGCCTGATGCGTCAGCGTTCGTCGTCATGTAGACCGCCTCACCGGTGTTGGCGTTGAAGAAGCCAAACCAGAGGGGCTTCCAGGGGGCGGAGAGGATGTTGATCAGGTTCTCCTTTCCCGGAGAGCAGCCCGTGATCTCCATCACCGCGTCCAGGGCCATGTCGGTGGTCTCGCCATCTATCACCGGATATCCGGCGTTGGTTATGGCCAGAACGTCCGCATCTCCCTTCTCAAACCCCAGCTCAGCCATGGCGTAGTCTGCGGCATCCGCGCCGAGCTGGTACATATCCGCCCCGTCGCCCAGGGCCATCGGGACCAGGGCCAAGAGGAGGAGAATCGTTACTGCGAATCGATCGATCTTCACATCATCACCTGCTGTTCGAAACTGGACTTGCGAGCTGATAACTAATGCTACGCAAGACGACAAGAGTTATACCAAATTATTTATAACATTTTCGGTTGAATTTCATATTAATCAATAATTTGTTTAGATAAATTCACATGAATAGATAATCTGACTCGATTAAATGGCAGAAGAGGGGCGCCGTTTCGATGTTGACTTTGCCCCACGAACGACGCCCCGGTTGGAGGGAGGGCAATGGCCTATTGAGGGATGCCGTCATTTAGGAGGTCATGGCATGGCGAGTGTAGCGCACCCCAGCACCAACTATATCTTAATATGTAATAAATTTTTCGGTTAAATTCATACTGAATCATTTTCGTCCTTACACTATCGCCGTCCCACGTCAGAGAATACCGCCATCGCAAACCGTGTACGATCTGGCCAGCCATCGACCGGAAATTTCGACGTTATGCTTCAGATCGACGATGGCTATGGGTGCATGTTTCTCTCGAATATTTTGATGGCCGTCAGAACCGCCAGAGCTGCTGCGGACCAAATGTAGACGTATTCGAGCGTCAGCTGGGTCTTCCTCACCCCGACGAGGCAGGTGATCGCCTGGATCAGAGCGGCTTAGTGACAGGAGTTGGGGGCAGCGTGAAGATCAAACAGGGTGGATCAACGACCGGGCCCCTTGGAAGCCTGGCGGTATCGACGGCTTCGCCCGCTCGAATTGGACGCCGTCTAATAGGGCCAACTTTGCGGATTCTTCCTTCAGCCCTATCAGATCGATTCGGCTTATCGTCTATAATAGACCGTCCAGCTCGCACTTTCGAACCCGCACCGGCACGATCAGCCCCTTTTCGGAGGTGGGGTCTTTTTTTAAAGCGATAGCCCATTCGGAGGGTGCAAAGCTGGAGCTGAGAAAGTCCGGCGAGAGAACGGCAATCGTTCGCTCGGCCTCCTTGTAAGCTCCGTCCATCCTCAGAACGAAATTGTTCCCTGGCCGAAAATCCCAGGCCTGGTGGATGGTGTTAATCTCGCCTCTTCCAGCTACCAGGCGATCCACTCGGCCCAGCTCTTGTCGGCGCTGTTGCATCTGATGACGAAGTCTGTCACTCATATCTTAAAATAGGCTCATCCATCATAAAATTTTCGTCAATAAATTCAATGAAATCGGCTGAACTTAAAAAATGGTATAAACCCTACCTATTCCTGGAGTTTTGTATCAGGCTTTGGTGTACTTGCAGATGGCGGCTATCATGCCGTCTGGGTCGACTTCCCGGTAGGCCAGCTCCAGCTCGGTGTCCGAGATCAGCCTCCCGTCGAAATGGCCGTCCTCGTCCACCATGTAGAGGGTCTCGTCGTCGAAGCCGATCACTCCTAGAACCGCCTCAGTGGCTCCGGGATTTTCGCTCGAGATCCACACGCCCGCAAACCTTCGGCCCTTCTGTTCCTCAATTACCAAGGTGCGGGAGACCTCATCCTTATAGGTCAGGTTTTCTGAGCTCATCTCTGGGAAGTGGTCGAGAGCCCCCATTCTCACAACAGATCCGTTGCCTGTCCAGTTCCCTACGAGGTCCGGCACCTCTTCGGCCCCGGCGGGGACCGTGATCCAGAGGAGGGAGGCCATCACCAACATCGATGCCCAAATCTTCATCATTTTCATCACTCCGCGCTATCGTCCTATTCGAACGAACATTAGAATATTGATCTTTTCAATATAAAACCCTTTGTAGCAGAGACCTGCACATTTTATGATACGAATGTGATGGGCTCGAAGATCGGCGGATGGGCTGGTCTATGAAATTACCTCAATGATCGAAGGTCTTTATTTTTTTCATCGGCTTCGGACCTGGCGACTCAGTAATTGCCATTGCACATGACATGGCCTCGCAGATCGATCTGTCCAAGGCCTCGCCGACCTCGTTGGCGATGGTGTCGCGAACGTCCGATAGGATGCGGTCGATGTCGACGACGTAAAGGACGGTCACGTTCCCGTCGGAGAGCTTGGCCATCTGCATTCCCTTATTAGCGGCTCGCTTGGGCCGATCTTCAAGGCGGTGGAAAAGGCCGACGAAGATTGTTTCCGTATTAAGACAAAATATGCCGAGAAATTTTTTAAGCGATTTTAATCTTTTTTAATATATTGATCTCCTGAGGCTCGAAAATTTACCTGCCAGCCGCAGCTTTTGCGGCGATGAACTCCCTGATTAATTTCGCGCCCAGGGTCGCCGTCTGGCCACCGTCGAACCCGGGCGCTATCTCGTTGACGTCCAGGCCGATGGCCCCGGGGGCCAGCCTCTCGACGACGTGCCGGACGTCCCAGGAGGATAGGCCGAAGGGCTCGGGGTTTCCTACTCCAGGAGCGTAGGCGGGGTCGATGGCGTCGAAGTCGATGGAGAGGTAGATCTCCTCGCACCCCACCTCTTTCAGGGCGTCGTTGAGCACCAGTTCGATCCCTCTCTCGTGCACCTCGTCGCTGGGGTGGTAATGTACGCCGTGCTCCTCGGCGTAGATGTACTCCTTCATGTCGCCGGATCTGACCCCAATCGAGGCGTAACCTGCAACCCCATCGGTCTCGAGAATATGGCGGCTGGCGCAGGCGTGGCTCAGCCTTGTTCCGCCGTACTCCTCCCTGAGGTCAAAGTGAGCGTCTAAGACGATGACGCCGATGCCGCTTTTGCTGTTGCCGTTGTCGCTGCCGACATCGCTGTCGGCACCAACTCCGGCCCCGAGTTTCCCACGCTGCCGTCGGGCCACCTCGGCGACGATCGGCGGAGTGATGGAGTGCTCACCACCGATGAATATCGGGATCGCCCTCTCGGGTATGAAGGCGAAGCTGTCCCGAATCGTCTCATTGGCGTAGGCAGGATCTGCCCCCAGGTCGAGGTTTCCGAGATCGCTGACGTTGATATCCCTAAAATCTATTCTGTGCCGATGTACGTAAGTCTCGAAGTTGTAAGACGCCCTCCGGACGGCGTCCGGCCCCTCTCGGGTCCCTGATCGAAACGAGGCGGTGGCATCGAAGGGAGCACCCACTATCACAAACTCCGCTTCCTCCGGGTCCGCGTTGGCGTCCGCAAAATTGGATAAGTTGAACATCCAGGCTAACGCATATCCATCTTGGTCTTGCCCATGACGAGCAGGTAGGGGACTTCCTTCCCCTCTTCCAGCTTCTCGCGGTCGCTCTCAGTGATGGGAACGTCTATAGTGCTGTAGTCGCCGAGGTCCATCAGCTGGGCGGAGGTCTCGCCTATCGTCAGAACTTGGCCTGACTTCCTCTCCACGATCGGAACGTAAACCTTCGCCGTCACCGGCTGGACGATGGACCTCTTCTGACCGTCGAAGATCCCGACGGCGTCAACCCTCGCCTTGGC
The DNA here is from genome assembly GCA_001509375.1 of Methanothrix harundinacea. Classification (GTDB taxonomy): domain Archaea; phylum Halobacteriota; class Methanosarcinia; order Methanotrichales; family Methanotrichaceae; genus Methanocrinis; species Methanocrinis harundinacea_D. The sequence goes on along the minus strand of LGFT01000007.1, from coordinate 2,167 downwards.
GGCGCCATGCTTTCCCGGCTTGGACTTGGCTATGCTCTTGATGACGCACGGCTCGTCGTCGATGATCACGTACCTTCCCTCTTTAAGCTCCCTGGTCTCCACCTGCTCTTTCATCTCGTCACCTCCACGACGAATAACACGGCTCCTATTTAAAGAATATCTCTCATCCTCTCCAGGGCTATTTTTATATCGGCCATGGAGGCGGCATAAGAGATTCTGATGTGGTATTTCCCCGCCGATCCGAAGGCGGATCCAGGGACCGCCACCACTCCACCCTTGATCAGCCTGGCGGCGACGTCGTTTCCGTCTCCCACCTTTGGGAAGGCGTAGAACGCCCCCTCGGGCGCTCTGATATCGACCCCCATCGACCGGAGGCCTTCGAGGAGGACGTCCCTCCTCCTCCTAAACTCCTCTTTCATCTCCCGGACGCGTTCCTGGGGGCCGCTGACCGCTGCCAGGGCCGCCCTCTGGGAGATGGACGAGGCACAGGCCTGAATGTACTGGTGGACCTTCAGCATGTTTTCGAGGGCCTCACCCCTGGCCGCCAGGTAGCCGAGCCTCCAGCCGGTCATGGCGTAGGTCTTGGAGACGGCGTTGATGGTGATGACGTTGTCGGAGTAGAGGGCGGGGCTTGCGTGCTCCCCCTCGTAGATGAAGTGCTCGTAGACCTCGTCGGATATGAGGGCAAAGTCGTGGTCCTCGGCCAGCTCTGCCAGGGCCCGAAGCTCCTCTTTCGTCTGGACTGAGCCGGTGGGGTTGTTGGGGGAGTTGACGACTAGGGCCCTCGTCCTCGGCGTGATCTTCTCGGCGACGGCCTCGGCGGTGAGGTGGAACCTCTCGTCCATGGGAACGGCGATGGGCCGCCCGTTTGTCACCCTGGCCAGGGCCGCGTAGGAGACGAAGCCGGGGTCGCCCATCAGGACCTCGTCGTCCTTCTCGACGACGGCGGCTATGGCGAGAAATAGAGCCTCGCTGGCGCCGCTTGTGACCATGATCTCACTTGGAGCATAGTCAAGGCCGTTCTCTCGCCGAAACTTCTCCGATAGCGCCTCTCTCAATTCGGCAATGCCCAGGTTCCCGGAGATGTCGATCTCCTCGACGTGGCTTGCAAACTTCATCCGTCAGGACCTCCTCTTCCGGAGCTTTGGAAGGGGATATAAAAATAGTTAAGCCCTAGGTGCCGACTTCCGGGGATAAGCGCAATCTCAAAGAGTTCCAATCTTTGAGAACTTGAGGGGCGTCTACAGAGGCAAAAATTCATTCAATTTCCATTATAATTAGGACCATAAGACGATCAGTATTGAGCCACTTTTCGTCATCATTTTCCCATATCATGCAGGGATCGTTAATGCCAAATGTCAAAATTTCCTGAATATATGCTCAGATGATAGGAGAAACCTATTTATAGAAGATTAAACTTAGTGATGTGTAACGAGGACAAAGAGCCTCTAGGAAGGTGAGTGTTATGGCCGACTCTAAAGAGAAAGAGATAGTCGAATCTCCTTCTGGAGGAGAACACGCTATAGCAAAACGACCAGCAAGAGCGACCGAGATGTCACGAGGGTTTGACACGATATTCGATGAATTCAGACGGTCCTTTGACGATCTTTTGTCGCCGTTTTTGCCTATGAGAACCTATCTTCCGAGAACACTTGGCGCCCTTCCCGTCCGGGCGCCGTTGGTCGACGTCGTGGATGACGGCGATCGGTACGTCGTCAAGACCGAGTTGCCCGGATTTGATAAAGACGACGTGGACGTGGAGCTAAATAAGGACTTTTTGGTGCTCAAAGCGGAAAAGAAGTCCGAAGAGGAAGAGAGGTCTCAGAATTACCTCCATAGAGAGCGGACCTATAGCTCCTGTCATAGAACGATCAACTTCCCCGAAGAGGTCGATCCATCGAAGGTCGAAGGCAAGATGAAGGACGGGATCCTTGAGCTCATGGTACCAAAGAGGGAGCCCAAACCAGAGGAGCGGTTGACGAAGATCCAGTTGAAGTGACCTCTTCTGTGTGGGGGACTTGTATCCCCCACATATATCGGACGCGCAATATCGACGACGCAAACGAAAGTCATGATAGGCCTGGGCCGATGCCTTCGGCCCTCCCCTTCCGTCGCTCTATCATATCGAGGGCGAAGAGAAAGCCTATCGCCCTCTCCGTCAGAGGAT
>LGFT01000041.1 GCA_001509375.1 Methanothrix harundinacea | reverse complement strand
GATATTCCCCACCGAGACGACCAGATATGCCGACGTGATCCTCCCCGCCGCAAGCTTTGCGGAGTGCGACGGGACCTTCACCAACGGCGAGCGGCGGATCCAGCGGGTGAAGAAGGCGATCTCTCCCCTCGCTGGCCTTGAGAACTGGGAGACGATCTGTCTCATCGCCGATAAGATGGGCTATCCTATGAAGTACCTTCACCCTTCGGAGATCATGGACGAGATTGCATCTCTTGCGCCCATGTTCGGCGGGGTGAGCTTCGAGCGGCTGGGCACTCGTGGCCTCCAGTGGCCTTGCCCCTCGATAGACCACCCGGGGACAGAGACGATGCACGTCGAGAGGTTCAGCCGGGGCCTCGGAAAGTTCAACGCCGTCGAGCACAGATCCCCCGCCGAGGAGCCCGATCCCGACTACCCATTGATCCTCACCACCGGCCGGAGGCGAGAGCATTACAACTGCGGCTCTATGACCCGCCGCTCCAGGGGGATCCTGGGGGTATGGCCCGAGGAGGCGATAGAGATCAGCCCCACCGACGCCGAGGCGCTTGGCGTTTCTGACGGCGAGACGGTTATGGTCAAGTCCAGGCGAGGTGAGGTCAGGGCGAAGGCAAGGGTCACTGATAAGTCGTCGCGCGGCGTGGCTTTCATGTCCTTCCACTACCAGGATGTTCTCACCAACCTCCTCACCAACGCCGCCCTGGACCCGCAGGCAAAGACGCCGGAGTTCAAGGCGTGCGCAATACGCATAGAGAAGATCCCTTCATGAAATACCAAAGCGATAGGTCTGCCAGGCGAAGAGGGGGGTGGGATTGGACACTTTTTCCCGGCCAGCCCGCCCTAGGCCAGATGCTCCAAAACGCCCTTCTGAAGGGCTGAGACGACGGGAAGCTTCACCACCACAGCCAGCCTCTCGTCTCCCACCCTGGTGATCACGATAGATTCCTTCCCGTCTGCGATCATCATGCATTCTAGGCTGTATTTTACGCCGTCCACCATAATGTCTTTGTATATTTCCTTAAAGCTGCTCCCTATCTCCTGAAGATGGAACCCAAAACTTTCAAATTTCTCCTTTTTATCGACGGTCAAAACCAGGTTGCATCCCCGTTTCAGTTCGGTTAACAGGTCGGATCTATGCTCGACGATTATGCTCAGGACCTGGTGGCAAGGCTCAGGCCCGAGAGCGGGATCTACGTCAGCGTCGACGAATCCCCGATCCCCCTCCTCAGGCCTGGAGATACGGCGGAGCTGGTCTACAAGCTGGACGTCTCAAAAGACGCGGTCCCAAAAAAGACCTATTCGCTCACCATCCTCTTTGAGTTCTCCGACTCGAAGAGCGACGATCTGACCGAGACCGAGCACGCCTACCTGCGGATCGAGGACGACGAGACGCGGGTTTTCATCTTTGCAGCCCTCCTAGCGGCTCTGGGGGCAGCAGGTCTTGCGGTCCGCCACCGGAAAAAGGGCAAGGTCTGATCACGTCGGGAGATGGGCACTTGAACGACGGAGAAAACTCAGGCCCCGATTCTTTCGAGGATTACAGCATCGTTGCCCGGGGCCGTCGATCCCCGACTTCATAAGGCCGATCTCCTACATCCTCCCCCTCACCTACTCCAGCGATGCCCTGCGGGCCGTGATGCTGAAGGGGGCGGGGGTATCAGAGATAGTGCCCGACCTCCTCTTCCTGGTGGGGTTCTTCATCCTCGCTTTCTGGGCGGCGACTTTGATGCTGAAGCGCGAGGTAGGATGATATATTCAAAAGATAAAACATAATAAATACTATTATTAGCCCGAGACAAGCCAGAAGCTGAAGCTTAGAATCAGATCCACCCCTCCAGCCTCGCCTCCGCCGCCTTCTTCACGCTCTGGTCAGCGTCCTCGGCGAGGGCCCTCACCACCCCCTCGGGCGTCGCCCGGTTCTTCGCCACCGTCTCCCTCACCTTCCAGGCCCAGTCCCGAGAGAGGGCCTCCAGGGTCTTTTGATCGGCGCTCGGGTTCGATGCGACCGCCGCCCGGATCTCGACGTCCCGATCGGCGGCGAGGCTCTCCAGGGACCCAGAAGAGGTTTTGGGGTTCATCGCGACAGCGATCCGGACGTCCTGGATGAGGGTTCTGATCACCTCTTCGGGAGAGTTCGGGTTTTTGGCCACCGCCTCCTGGACGATGTACCGATTCTTGGAAAGGGAGTAGTCGAAGTCCATCATCTCGTCCCAGGATAGATCTTCCAGGATCTCGGGAGTCGCCAAGTGGTTATTGGCGACGGCCGCCCGGACGAAGCCGTCGCCGTCCTGCGAGAGAAAGTCAAGGATCTCGGTGTCGGCCTGAAGGCTCCCGGCCACAGCCTCCCGGACCCACTGGACCGGGTCTTTCGCGAGATCCCGCAGGATCTCCAGGGGCGCGCGCGGGTTTAAGGCGACGGCCCTTCGAACGTGCCAGTCCCAGTCCTTCGCGAGCCTCTCCAGCTCTTCCCTCTCAGCATCCGCATCAGATGCCGTTTTCTCCTTTTCCCAGTCTCTCATCTCAAACTCTCCGCGCCTTCGCGACCCTTCTCGACATTTCGCGGCCTATCCCTTCGTCCATGCTCGTCCTCTGCAAGCTCATTTTCCGTCAGCTCGTCATCCTCGCAGGCAGACGAAGCCGTAGACCTCTTCCAGAAGTTGGTTCGGATTTTTCCGGTCGAACCGTCCCATCTTCGCCTCCAAAATTGGCATCTCGATAGCGGGGGCGATCATCTTGACGAGGGCCGGATCGCCGCTCACCACGGCGCGGGCGGGGATCGAACGATAGCCTTCCAGAATCTGAGGGAGCCTTTCAGCGACCAGGTCGGCATGCTGGCGTATGTCCTCCTCCCTCAACCTCTCAAACCTCTTCTGGCTCCAGCCGCCCTTGGTGTGCTTCTCTTTGACGGTGCTTTTTACAACGGTGTGCTTCGCGAACCCCTCCCGACCGAGGGCCACCCCCAGGAGGGTCTCGCCAGCGTGGGCGGCGACCACCAGGACCGGGATGTCCAGCATCTCTCTCACTGGTCCCGTCTTAAAAGACCCCGCCACCGCGACCTCGTCCTCCTCGATGGGGAAGGGCGGGACGAGGGCGATGGTGAAGAGGAGAGGGTCGGAGAAAACCGCGACCCCCCTGTCTAAGTCGGCCCGCTTCACCAGATCATTGAATTCGAGGGGCAGGTCCCCCCCGGCCGACCCGCGGGCCACGTAGGCCGAGAGGAGGTCGCCCTTTGGAGATGAGATGGAATCGAGCCTATCGAGGAGCCGCTCGACCTCTCTCGGCTTGAGGAGACGGCTGGAGCCTGGGCTTCGCCCTTCCTTCTCGGCCTCTTCCCCCTCGCCCTCTCCAGCGGAGCGCTCCTGGAGGGCGGCGATCCTCTGCTCTGAGGCCTTGAGGGCGATGCTCGTCTCCTGGAAGGCAGCCGTCAGCTTTCTGATCTTCTCCTCCCGCCTTTCGATCTGCAGCTTCAGGGAGCCCTTCTCCTCCTCCAGCTCAGCTCCCCAGGACCTCAGCCGCTCGATCTCCTCTTCCAGCCTCTTTTTTCCCAGAAGGTCAACCAAACCCTCACCACCGCTCTTCTGATGGAGCTATTGGCAAAAAGGGTTTTCCGCCCGTCTCGGATCCACCCCCGGATATGCCGAGTTGGTTGAATCTAACTTGAATCAAACAGCAATGAGCTAAAAAAGGGGACGGACCCGCTGGGAGTCGAACCCAGGTCAGCGGGTTTCTTCGAGCGATTCTCTCCGAAGCCCGCTAGGATATCCTCTACCCTACGAGCCCACGGGCAAGCCTTAGTTCCTCAACCTCTATTAACCTTTTCCAGACAGGGCCGTGATTTGGCTGTAAGATATATCTTTGCTAATCTCGCGCAACACCGCCACCTCTTTTCGGGGCTTCCTGGAGAAAAACGCCTTTGTCAGCCTCTTCCGATGCCATAGTCGGCCTCGATATCTGAATGTCAGCCCCCAGATCTAATTTATTCTTCATCATATTCTTCTGCAAAAGGGTTTTAGCCGAAGAGGTCCATCTTGAAATCAGAGCTTGGCAGAGAAGACTGGACAGAGAAGCTGAAAAGATGTCAGATACCAAGATCAGTTCCGCAGCAGACGAGGCCGACCCTTTCCTCGCCGAGATCCGCAAGCTTCGGGGTGGAAAAGAGGCAGGCGATGAGGAGGACTGGGTCGAGAGGGCGGTGGACCTAAAGGTGGACCAGCTCCTGGACCTCTCCGAATGCCTGAGAGAGCTGGAGCCCTCGAAGGAGATCATCGAGATCAGAAAGGAATGCGATGGGATCGTGGAGGAGATGGTCACAGGAAGGCTATGCGGTGAGGCGGCCGTCGGCCAGACCGACGCCTTTCTCTGCAAGGCTGCGAGCCTCATCATGGAACGGCTGATGGGGGAGACCGAACTCTGAATGTTAATACATACCGTAAGATTTTAATAGTATGAATGCGATAGTTATATGTTGCCCACTTGAGAAATGTGGCCTTCGTGCAAGTCTAAAAGTGATGGCACGGCCAAGCTCGATTTAGCCAAGGTGGTTCTAAAGGTCGCCTGGCAAAGACGCGAAAGGAGTAAAGTTCTTTTGCGCCCAAATGTTAAAGGGTTTGGTTAAAGCCTAGGATCAAGTGGGCGCAAGATAACGTTTTTATACATCTATTCGGGATAAGATGACAGCTCAGATGACGACCACGGATAGATAATGAAGCATATCTGCCCAAGTTTTATATTAATTATATAATATAAAATTTATAATATAGAACTCTTAATAAATATTACAAATTTGAAATCTCGTGCGAAAGGATTATTTACGGGAACCGAGATACTCTACCTAGGGTGTGAAATCGTGACTGACTGGCCCGTTCTCCTGTTGATCATGGAAGGTATACCGTTCCTAGCCTTCGTTTACTACCTTGAACACAAGAAGAAGATGTACCTGCTGGAGAGGGGAAACGCAGAACGGGCCAAAGAGGAGTCGTTGGACCTCAGGCTTGAGAGGCGATTATCCAGCGGACTTTTCCTCTCCTTGACTGGGATGTCCCTTTTGGTCTCACCCAACCTGGCCGGGATGGCAGGGATCGAGACCAACCTCACCTTTGAACTTCTTGTCATGGGAATCGTCGTCCTCTGCTCAGGACTAGCTATGCTTCTGGGATACGGGATCATGAAGGGAAAGAAGCTCTACTCCACTTCCGACGGCATCCTAGAGTTCAAGTAAAAGCCGCCCTTCATTCAAAATCCCATTTTTCTTTGAGTCTTAAAAAAGATAGGGGATGGGCCGGGAAGAGGCCTTTTCGGATCCGATTCCGGCGCTATTTTTCGGGCAGATCTGATTTGGAGGCGGATCAGGTCGAAGTCCTTCTCGGATCACGGGCCTCCGATTAGAAAGCCGTCCCATCTTCCGACGGACATGGGCGGATCGGCCCGTGTCAAAGAGGGCCGATCTGAGCATTTCGCAATACTTTACATCATCCCCGGAGGCATCCCCATGCCGCCCATGCCGCCCATCCCAGCAGGCATCCCGCACATTCCCCCGCCGGGCATGCCTCCCATTCCAGCCCCAGCTCCCGCCGGAGGCTGCTCAGTCCTTTTGGAGGCGATGACGTCATCGATCCTCAAGATCAGGTTTGCGGCATCTGTAGCGGACTTGATGGCCTGAGTCTTCACCCTGAGGGGCTCTACGACTCCGATCGCCCACATGTCCACGACCTTCCCTTCGAGGGTGTTCAGGCCTCCGGTCTTCATCCCGGCCTCATGGCTGCTCTTCATGTCTGTCAGCTTGGTTATGGCGTCAAAGCCGGCGTTCTCGGCGAGGGCCTTCGGGATCTCGGCCATCGCTTCGGCGAACTTCTCTACGGCGAGCTGCTCCCTTCCCTTGAAGTTCGTGGAGTACTCTCTCAGCTTGAGGTAGAGTTCCACCTCGGGCGCTCCGCCGCCCGCGACGAGGGTCTCGTCCTCGACGGCCGCGGCGACGGCGTGAAGAGCGTCGTCCAGGGCCCTCTCCAGGCTGTCCACGACCTGCTGGGTTCCGCCCCGGAGGAGAAGAGATACCGTCCCCTCCTTGGCGAGGCCTGTGACGAAGGTCATGTGGGCTCCGCTCACCTTCTTCTCTTCCACCAGGTCTGCGTGGCCCAGGTCCGCCTGCGTCATCTCGTCGAGGTTTGTGACGATGTTTCCGCCGGAGGCTCTTGCCAGCTTCTTGAGGTCGGTCTTTCTGATCCTCCGGAAGGCCATGATCCCGGCCTTCGCGAGGTAGCTCTGGGCGAGGTCGTCGATCCCCTTCTGGCAGAAGACGACGTTGGCGCCGGTGGCGATCACCTTGTCCGCTACCTTCTGGATCGCCTCCTTCTCCTGATTTGCGAAGATCTTGAACTGGTCTGAAGAGGTGATGGAGATCTCGGCCTTGGTCTCGGTGTCACGGGCCTCGATGGGGGTTCCCAGGATCGCGATCTTGGCGCCTTTGACCTTCTTCGGCATGTTGGAGTGGACCCGCTCTTTATCGATTATGATCCCTTGGAAGAGCTCGGTGTCGTCCATGCTCTCTCCGGTCTTCTTCTCCACGATGACGTTCTTCAGGGAGACGACCTTCTTGCCGTCGTCGGTCTCCTCGGTCACCGCCAGCACCATATCCACGACGTCCTTTGCGATCTTGACGTCGGGAGCACCCGCGAGCTTTCCTGCCATGGCGGTGAGGGCGATCTTCTCCAATAGGTCCCTGTCCTCCGTCGAGACCTTCTTGGCCATCTCCTCTAAGACCTTGATCGCCTTATCGGCGGCCATCCTGTACCCCTGGACGATGATCGTCGGGTGGACGCCCTCATCCATCAGCTCCTCGGCCCTCTTGAGGAGCTCCCCTGTGAGGATCGCCACGGTGGTAGTCCCGTCGCCGACGACGTCGTTTTGGGCCTTCGCCGCTTCCACCAGCATCTTGGCGGCGGGGTGCTCCACCTCCATCTCCCGGAGGATGGTCACGCCGTCGTTGGTTATCGTCACGTCTCCGATGGTGTCGACGAGGAGCTTGTCCATGCCCCGGGGGCCGAGGGTGCTCCGGACCGCCTTGGCCACGGCTCGTGCCGCCATGATGTTGTTAGACATCGCCTCTTTTCCCCGCTCTCGTCGAGCGCCTTCTCTAAGAATCAATATCGGCTGTCCACCTAATCCTGCCATGAATTGCCTCCTTCTCACGATCTGACTATTTGATCTTCTATAAAAGGGTTTTCCACTCGCTCCTCGCCCCCCCCTCACCCCTGACCCTCGCAACTTGTACTTGCTATCACCCAAAAGATGAAAAATATAAACGAACTCAATGGAGGCAGAGCGGGGAGGGCCGGAATGCCCCCTCCATCCCTTATATCAAGCCAGGGGCCGCTCCACCGATGGCGTCTCTCAGTAGCCCAGAATCTCGCTCAGCGCCATAACGTCGGTTACTTGCGACTCGTTAGTTGTGGTGCTGGAGAGCGCTGCGGGGCCGGTCTCTGTCGCATTAGTGACACCGAGCGCTGTAGCCGTTTCGCCGAGAGTGCTCAGATCTGTGACGTTTTCGGCGGGATATGCACCCAGGACATCGCCCAAGACCCTCACGTCGATCAGCTTCGCTCCGTCGGTTTCGTCGGACGCCTCGTCGAGGGCGCTGAGGTCGGTCACGTTTTCTGCGGCGGATGAGCCCAGAACGTTGCTCAGGATTCTCACATCGGTCACGTTGGTGTCATTTTCTTCCACACCATCAGCATCGTTGGAACTGTTGGGAGGCATGTAGCTTATCACCGTTACGTCGGCGTTTTCTCCCGCTTTGGAACCGTCTTCAAGGGTGCTCAGGCTGACGACGCTCACATCGGCGTCTTCGGCGGACGATTCATTGGATGATTGATCGGTCGAGTTCAAAGAGGACTCGTTGTCCATACCATCGACTTCATCTGTCATCGTCACTTCATCAGCCGCGTTGATGGCGCTCAGATCTGTCGCGCCCTCCTCAGACGCCATTCCCACCGATATCGAGGCGACGGCTGCCAGAAGGCAGACCATCGCCATCATCTTCAATGATTTGCATCTCATCTCTCTTTACCTCCTTTCGAGGACGGAAAACCCGCCAAAAATCGGCGGGCTTCGAATCATAAAACATTCCATATACAGTGCATATCGCGGGCATCTCCGACCCCGCGGTCCCGGCTCCCCAGCGAATAACTTGGAGGGATAAAACGATAAGGGAGGGTGAAATCGCTGGAGAGCTCTCGGGGCGGGTCCGGAAATGACCGCGACGGTGTCTCTTCTCAGGCCCTGCTACATCATCATCTTCGATCGGATCCATCTTCACACCTTCGAATTGCTTCCCCGCTCTTCGATACCCGAGCGCCCGGCCATTTATATGCAAATTTTCTATGACTTCGGCGGGCAGCTCCAGGCTCTCAGTCCCGGCTCTCTGGAGAGGGAGAGGAGGAAAACCGAAGCTGTATCTCTCCAGAGAGCTTTCGGGGAGAGCCTGGAAGTCGCGACCCAAGGTCGGAGGGCCAGATTTTTGGGGGGGCGGATCCCTCCGGTCCGGTACACCTTTTAGGTCCCGGACAGTTTTGCGATCCGCCTTCTGGCCCAGCTAAACCTTCCGCCAGGAGACCCATATTCCCCATCACTCCGCCCGGAGGGCCTCGATGGGGTCGAGCATCGCCGCCTTGTTGGCGGGGTAGATCCCGGCGACGGTGGTGATCACGACGCCGAAGAGAAGGCCAAAGACTATGGACTGGAGCGTCACCTCCTGGGGTATATTCGCCACAGAGCCGACGAAGTCCGAGACGAGCCAACCCAGGGCGATCCCCAGCAGGCTGCTCGCAAGGCCGAGCATCCCCGCGTCCAGGAGGTAGAGGGTCCTTATATCCCAGGTGGTGGCCCCGATGGCCTTCATCACGCCGATCTCGTGGGTTCTCTCTTTGACCGTCAGCATCATGACGTTGGATATCCCAATCGCCCCCACGATGAGAGATATGGATCCGATGCCTGCGAGGGCGTACTTGATCATGTTCAGCACCTCCAGCATGGACTCAAACCTCGTCGAGAGCGCCTCGACGTTGTAGGCCTCGTCCCTGTGAATCCTGGAGAGATCCTTCTCGACCTCTTCGGCCAATGCCTCCACCTGGGCCGGGTCCTCGGCCCTCACTATGATGCTGTCGTAGTGGTACTCTTCGACGTCGAGGAGGTCATCCATCGCCTTGTGGGTTATGTAAACGCCTGATGAAGCGTAAGTCGGGTCCTCGTCCTCCTCCAGGACGCCCACCACCTTGAAGTCCGAATAGCGGTCCTCCTCGTCGATGTAGAGCCTTATCTGGTTTCCTGGGGAGATGTCCATCCTGAAGAAATCCTCGGCTATATCGTGGCTGACCACGGCAGCCTTGTAGTCGGAGCCGGTCAAGAACCGGCCCCGAGCAACCACGACCTTCAGGTCGTCGTGCTCCTCGGGCGATATCCCGATGACGCTCACCGAGGTGTTGTCGCCCCGGAAGGAGAGGAGAACCCTGGTCGTTTTGAGGGGATATACGTCCTTGACCCCCAGGACGTTATCGATGATCTTCACGTCCTTATCATCGAACTCGGCGGGCTCCTCTGGGGTTGAGGCGGGCCGGTCTCCCGGGCCCATCCCCATCCCAGAGCCGGGCCTCACAGTGATGAGGTCCATGTCGAGGTCGCCGAACTGCTCGTTGACGCCGCCGTAGAGCCCCTGGCCCACCGAGAGGAGGGCGATTATCGAGACGACGCCGATGATGATCCCGAGGCTCGACATCAGGGCCCTCCTCCGATCGGCCTTGAAGCTCAAGAGGACGTACTCCAGCATATCGTCCGGTCTCAAGGAATCTCACTCCAGAGTTTCAATCTCGCCGTCGAAGATTTCCAAGCCGCCGTCGAGGATGATGGTCAAGGTCTCTTGGCCCTCCTCCGCCAGAAGTAGGCGCCGCCGATCACCGTCGGCAGGAGGATTGCGGCCGCAGCTGTCGTCGTTCCGGTTCTGCCCTGGCCGGGCGGACCCCTGGCGTCGCCGGGGTCTTTTGCCCCGCCACTAAGGGTGGTGGTGTATACCTCGGACTCGTGCCAGGTATCGCCGTTCTTGAACCTGGCCTTGAAGCCGAGATCGATCTTTTCAGCGGTCGAAGTCGACTTGAGATCGAAGTCGATGGTAAAGATCTCATCTGACTCCATGGTGCCGATGTAGTACTCTTTTGGCGAGAACTCCACGCCATCGGCCTCGGGCACGATCGTCACTGCGCTGAGGGTGTTCTCTCTCGGGTTTGCCACGTCCAGGCTCGCACTGGATGGGGTCGGAACGTCGGCCTGGATCAGCATGACGTCTGAGGAGTCCACCTTCACTGGGACCTTCCGGTTGACCTCTTCGGGAGCCTCTTCATATCCGCTGACGAGCTTTGCGTCCAGGAAGTAGTTTCCGTCAGTGGCGTTCTCGTCGACCTTTACCTTGAAGTATATCTCGATCTGGTCGCCGGGGCCTATGGTTCCGACGTTCTCATAGGGTTCTGTAGTAACCACCAGCCCTTCGGTCCCCGTGAGCTCAACCAGGTATATCGGCACAGTGAAGGAGAAGTCCTCCCTCTGGTAGGATACGACGTATTGGTCGGCACAGTTCTCGATCACCATGGAGACGATGCCCGTGTCGCCGGGCATCAGAACTTCGGGTGAGATCGAAGATCCGATCGTGATCGTCGGCTCGGGGCAGCGGTACATGTAGCTATAAGGATAAGCAGAAGCCGATAGACACATGGAGAAGGCCTGGATTAACGTTAAGACCATCAGGACGAAGGCCAGAACCAAAGCCAAGTTCGATCTCGATCTCATGACGTCACTTCCTGGACCATGCCGTCTCTCATCCATACCATGCGACTGCAATCTTTCGTCGTTTCAACATCGTGGGTCACCATGATAATCGTGCGACCTCCTACGTTCAGCTCATACATAATTTCCATAATTTCAGTGGTGCTCCTCTCGTCGAGGTTGCCCGTTGGCTCGTCGGCGAGGATGATGGACGGATCGTTGGCGAGGGCCCTGGCGATCGCCACCCTTTGTCTCTCTCCACCAGAAAGGTTGGAAGGGCTGTAATCGAGCCGGTGGCCAAGCCCCACGGACTCGAGAAGCTCTCTCGCCCGATCACTCCTGGCGTTCCTTGCCGTCTCTTTGATGGTCATCGGAAGCTCCACGTTCATCAGATTCGAGATCCTGCCTATGAGGTTGAAGCTCTGGAAGACAAACCCTATCTCTTCTCTTCTTATCCGAGCCAGATCCCTGTCAGATAGCCGGCTCAGGTCTCGGCCCTTCAGGAGAACTCTCCCTTTCGATGGCCTGTCGAGACATCCGAGGATGTTCATGAGGGTGCTCTTTCCGCAGCCAGAGGGGCCCATCAGCGCCACAAACTCCCCCTCTTCGATCTCAAGTTCGATCCCCTTGAGGACTGGAACCTCCATCTCGCCCACCCTGTAGCTCTTCTCAAGACCACTGATCTCTACCAGGGACATGGTCTCCTCCAGATGCCTCGCCGTTCTGATCCATTACTGTCTGCGGGGGCAGAAAGGTCAGCCTGTAGCTTGAACTCTCGTCATCGACATTCAGCGTCAGATTCCCTTCACCCACCTGGGCTCCGCCCACCTCGCGGGTTTCGATTACTATGTGGCCCATCACCAGATCTTCAGCGCTCCTCATCATGTGATCGAACTCCACCAGGTCGGCTTCCAGGACAGAGGAGTCGCCGCCTGCGATCTGGCTGATGTTTACCAGGATGAATCGGTCATCGCCCAAGATCATGCCTCCCCGAATGGTGGTCTTCCCCTCTGACTTTGAGATCTCTTCCCGGATCTCGTCTAGGCTCCTGTTCTCTCTCAGCAGATCTCTGGCAACGGCCGGGGGTATCTGTTTTGTGTCTATCAGCCATATGTGGAGGAAGTAAGTCTCCCCCCTCTCCAGAGCTACTCCCTCCGCTCGGAAGGGACCGTCTGGCGGACGCTCTTCCCCCAAACCAGGGCGAGGTCCCGTCGCCCTCCCATCCAGGGCGATGGGTTCGAGGATATCCGCCTCCGAAAAGTGTCGCCTCTGCACCGGGACGTCTTCGAAGGGAGATGAGTGGGCCGTCGTCATGACAGATATGATCATCGCCAAGACGGCATAAATCTTCATGATCTTCACGAAGATCAGCCCTCGGCTGGTGCGTCCAGATGAACCGTGTACCTGCCTTGAAGAGTCCCCTGATGGATCATCAAGGTCCCTCTGCCACCTACGACGCCTCCTCTTGTCTCTTTCATCTCTATACGTCCTACGATGTCGCCCGCACCTTCGGAAGACCAGATTCCGTCTCGTACCCCCCGAATTCCGGCGAGATCGGCCCTGAGGACCGTCTCGAAATCCGACGATCTGAGGTCTACGTCCACCAGCCGAAAGAGGACACCGTCAAGTCTCATCTTCCCTCGATATATGAAAGAGGGGTTCGCCTCCTCCTCAATCAACATCTTGACCTCCTCGATGCTCCTTCGATTCTGCAGGAGGACTCTGATCTGGGCCGGACTTAGAAGCCTCAGACCTTCGATCTCTATCCTGAGAGGACGGGCCGACTTGAAGAACGACCCCGCCGGCCCCAGGGCAAAGCCGCTCTTGATCCAGGCCGTCTTTATCGGCGCGGCGGATGAGTCCATTGGGGATTCAGGAATAATCATGTTTTTCATCATCTGTAGTCACCTCAGGTCTCGGAGCCGTGGGCAACTTGGTCCACGGCCCTTCGAGACGCCGGGGTTCTGTGCTATGGTGCCCGTCGAGTCGGGTCAGAGGGCTTGCGGGCAAAGCATGCTCACAAACCACCCATCGCCCGATTCCTATGAGGGATGTTCTGCTGGTCGCGTCTCCTCCAGCTTACCTTTGTCCCCCGAAGCCGGGCCCGTTCATCTTATTATTCAACGCTCCCCCACCCTGCTGATTCATGCCGGCTCCAGCCATCCCGCACTGGTTTTGCTGGATGCCCTTCAGATTCGTCGGATTGCAACGGTCAAATCCGGCATTTCCGAACTGGTCGTCATGGCAGCCCTGGGGGGCCATCTTGTGGTCTTTGCCGAAACCACCAAGGCCGAGGAGGTTGCATACCTCCATCTGTTCGTTAACCTCGGCGACGGTCATATTCTCCATCTCGGCCGTCCACTCTTCCTTCAGAGCCTCGATCTCGGCGAGGGTCATGTTGTTCAGCTCGGCCATCTTCTCTTCTTTCAGGGCCTCGATCTCGGCGAGGGTCATCCCTTCCAGCTCTTCTGCCGTCAGGTCGGCTACTAGAAGGCAGGCACCGCCGCCGATGAAGGGTCTGTCGAACCTCTTCTCACCCACTTCCCTCAGCTCGGCGATGGTCATATTCTCCATCTCCGCTCTCTTCTCTTCTCTCAGAGATTCGATCTCTTCTGCAGTCATGTTGCGGAATTCTTCCATCTTCTGCTGTCTCATCTCGTTGATCTCAGCGAGGGTCATATTCTCAATTTCTTCTTCGGTCAGGTCATCCATCAGAAGAAAAGCGTCGCCAAAACCTCTCTCACTCGGGCAGTCATTCATAGGGCGGCGCTGGTTCATCTTGCCGTCATTCACGGGGCACTGGTCTCGGTTGTTCTCCTGTTTAAGCTCCCTCAGCTCTGCCAGAGTCATGTTCTCCATCTCTTCTTCTGTCAGGTTCAGCTGATCGAACCTGCCATCACGCCCGGCTCCATCGTTCCATGACATGGAGAAGGCGGGCAAAGCCAGAAGGCAGGCCACCGCCAAAGTTATCAACGGTTTTGCGTGTTTCATTTCTCATACCTCACTATCGAGGACGGCTTTGCTCCAGCTTCGGAAGCTCCGTCCTCACCAAACTCCTCTCAGCTTGAACGATAATTAAAATTAGAGCCGAACTGGGCCGGACGAAGACCGTTCAGAAATTATTCCAAACCGATAAAACTGTTCAGTTTCTGGCAAAATAGAATTTAATGGTTCTATACATCCTGATAACCGTTTTTTGTGATTATTTTTGTTTTCAGAGGGTTATACGACGGTATAAGCCTGAAGGGCAGCGGTTATTTTGGCGGCACTTGCGCCGTTATCGAAACGTGGCTCGAGAAAAGTCAAACCCTCGGCGCGAACCGAGCGGGCTTTTCTGACATGCGAAAAGTGTCGTCAAACCCGGCCCCTTTCTCCTCCCTCTTCGTAGGGCTCCAGGTGTACCACCACGTCCACCACGTCCGAGACGTAATCGATGAGCCTCCGCTTCACCTCCTCGGATATCTTGTGCCCCTCTTCGACGGTGAGAAAGGGATCGACCAATACGTGGAGGTCGACTTCGATACCAGACCCGATGTGGCGGGTCCTGATGGCGTGAACCTCCTGAACACCAGGGGTGGCACAAGCCAGCTGCTCGATTCCGAGACGGATCTCCTCGGGCGCCCCACGGTCGACGAGCTGCTCCACAGAGGGCCGGATGATCCTCCATGCCGCCTGAAGGATGAACATCGAAACGACTATCGCCCCCAGGCGGTCGAGAAAGGCGAGGCCGGGAACCAGGGCTGCTCCTGCGACGGCCACCGCCGCCGGCACGGAGCTTAAGCCGTCGGATCGGTGGTGCCAGGCATTGGCGATGAGGGCTGGGGACTTAATTTCTCTTCCCACAGAGATCGTCCAGCGATATAGCAGCTCCTTGGTGAAGATGGACAAGATCGCCGCGAAGAAGGCGATGGATCCGGGTGGGCCTTTTTGGACCTCGTGGAGGGTCGAAAGGGCGTTGTAGCTGAGGCCGAAGGCGACGGCGGCCAAGAGGAGGCCGATGAAGATCGTCACCAGAAACTCGATCCTTCGATGGCCGTGGGGGTGGCATTCGTCGGGGGGCTTCGACCAGAACTTGACCCCCACCAGGACTGCACCGTCGGTCACTGTGTCCGAGAGGCTGTGGACGGCGTCCGCCACCACAGCCTGGCTGTTTCCCAAAATTCCCGCAGCAAATTTCAAGACGGAGAGGGCCACGTTTATGACCAGGCCGATCAGGGTCACCCGCCTCACCTCTGAGACCTGGGTTCTGACATCGAAATCTAGGGTTGAAGAAGCACCAGTCTTCGTCTCAGCCATCCTGACCTCCTCCTCGGGAATTGCTCAATTGTTGTCCCTCTGGCATTATTATTGTGGTTCTTATAAGCCCTTCATTCAGATCGTGATGGGCTGAGACCGGATAATTATGATCAGCAGGACGATGAGCATAAGAAGCCAGAGGGCCATCGCCATCAAGGACGCCCTCTTTGCCCTCTTCGCCTCCTTCCATCCCAGGGGCCTTATCCCCTGGCCGAGGAAGGTTGCCACCCCCGAGAGGTTGACGGAGATGAAATTCGCGACGAAGAGGAGCATCGCTCCCCAGGCCAGGCTCTCGTGACCCGACCCCATCAGAAGGCCGAAGGTGACGAGGGGCGGGAGGAGGGCGACAGCGACCATAACGCCGATGAGGGTGGCGGACACCCCCGTGGTGAAGGCGAGGGCCCCCGCGCTTCCCGAGGCTAGGGCCAAGGCCACCTCGCCCAGGCCCACCACGGTCCGGGAGGCGATCTCGGGGGTGGTGGGGTCCACGGTGAGGACCGACCCCAAGAAGAACGAGATGACGATGGCCGTCCCAATCCCCACCAGGTTCGCCACCAGAGCCCTTCGGGCGAGGGACCCATCCCCAAGGATGGTGGCGAGGGAGAAGGAGACGTTCGGCCCCAGGAGGGGGGCGATCACCATCGCCCCGATGATGACGGCGACGTTATCCCTCAGAACGCCGATGGCGGCCACGATGGAGGAGAGGATCACCATGAAGACGTAGATTCGAGAGAGGCCGGTGGTGTAGGCGATGTCGGCGTAAAGTTCCTCCCTTCCTATCCGCCTGCTCTTCTTCTTCGGCTTCTCTTCGGGAAGGGTCTTCGTCTCGGCCTCCTCCTCGGCCAGCTCGGGCCTGGGGAGAGACGCCGCCACCGGGAGGACGACGAGCCTGCACCCTTCCGCCCGTCGGAACCTCTTTTCGAGGAGGTCGATGACGGCTTCGGAATTCGCCGTGGAGACGAGGATCTTCACCAGGATCTTCCTCTCTGTGAAGGTCTTCTTCCAGATTCCCCCCACGGGCCGCGCCCAGATCCCCTCGAGAGGCGCCGTCCAGACGCCGAGGACGGCGAGCTTGTTTGAGGTCAACAGCCTCTCAAGACCCTCTTTCTCCTCCTCGGGGAGGATCATCTCGATCAAGCGGAGGACCATATCAACACCAGCCCGACATTTTCCATCTTCCGGATCGCTTCCATCTTCCAGACCTCATTTGAAGGTTTCAAAGCCACCCCCTCCTCCTGAAGTAGAGGAGCATGACAAGTCCCACGACGAGCATGAAGAGAAGAATCGCTGGATAGCCCCAGTGCCACCGGAGCTCGGGCATGTAATCGAAGTTCATGCCGTAGATCCCGGCGACGAGGGTGAGGGGTATGAAGATGGTGGCGATGATCGTCAGAACCTTCATCACCTCGTTCATCCTGTTGCTGATGGAGGAGAGGTAGATGTCCAGCATCCCTGAGAGGATGTCTCTGAAGGTCTCGATGGCGTCGATCACCTGGACGGTGTGGTCGTAGACGTCCCGGAGGTAGATCTCCGTCGACTCCTCAAAGATCTCCGACTCGCCCCGCGCAAGGCGGCTTATCACATCCCGGAGGGGCCAGACCGACTTTCGGAAGAATATCATGTCCCTCTTCATCTCGTGGATATGCTGCGAAGTACCGGGGGTGGGGCTTGAGATCAGCTCGTCTTCCAGCACCTCCAGGTCCTCCCCCACATCCTCCAGGATCAAAAAGTAGTTGTCAACGACGGCGTCTATAAGGGAGTAGGCGAGGTAGTCCGCCCCCTTCCTCCTGATCTTCCCCTTGGATTTTCGGATCCGGTCCCTGACCGAGTCGAAGACGTCCCCCTCCGTCTCCTGGAAGGATATGACGAAACCGCGGCCGACTATAAGGCTCACCTGCTCCGACCTGATCTCCTCCTCGCCCTTAGCAATCTCGATGCTCGCGAGCATCCTCAGGACGATGAAGACGTAATCGTCATAGTCCTCCATCTTGGGCCGCTGTTCCGTATGTACTATGTCCTCCAGGGCCAGGGGGTGGATGTTGAAACAATCTCCGATCTTCTCTATCACCTCGGGCCTGTGGACCCCCACCACGTCTATCCAGGTTGTGGACGGTTTGGCCTTGAAGTCGAGGCACTGGTCGATGGAGGTCAGACAGAACTCCTGGAGCTGATCCTGATCGTAGTCCAGGATGGTGATCCGCACCGGCTCGGTCCTCTCCTCTCCGACGTGGATCAGGGTGCCCGGAGGCAGGCCCACCTTCTTCGTCTTTATCTTGAAGACCCGGGACATGCGGCTTTCACCCCCCCATTTCTTGAAGCCATCTCAGAGTTCATGATCGTTCGCCTCGGCCGGTCAGCTCATCCTCGTCATGCCTCAGACCGTTTCGGGCGACGTCTCTCCTCCGCCCGCCTCGGGTCCACCGAGACGGAGTTCGGGAAATCCGATTATGTCGATGGTGGTGGAGGCGAGCTTGATATTGTCGGACTTCTCGATCTCGTCGAGGATCAGTCGGCTCAGCTTATTTTTCGTCATCCTCCTCTCCCTCACCGCCGTCATGTATCTTATGTTGAAGCTTATCCAGTTATCTGTGAGGGTTATGAATACGGCGGGCTCCACCACCTTCCGGGGCAGATAGTATTTCTCTTCCAGGCCGGAGAGGCTTTTTTCCGCCTCGTAGGCGACGGGGCCGGTCTCCCTCCTGACGACGGTGAGGATCATGGTGACCGCCTTCTTCCAGTCGCTCTCATAAGTTATGGGTACGCTGATCTCGTCCCAGAGGAAGGCGTGGTCTTTCGTGTAGTTGTTGACGCTCCCCGAGAGGATGTACCCGTTCGGGATTATCGTCAGCCGGCCGGTGGCCTGATCTCCCGACATCCACTCTCCCATCTCCATGAGGGTGGTGTAGAGGATGTCGATGTCGATGACGTCCCCCTTCCTCGAGTTGATCTCCACTCTATCTCCGACCCGGTATATCCCGGTCACGAAGATGATGACCCCTCCGACGAAGTTCTTGAAGAGGTCCTGGAGGGCTACGGCGAGGCCCGCGGCTATGATACCGTAAGAGAGGAGAAGGCTCTGGGTGTTCTCCACCCAGATGTTGATCACCACTGCCACCAGGACGACCAGGTATACTATCGAGACCGTCTTCTTGAAGGAGTACCTGGTCTTGGATACGGTTATCCTCCTGCTTAGGAGATCCTCGAAGACGTGTTTGAAGAGGAGGTGGATCATGGCGACGGTCACTGCGGTATAGAAGGCCCTCTGGAGGTAGATGTTAGGGTAGACATAGTTAGAGACCCAGAGGACGACCGCCAGAATTATCAGGGTGAGGAGGACGGCGAACCGTTTGATCATAGCAAATTATCTTCTTCAAAACATTAAATATCTATCCTCAATCGATCGCCATCTCAGAAGATGCCGAAGAGCTTTCCCAGGAAGAATATGTAGAAGATCACCATCATCCAACCCTCCCAGAGGGTCATCTCCTTCTCCCAGATTACGACGAAGTAGAGGAGGGTGGCGACCACCATCATGGGCATGACAAAGCCCGTTATCGTCTCGGGGATCACGAGGGTCCCGAAGAGGGCAGATATCCCCATGATGCCGAGAGAGTTGAAGATGTTCGAGCCCAGGAGGTTTCCTATGGCGAGCTCCGGCTTGTTCATGGCCGCGGCCTTGACGCTCACCACCAATTCCGGAAGAGAGGTTCCGAGGGCGACGGCGGTGGCGGCGATGATCTCGGTCCCGATCCCCACCATCTCCGAGAGCTTCACCACCGAGACTATGGTGTAGTTCGCCCCGATGTAGAGGAAGAAGACGCTTAGAATTAGCTTCAGGTATACCTTTGGATCGAGCCTTCTCCTCTTTGGACGGCTCGCCCCCGCAGCCTCCATCTCCTCCATCGATCTCGTCATCGCCTCGTCGGCGACCCTCTCGACGCTGATGGCGTAGAGGAGGTAGACGAGAAGGAGGACGAGGCATAGGAGGGCCTCGGCGATGGCAAAGACCCCATCCCAGACCATCAGAGAGAGGAGGATCGCCGAGCCGACGAAGAGGGGGAGATCGACGTTGGCGAGCTCGTATCTTGTCACCATCTTCTTTCC
>LGFT01000040.1 GCA_001509375.1 Methanothrix harundinacea | reverse complement strand
AGATAGCGAATCTGAATGATAATCTTATTAAGATTATTCGACTATTAGGACGAGATTGTGAAAAATACTACGGATTGGAGGGTTGATGCGGAAAGCCAGTTAAAATTTCTTTTGACAATTTATTTAGGTCGTATAATTTGATTTTATCTAAATTGAACTTCGGGATTATCTCATGCTTGATAGGGTTATTATGCCACAGATCAAGGCCTTTTTTCAAGTAAGCATGTGTATAAAATGTATGATTAGCGTAGAATTCTTTTGGCTAATCTATTTTTGGAGATGCTCGACATCCTTTAATTATGTAGCTAGGATTTCCTTTAAACAATTCATAGAATTCCCCCATGGTCAAACCTCAAAAACCATTGATGCAACTCTAAGCAGCTCACCGCCCTTTACACACGTGAAGCTTTCCAAATTGACAACAACAAAAACTGCCTAAAGTTACATTCGCAAACCGATCCACATCCCCCTCGCGCCCTTCACTTCGTCGAGACGATCTTTATCACGTCCCCGGCCGAGAGCTCGTGCTTCTCCCCGAGCCTCCTCTTCGACCGCCCGTCCAGGGCGAAGAGGAAGCTGTCCCCGATGTCGGTGTGAATCCGATAGGCGAGGTCCTTCGTCGTCGAGCCCTTCTTCATCAGGTAGGCGTCCGGCAGGACGACCCCGTTCCGGTCGGTCCACTTCCCCTCGTCCTCCACCGGGAATACCGGTATGTAATCGAGAAGCTCGAATACCGCCCGGTCGATGCACTCCTGGACCCCGGTCCCTCCGATCGCCTTCAGGATCGCCCGGATCTTTTCGAGCCCCGCCTTCTGGGGGCCGGAGAGGTCTTTTACGAGCTCGAAGTCCGCGTCGCCGGGTCGGTATCGGATCGCGCCGCTCTTGTCCGCCATCCTCAGGGCGACCTCGGCCGCGGCGCTGGTGGGGACGACGATCTCTTCTAAGGCCTTCAGGCGGTCGACGAACTCGGGGGGCGCAACGTCCACCTTGTTGGCGGCGATGATCATGGGCTTGGAGGCGTCCCGGAGGAGCTCCGCAAACCTCTTCATCTCCTCCTCTCCCCACTTCGTCGGATCGCCCTTCATCGTCGAAAGGGCCCACCGTACGTGCTGGTCGGTGACCCCCGCGCCCGCGAGCTGCTCGGAGATGAGGGGCTCGATCTTGATCCCCTCGGCCCGGACCCGCCTCATCAGCCTCTCCCAGTTTCGGTTTAAGATGCCGTAGAGCCACATCCCGATCTCGTGCTTGAGGAAGAGGACGTCCGCCATGGGGTCGTAGTTTCCGACGCCGACGGGGTTACCCTCAGCGTCCGCGGACCCCGAGGCGTCCAGGACGTGGATCACCGCCTCCGCCACCCGGAGGCTGTCCAGAAACTCGTTACCCAGGCCCTTCCCCAGGTGGGCGTCGGGGACGAGCCCGGCCACGTCGATCAGCTCTATGGGGACGTACCTCACCCCCTCCCGACATTTGCCGCATTCGGTCCCCGTCTCCCGACAGGGGCAGGGGACCCTCACGTAGGAGACCCCGTGGTTCGCATCGATGGTGGTGAAGGGGTAGTTTGCTATCTCCACCTCGGCAAGGGTCGCTGCCTTGAAGAAGGTGGACTTTCCGGAGTTGGGCTTTCCTGCGAGCCCCACTGACAACATGGGATACCATCCAAGTCTATCGGTTCTGCTGTAATCTCAGATCTCGATTTCAAGCCCGCCTTTTATCGGGCCCTGGTCATATTCTTCGCTTCATCTCCTTATGTTCACGGGGACGCCCCGGCCCAGGAGCTCGGCGGTCTTGGTGTTGAACCGCTCCTCCTTGGACTTGGCGAGCCTCCCGGCAAGGGCGAGCCCCTTTTCGGAGGCTGCTTTCTCCTCGATGGCTCCCGCTTTGAGGGCCTCCTCGTAGACCTGAGTGCCCATGTCGGTCCTCGCTAGGACCGTCGACCAGCCCACCTTCGACCCGACGGACCCGACAGATACGTCGGCCAGCTCTGCGGCGAAGTCGAAGCAAGGGCCGCAACCCTTCCAGACGTAATCGTCGGTCTCGTCGATGGGGATTTCTTTGACCTTGTCGCCGGAGAGGACCCTGAACATCCCCTTCTGGATCTCGAACTTATCGACCTTTTCGGGCGAAAGGCCGAAGGTCTTCTGGACCAGGTTCGGGAACAATCGCTCGTACTCGAAGTTCTCCATGCAGAATAGGCCCACCAGGAGGGCTATTTTGTCCTGGCCGAACGCGTAGGGCTCCTCCAGAAGCTGGACCTTCCGGAGGGCCTGAATCTGGCAGGGCGTTCCGACGAAGCCTATCTTCTTGAACCCCTGGTCCATCGCCATCTGGACCCCAGTGACGCTGGGGGTGATGGTGTACTTCGTCCCGGCGGAGGCGGCTATCTCCTCGGCGGTGGTGGCGACCTTTGGTATTCCTCTCCACTGGTCGTCCCTGTCGGTGACGACGGCGCAGTCGATGACCCCGGACTCGAGAGCCTTTATCAGAAGGGCGGTGGCGACCCCCCCATCCTGGGCCCCGGCGCCGGCTCCTCCGGCCCGGGCCGAGGCGGCCTTCCTGTAGATCCCCAGGGGCTCGTCCTCCCTCCTCTCCCTCCCGAATATCTTCTTCGCCATCCGGGGCATGTCCAGCATCGTCCTCGGGCAGTAGGCGTAGCAGAGGCCGCAGAGGGGATCGTAATCTATCAGCTCGGGCCTGTTCCCCTCTTTATCGATCTTGGGGCAGAAGGCGATGCAGTTTCCGCAGTAACAGCAGAGCTCCCTCTTGATGACGTCATGTTCCAGCTCACCAAATCCAAACTCCAGATAGGTGGGCTCGGGATACTTCTCCTTGGCAGCCATGATCATCTCTCCAAAAGCTAGGTGCGTAATGACGGCCAATTAGACTAAAGCTTTTATGGTATATCGGGCCCTCGACGGTTATGATCCTGGGCCTCGATGTAGGAGGAGCCAATACCAAAGCCGCCAGCTCCGATGGTTTGATCACGATAATCGAGTACCTTCCTATCTGGAAGGAGGCGCCCCTGACCCCCCTCCTCCGCCGGATATCTCAGGAAGCGGAGCCGGAGGCCCTCGCCGTCGTCATGACCGGAGAGCTGGCCGACTGCTTCTCGAATAAAAGGTTGGGCATCCTCTCGATCAAGGAGGCGGTAGAGGAATCCTTCTCGTGCCCGATCAAGTTCTGGGGCGTCGACGGCTTCCGGTGGACCGACGTAAGCGACCTTGCCGCAGCCAACTGGTCCGCCTCGGCTTCCCTGATTTCAAAGGAGATCGGCGACTGCCTATTCGCAGACATGGGCTCGACGACAACAGACCTGATTCCGATAAAGTCGCGGCCGAAGGCCGGACGGACCGACTTCAACCGGCTGGCGAATGGAGAGCTGATCTATTCGGGACTTCTGAGGACGAACCTGGCGTTTCTCCTCCACGAGGTGAATCTCGCGGGAAGAAGAATCCCCCTATCCTCCGAATTATTCGCCATCTCCGCCGACGCCCATCTCGTCCTCGGCGAGATCGCAGAGGCCGAGTACGCTGTCGAGCCCCCCGATGGCAACGGAAAAGATCGAATCTCTGCCGAAAGGAGGCTTGCCCGGACCGTCTGCGCGGACCTCGAGGAGATCGGCCCCGAGGGGGTCGAGGCGATCGCCCGCCAGGCGATCGCCCGCCAGGCGGGACTATTGACGGCAGGCATCCGAAGATTGGCGGAGGAGCACAACCTCGACCTCGTCGTCGCCGCCGGGATCGGAGAAGGCATGATCGAAGAGGCGGCGCTGGACCTCAGCCTCGAGTGCGTTCTCCTCTCGGAGAGGTACGGCCCGAGGGTGTCGGACGTCTTTCCTGCCTACGCCGTGGCCCGCCTTCTGGAGATGGTGGAGGAGGTGTGAAAGCTTCGCCACCTTACGCAAGGGGGCCGGTGGTCGCTCTAGCCTCCAAACCCGTGGGCGAGATAGGGGGCGACGATGATGAAGATCAGCGACGAGAAGATCAGCCATGCCATCAGCGCAACCACGGTCCGGGTCATCTTCTCAGCCCTAGCCTCACTCTTGAAGATCGCCTCAAATCCCATGGTGAGCAAATCCCGAAAGATGTGCCCTCCGTCCAGGGGAACCGCCGGAAGGCAGTTGAAGAGGCCGGCGTAGAGGTTGATGAGCCCGACCCAGAAGAGGAAGTTCGCGATCCAGAATATATTTCCCCCCAGGGGCTCGGCCCAGCCCACGGGCTCGAAGAGCTGGGTGATCCAGCCCGAGAAGCCAGGAAACCCCATCTCCGTGAAGCCTGGAATCCCTGAGAAGGGAAGCCCCATCAAGGAGATCAGCCCCAAGAGGCCGGACCGGGGCATCTCCTGGAGGGCGGCTAGGAAAGATCCCGACGGAAACTCCTGAAAGGTGGCGCCGTCCAGGTAGACGGCGTTCGCCGATACCCCGGAGAACCCGACGCCCAAAAATCCCGTTTTCGAGCCGTCGGGATTGGCGGTGAGGTTGACGTTGTACTCGCCCCGGTTCGTACCGATGTTTACCGTCTGACCCTCGCTGGTTGAGTTCATATAAGACCTGAAGGAGACCCAGTCAGGAGTCGGAACGCTGTCGATCTCAGAGATGGTGACCCCCGAAGTCATACCAGCATCCTCAGCCGCTGACCCCACGAAGACATAGGAGACGACGACGCCCTGCCGGATGGGCCCATCGAGGCCCAGGCCGACGACCTCCTCGCCTCGGAGAAGCTTGAGGTTTTGTGGACCTTTTCCACCGGCCGCTGTGAGATCTTCGAGCCTCTCGATCCTCAAGCCATCGGCCAGGAGGAGGATCATCTGCTCCTCAAAGCCCGCAATCTCCGCGTCGGAGCCCGGGGCCACGTCCACCACCACCACCCTGTCCACGGGTGCGATCGCCCCGATCACCGGCCCGAAGAAGAGGGCCAGGGCGAAAGCCGCCACGACGAAGTTCGCTATGACCCCCGCCGAGAGGATCCGGACCCGAGCTGCTCGGGACGCCTTCGCCTTCTCATCTTCCGATCCGAAGAGCTCTTTATCGTCCGGCTCGACGAAGGCGGCCACAGGAGCCATGAGGAGGGCGATACCCATCGACTTGACTCTGATTCCCTCTGCCCTGCAGAGGATCCCGTGACTGAATTCGTGGACCACCATCGTCACGAAGAGGGCGACCCATCCCCACCAGAGGGGTATGAACTGGTTTATCCCCGGGATCAGAAGGACGTTCCTCGGCGCGGTATAGACGCTCGGCTCCGGAGGCGACCTCATCACCGCAAAGGTCATCAGGAGGAAGAAGGCGAGAAAGGAGAACATCCCCAGGACGACGAGAGGGATCCCTGCGGTGATCGAAGCCTTCCAGAACCTCTTCGGTCTGCTGAGCCGGTCGATAAGGGCGATCCACCTTGTGGTTCTGACCATGATCACTGGCCCCCAGTTTCCAAGGTTGAGCCCCCCCAGGCTCTGGATTCGGCTCAGCCTGACCGCCAGGATCCAGTGGAGGTTCAGGGCCAGGATCGCGATCAGAAGCCAATCGTAGGGGGTCAGCTCCAAGGTGAAGTCCAATGGTTTTTCCTCCGATATTCGAATTCAATGAAGTCGTTCTGATAAGACATATATAATTCTCATGGCAGATCCATGGTCGTCAAGCATCAAGGTCTGAAGACGCTGAAGATTGATGGGAGCAAGATCTTAGCAAATGATGCCCGCTTCGCAAAAGTGAAGATCGCCCCGCCTTTGGCGATGGAGTTTGTGACAGGCACCTCCGGTATGAAGGGCTGATAGAGGACGCATCCCAGATCAGTTTCCCTGGAGTGATACCGCAGCCGACTGGACCGACAGGGCCGATCAGATCCTCGCAAACCTTCTCACCGCCATCGTCGCCGAGATGGTCGAGAAGAGGAGCGTGACCCTGGTGGACTTTGCCCGCCGGGGGAGGATGAACGTCTACGTCGGAAGGGATGGAGTCACCCTGGATTGATCAGAGGTCACCGATGCTGGACGAGACCAGCTCCTGGTTCTTTTTTTCCAGATAGCCGTAGACGGCACCATGGGGCGCTCCGTCCATCAGCATCTCGATGGCAGTTCTTGCGATCCGGATCTGGTCGGGGTTTCCGATGACGGCGACGGTCTTCCCGTATACTGAGATCCCAACACCCGTCAGCTTCTCGGTTATCTCTCGGGTCCTGCCGTCTTTGCCGATTATCCTTCCCTTTACCCTTGCCATATCGCTTTTGGTGTTGCAGACCCGCGAGAGGTCGATGACGTCCAGCATCAGCATCTCGTCCTCTAAAAGCGGATAAGCCCTCTCAGGAGAGAAGCCTCGACCTATCGCCTTGACGATCTCAGCAAGGCGCATCGCCATGATAGGGTCCTCTCCGGCGATGATCTCCACGGCACCGGTATCGCTGTCAACCACCATCTCTGCGCCGGTCTTCTCCTCGAGGGTGCTCTTCACCGATCCCGAAGGGCCCACCAGAACCCCTATCCGATCTGTTGGAATCTTGACGTGCAAAAATATCGATCTCCACAAAAATATTCAGCGATTACTATCACTCATTTATATTGCCACTAAAGGGTCAGCCATCCTTTCCGGCTCTGATCTTCTCTTTGATGGCCTCCTCTGATCCTATGGCGTACCTTTTCTTGAAGTACCGGGCCAGGTTTGATATGTCCCTCTCCAGAAAGTCCCGGGCCATCGGGTGTTCCAGGGTCACCGACTGGCCCATGTCGATGATCACCGGCTCTCTTTCGTGGTATAGGATGTTGAACTCGCTCAGGTCGGCGTGAACCAAGTTTGCCCTGTTGTAGAGGAGAGATACGTACTCAGCGGTCTTCTCGAAGGCCAGCTCAGCTTCTTTCGGCTCCAGGGTCACATCTCTCATCTGGGGCGCGGGCGCTTCTCCGCTTCCCACCATCTCCATGACGAGGATGTTCTCCCTCATGGCGATGGGATGAGGCACCTTCACCCCCACCTCCTCGGCCCGATTGAGGTTTCTAAACTCCTTCCTCGTCCAGGCGACGATGACCGCCCTTTTGGTCCCCTTGATGCTGCCAAACCGGGGATCTCCGAGGAGGTAGTTCTGCATCGCTTTGAAGTTGCTCGTATTAATGCGGTAAATCTTGACGGCGAGATCCTCATCATCTCCCCCCTTGGCCCGGAAGATGTTCGCTTCCTTTCCGGTACTTACCGCCCCCCCCAGGGAGGAGATCACGCCCTTGTTCGCCAGGGCGTAAAGATCCATCAGGGCGCGCCGGTCGAAGACCTCGTCTTGTACTTTCAGGTCGTCAGAATCTTTGGTTCGCTCCCTCATCAGGTCGATCTTCGCCTCGAACTGTCTCTGTCTTTTTGATTCCTCGGTCATGGCTATCTTTTGAGGTACCCTTTTCGTGTCAGGTAGTCGACCTGAGGCCCGGTATATCTCCACACGACGTCAGCTTTCTCGTCCTGGAAATCCCAGGGTACCACTATGACCACGTCGCCCTCCCGGATCCAGATCCTCTTCTTCATCTTGCCGGGTATTCTCGCCATCCTCTCTTTGCCGTCGAGACATCTGACCTTCAGCCTGTTTGAGCCCAGGAGGGTCTCCACAAATCCAAACACTTCTCGATCATAGGCTCGCGGGAGGCGGACTCGCGTTACTACCTCCGGACCTTGTGCATTCCTTTTCCTTCTTGTACTTGCATAATTAGCCAGTATATCACCTCTGGGGAACGAATCAAGCTTCAAATCCGATATTTGGGATGGACAACCTGAAGTTCACTCAGCATTGCTAATGGCGGGGTATGATAATTAAAGGTTGTGACCAAAAGAGATGATGGGCCCGACGCGATTCGAACGCGTGATCCCCGCCGTGTGAAGGCGATGTCATAACCACCTAGACCACGGGCCCTCACCCCTCCCACGACGTCACGCATATTAGTATTTTTCCTCTTCTTCCCCCTCGGGCCGATGGCTTAAAGGCCTTCGGAGAGGACCTTTTAAATAGTAACTGGTGAAGGTGATGGAGATGGATTTGTGCCGATCACTCCTTGCTTGCTGGTCGCCCGGTTCCCTTCGATTCCTTAGGGAGAGGATCCTCAGGAGGGATGCCCTGGGGGCGGGCGTTCCAGAGCATATAGCCATCATCCAGGACGGAAACCGCCGGTACGCCAGGAGAAGAGGCGTCTCCAGCTTTGACGGACATAGCCAGGGTGCTGAGACGACAGAGAGGGTGGCCGACTGGTGTTTGGAGCTGGGAATTAAGCACCTTTCCGTCTACACCTTCTCCACAGAGAACTTCAACCGGGACGAGGACGAGAAGGAGTACCTCTTCGATCTGATCGGACGGAAGCTCGGAGAGCTCGCCATATCTGAGAAGGTCCACAAAAACCGGATCAGAGTGAGGGCCATCGGCAGGATCGGCCTTTTGCCGCCTCGTCTCCAGGATGCGATCCGGAAGGCAGAGGTCGCAACCCGGGGCTACGATGGGATGCAGTTCACCCTGGCCCTCGCCTACGGCGGGAAGAGCGAGATCGCCGACGCCGCGCGGTCCCTCGCCCGGGAGGTGAGAGAGGGTCGCCTCGATCCCCAGGATCTGACAGAAGACGTGGTGGCGGGCCATCTCTACTCTTCGGGGAGCGAGCTCCTTCCGAGGGTGGACCTGATAATAAGGACCGGTGGAGAGGTCAGGACCTCAAACTTCCTCCCCTGGCAGGCGAACGGGAGCAGCTGTCCCGTCCATTTCTGTGCTCCTTTCTGGCCGGAGTTCAGCCGAGTAGAGTTCTTCAGGGCCATAAGGACCTTTCAGGCCTGCCGTGGACAGCGGGCGACCTCAAATCAACAGGCTTAATTACCATAACCATCCTACTCGGCATCGTGTCCCGATAGGGTAGTGGACATCCTAG
Organism: Methanothrix harundinacea; assembly: GCA_001509375.1. Taxonomy (GTDB): domain Archaea; phylum Halobacteriota; class Methanosarcinia; order Methanotrichales; family Methanotrichaceae; genus Methanocrinis; species Methanocrinis harundinacea_D. The sequence goes on along the minus strand of LGFT01000040.1, from coordinate 8,322 downwards.
AGGCCTGCGGAGCTGGATTATCGCGCAGAGAGCCTCAGACCCGGGTTCGAATCCCGGTCGGGACGTATTCTGACATAATGGATGCTTGGTCTTCATGGTTCTGGATAGCCTTGGGGGGTCGCTGAGGGGAGCGCTGAAGAAGATAGCCTCCGCCAGCAGGATAGATAAGCAGGTCGTCGACGAGGCGGTGCGTGAGATCCAGAGGGCTCTCCTCCAGGCCGACGTCAACGTCAAGTTGGTGATGAACCTCTCCAACCGGATCCGGGATCGGGCCCTCTCAGAGAAGCCCGTCCCTGGGATGAACCCTAGAGAGCACGTCATCAACATCGTCTACCAGGAGCTGATCAACCTCGTCGGAAAGAACTCTCCCGTCACTCTTGAGAAGCAGACGATCATGCTCGTGGGCCTCCAGGGGAGCGGCAAGACCACCACCGCCGCGAAGCTCGCCACCTTCTTCCAGAGAAAGGGGCTCCGGTCCGCCGTCATCTGCGCCGACACCTTCAGGGCTGGCGCCTACGACCAGCTTAAGGCCCTCTGCGAGAAGCAAGGCGTATTCTTTTACGGCGAGAAGGGAAACCCCGACGCCCCCGCCGTGGCCAAAAAGGGGCTTGAAGCGAGCAAGAAGTATGACGTTGCGATCGTCGACACCGCCGGGAGGCACGCCCTGGAGGCTGACCTGATCCAGGAGATGATGGACATTGACGCCGTCGTCCACGCCGACCACAAGCTCCTCGTCATGGATGCCGCCCTCGGCCAGCAGGCTAGCGAGCAGGCGAAGGCCTTCAACAATGCGGTGGGGATCACCGGCGTCATCATAACGAAGCTCGACGGGACCGCCAAAGGGGGCGGCGCCATGTCCGCCGTCGCCGAGACGAACTCGTCGGTCGCCTTCATCGGCGTCGGCGAGACTCCAAACGACCTGGAGAGGTTCGAGGCCGACCGGTTCATATCCCGCCTCCTGGGGATGGGCGACATCAAGACCCTCATCGAGCGGGCCCAGGAGACGAAGGTCGAGGAGGAGATGGACGTCGAGGCCCTGATGCGGGGCAAGTTCACCCTCAAGGACATGTGCAAGCAGATGGAGGCTATCAACAAGATGGGCCCCCTGAAGCAGATCATGCAGATGCTTCCCCTGGGCGGCATAGGGCTTGACATCTCCGACCAGGAGTATCAGGTGACAAAGGACCGGCTCGACAAGTACAGGGTGATCATGTCCTCCATGACCGAGGCGGAGCTCGACGACCCTAAGATCATCACCGCCTCCCGGATTAAGCGGATCTCGAAGGGCAGCGGGACCTCGCCGGAGCTGGTGCGGGAGCTTCTCAAGTCTCACAAGGCGATGCAGAAGGCGATCAAGGGGATGCGGGGCATGAACAAGATGGGGATGAAGCGGATGATGAAGAAGTTCGGCCCCATGATGGGCGGCGGGATGTAAGGCCTCGCCAGCTCAGAATACCGTTTCCACAACTCAGAATATCGCTTCGCTACTTTCCACCATTTTCTTTGTTGCTTTTCTCTCAGAACAATTCAGTCTCAGATAGGTAAAGGCCAAAAGCCCGCTCCAAACCTATTTAACAGAGGAGAGGGCTTTTGCGCGGGAAATGACTGAGTGGGAGTCGGACTTCACGGGCTCTTTCAGCAGCTACCTCTCGCCGGGATGCCGGATCTGCCGCCAGGGCGCGTCATTGGTCTTATTCGTCACCGGCATCTGCGAGAGGGGCTGCTTCTATTGCCCTCTCTCAGAGGAGCGGCGAGGGATTGACGTGGTCTACGCCAACGAGCGACGGGCAGAGTCTGACGTCGATATCATCGAGGAGGCTCACGCCATCGGAGCCCTGGGGACGGGGATCACCGGGGGCGAGCCGCTGCTGAAAAGAGACTTCGTGATCAGGTCGATCAGGTCCCTGAAGCGGGAGTTCGGGGAGGAGCATCACATCCACCTCTACACCGGAGCGAGGCCCGGCACCTCTTCCCTTCGAGGCCTCGCCGAAGCGGGGCTCGACGAGATCAGGTTCCACCCGCCGATTTCGGAGTGGTCGGAGCCGGGATGGCTCAGCGAGACGCTGCGGGAGGCGAAGTCCACAGGTCTCCTGGCTGGGGTCGAGATCCCGGCCATCCGCCCCGCGCCCGGCATCGTCGAGGCCGTCCGGAGGGCTGACGCCTTCCTGAACCTGAACGAGCTGGAGTTCTCCGAGACGAACCAGATGGCCTTGAGACGGCTGGGCTTTAGGTCGAAGGACTACGGGTGCGGAGCCGTTGGGAGCGATGCCGTCGCCCTGGACCACTTTCGAGTTGAGGGGCTAAAAGTCCACTTCTGCTCCTCGGCCTTCAAGGACGCGGTCCAGCTCCGAGAACGGCTGAAGCGGCGGGCGGAGAGGACGGCCCGACCCTTCGACCTTGCAACCGAGGACGGAACTCTCATCTACGGCGTGATCGAGGCCGTCGATCGGGCCGGAGCCGGTGGCTTCGGCCTCGGTCTCACTTCGGCCGTCGAGAGGCTGAAGGGCCTGGGGGTGCCCGAGGAGATGTACGCCCTCGCCGAGGGGAGGATCGAGATCGCCGGATGGATCCTGGAGGATATCGTCTCAGAACTAGATGAGACGGATTGGGTCCTCTATTTTGAGGAGAGGTACCCGATCGAGAACGGGCCGGTGGTGGAGAGAATACCTTTATAAATCCATAGCTGCAAGTGTAGAGGCGGTGAGCTTACAGGATGGAGGCTAGCGTTCGAAAACATGAAGATCAGATCCGTGAGCGCCTGAAAAACTACCTCAAGCGCGACGGGATGGGCATCCGGAAGGCTGTCTTAAAGCTGTTCTTGCATGACAGGTCTTACACCACTGAGGAAGTTTACACCTATCTGGACGGGGAGGGCTTCGACGTCAGCTATCGGGGCGTCTCGGCGATGGTGGGCCTCATGAACACGCGGCTTGGCATCCTCAGCATCGACGTCTCGGGGGACCACAACGTTTACTCTCTCAAACCCGATCACAAGGTAATAGTCAGCTCTGTCCTCGAAAGCTATTGATATTTTCAATTCGGCGGCTCTCCCCGCTTCATCCTTCTGAGATATTTCTTGAGGGCATAGTCCGAGAGGAGGTTTACCCCCCGGAGGGCCAGATGCTGGCCCAATCCCGCCGTCATCCTCTCGCTGTAGTAGCGGTGCAGCGCCTTCAGGTGGCGAAGGTTGTATTCAAGACACGTCCCCACAAGCTCCCAGTGCTCAGGCCTCGCTCCGTCTTTTCCAAATCCTCTAGCGTTTCCGAGCCGCGTCTCCCCGATGGGGGTGAAGAAGAGGGGAAGCATCAGGCCGATGTGGCCCTTCAGCGACTCCACCAGCTCCGTCGTAAGAACGACGTCCTCTTCTGTCTCGCCAGGCAGCCCCAGGACGAGGCTCGCCACCGGGAGCCAGGATCGGTCTTTGAAGAGGGCGTAGCACTCCCTCACCATCTCGGGCCAGATTTCCAAGGGCGCCGGTTTCGTCTTGTTCTTCATGTGTTTTGCAAGAAGCCGGGGACTTCCGGTCTCGATCCCGATCCAGGCCGACATGTACTTCTGGTCGATCCCAACCCCCACGATCTCGGAGATCTCTGCCAGCAGGTCCTGGCTGTGGTAGACCGAAGCCAGGCTCATGTGGGAGACGTCGACGGTCCGTGGACCGAGATCCTTCACCTGCCGAAAGAGGTCGAGGATCTTCTCTCTCGCAGGCTCAGTCCCATTCGACCCGTACATGAAGGCGTCCTCGGAGTGGAGGATCAGGTCGGTCTGGCCCGCTCCGAGGTTCACTTTCGCGTCTTCGAGGATATTGGAGACGGGCCGATGGCGGGGCTTTCTCATGGTGGGCGAGCAGAAGGAGCAGCCTCGCCAGCAGCCTCGACCGATCTCAACGATCCCGCCGACGGTGGCCCCCCTGTTGACGGGGATCTCATCGCCGGGAACGGTCTCCCCCTCGATCTCTCCTCCTACATCCTCGCCGACCATCATCTTCTTGCAGACCCGCGGGAAGGTCCTCTCCCCCTCGCCCAGGTAGATGAGGTCGACCCCCACATCCTCGCCCCGGAGCTCCCAGGAGCCATTGCCGCCGATGACCACCTTCGGCCTGTATTCTTTGATCAGGGGGTGGCTCAGAAGCTCCAGAAACTTCGTCCTGTTGTAGGGCGCGCCCCTCCCTATCATCTCCTCGATCTCCCTGACGGCGATCTTCCCCATGGGGTCATCGTGGGTTATCCCCACGATCTCGGTATCTGGTCCGATCGCCTCGTCGAGGTGGTCGGGATGGGCGACCATCACCTCGTCCTGGGAGAACCCCGACTCCAGTAGGGCGGCCTCCACCTTCCTCATGCCGCAGGGGGCGAGGAGGGCAGAGCCATCGGATCCGGCCTCGACGGGGGGACAGAAGAGCCACTTGAATATCCTCTCAGAGATCATCGATGCCGGGAGGATCGCAGCAAAGCCGAGCATAACCCCCCCATTGTAGTTGCTCATCATGGTGGCGTCGCTGGTGAGGACTATCCTTTTGCCTGACATCAGCTGGATCATCTTTCTGATCCCAGATAACGGTGTTGAGCCGACCGAGATCCCACAAGCTTTAATAGATCCCGCCTTCAGAGGGGAGGCTCGTGCAGGAGAAATCGTTGTCGGAGATCAACGAACGCATCAGGGACGGCAGCGTTCGGGTGGTCACTGCGGAGGAGATGCCGGACCTGGTGGACGAGCTTGGCACCGATGGTGCTGTGCGCGAGGTGGACGTCGTCACCACCGGCACCTTCGGAGCCATGTGTTCGTCGGGTGTCTTTCTCAACACCGGCCACAGCGATCCACCGATAAAGATCTCCAAAGCCTGGCTGAACAACGTCGAGGCCTACGGCGGAATCGCCGCTGTCGACCTCTTTTTGGGAGCCACCCAGCCGTCCGAGGACCGGGGAGACGAGTACGGCGGAGCCCACGTCATGGAGGACCTGATATCGGGCAGAGAGGTGGAGCTCCGGGCCCGGGGCGCCGTCACCGATTGCTACCCCCGCCTCGACCTGGAGACGACCCTGAGACTCGAGGACTTCAACCAGGCTACGATGGTAAATCCCAGAAACTCCTACGAGAGGTATGCAGCGGCCGCCAACTCCACGGAGAGGACGCTCCACACCTACATGGGAACCCTCCTCCCCCGCTACGGGAATGTCAGCTACAGCGGGGCTGGATGCCTTTCGCCGATCCCAAACGACCCCGACTTCGAGTACATAGGGGTCGGGACCAGGATATTCCTCTGCGGCGCCCAGGGCTTCATCGTGGGATCCGGAACCCAGCATCTGCCTCAGGAGGGCTTCTCAACCCTGATGGTGAAGGGTGACCTGAAGGATATGGATAACGAATTCCTGAGGGCCGCCACCTTCCAGGAGTACGGCCCGAGCCTCTACGTCGGCCTGGGGATACCGATACCGATCCTGAGTGAGCGAATCGCAAAGAAGACGGCCGTGAGGGACCGAGACATCGTCACCGAGATCGTCGACTACGGAGTTCCCCGGCGCGCCCGTCCTACGGTGAGGAGGGTGAACTATGAGCAGCTCTACTCCGGCATCGTCGAGATCGACGGGAATGAGGTGAGGACCTCGCCCCTCTCGAGCCGCCACGTGGCAAGGAAGGTGGCGCGCTCCTTGGGCGACTTGATTCGGAGGGGCGAGTTCCTCCTCTCGGCGCCCGCCGAGCCTCTTCCGGCCGTCGGAAGAAACAGTCCCATGAAGCAGACCCGGGAGTTCCTCCTGGTGGGGGACGTAATGAGCCACGATGTGGCGACGGTCTGCGAGGAGATCAGCATCAAAGAGGCGGCCCGGATGATCGTCGGAGGGCCTTTTGACCATCTGCCGGTCGTCTCGAAGGAGGGGTGGCTGATCGGGATGGTCACCGCCTGGGACGTATCCAAGGCCGTGGCCAGCGACAAGACCTCTCACATCTCCGACATGATGACGAGGAAGGTCTTCATAGCAAGCCCCGACGAGCCCCTGGAGCTGGCGGCCCGAAAGCTCGACCACCACAAGATTTCGGCCCTGCCGGTGGTGGACAAGGATCATCATGTCATAGGGATGGTAACAAGCGACCATGTCAGCAGGCTCTACGGCAGGAGGCGGTCCCTTTGAAGCTGATGCTCCACGTGGCTCCGGGGATCGTTCGAAAGCCCATCGTCTCCTCGGTGATCCTGGAGACGAAGGCCCTCATCAACATCGAAAGGGCTAAGGTCGACGCCGTATCCGGCGAGATCGTCGTCGACGTCGATCCCGAGAAGTGCGGCGAGGTGAAGGCCGCCTTCGAGGAGAAGGGCGTCAAGGTCGTCCTCCTGGAGAACCCGATCATAAAAGACGAAGATGAGTGCATCCACTGCGGGGCATGCATATCGATCTGTCCTACGGGGACCTTCCACTTCGAGGGATCTTTGGTGGTGGCCGACGCCGGAAAGTGCGTCCAGTGTGGCACCTGCGTTGCTGCCTGTCCTCAGAGGGCGTTGAAGCTAGTCCTGAAGTAATTCTGATTATTGCAAAAGGGTGCATTATGGTCTCAGAAAAGAAAGCCCTATGGGTCGCCTTCAGGCCCGAAAGTCCCGAAAGCGTCGAAGCGATGCGAGAGAAATTTTTGGTCTCTTACCAGGCCTTCAGAGATATGCCGGGCCTCTTCAGCAAGGCCTGGTGGTCCAACTCGGAGACGGGCGAGTGGGGTGCGATGTACATCTTCAACTCAGAGGAGGACCTTCAGGAGTATCTTCGATCCGACAGGTGGCTCAATAAGATCCCTCAAAAGTACGGATACAAGCCCGAGATAGTCTCAGTCCTCGACCTGGGACCCATCCTCTATAAAAAAGCCGTCGTCGAGGGTGAAGGCTCCTGGATTTCAGAGCCGGAAGGCGAGAGCTGATCGGCTCGTCTGCCCTCCCAACGATTCGTCGAGGTGATTGCCTTGAAGATGAAAACGGTAAACGCCAATGAGGTCTCCCTCGCGGATATGATAGAGCAGGCGACCGAGTTCCACGGCCATCTCGGCCCCTTTCTCGTCCTGGGGATCAGGATGGGTCTATTCGCCCTGAGAGAGCTGAACTCTCCCGGGTACGAGGGGATAGAGGCCCTTGTCAAGACCGGGAATGCGCCTTCCCTATCATGCCTTCTGGATGGAATCCAAGTCTCCACGGGCTGCACTATGGGCAAGGGGAACATCACCACAGTCCCTCTCGGCCGTGCAGAGGTGGACTTTTCAACAGCTGAAAAAAAAGTGAATTTAAAGGTCAGAGACGAGATCATCGACGAGATAAGAAGCTGGAGAGAAAGCTACGCTTCCCTCGAGGAGATCGCAAGAAGCATCTCGAAGAGGCCTGACGAGGAGCTCTTCGAGCGTTTGTAGGGAAAATAGAAAGATGCTGAAATATGGGTGAGTCCGGGCCGACTGAGATTGAATCGACCGATTTGAGGAGGGAAAGAACGTTTCGATACGTGCAAATCTCAGACCGCGTCCCGGACCAGGTCTTGGGTCATTGAGCCTATTTGGTTCGACCTTGGCCCACAAACTACATATATCTGTTTAGGAAGTCTTCGTAAGGGGTGTGAATGAACCCAGTTTTGAGGGATATTAGGGATGTTCTCTGAAAGCACAGAAAAGGTAAATACAATCGAATAGGAAGTGGTTTCCGGTATGGCAAAATCGCCGGAGAGAGTCACAATAGCCCTGGACGAAGAGACAGCAAAACTCTCTCGAGATATGAGGGAGGACCTTGGGATATCTCAGAGTGAGCTAATGCGGGAAGCTCTGAAGTTTTACAGCAGACACAAGGCCCTCTTCGACTCGGTCGACGAGGAGAGGATCTACGCTTACACCGAGATGCTCTCCGTCGGAGAGCATATAATACTCGACATCGATCACTGGATCCTATTTCTCACCTTCATCGAGACCCACCCGGAAAAAGAGAAGTTCTGGGAGATGCACAAGAAGGTATCCCAGGCCCACGCTGAGGAATTCAAGCAGAAAAATCACAAGGCAGAGACGGTTCTGAGGCGTCTTGAGCTCTGCAACCTCTTCAAGCTGAGCAGAACCTCTGACGCCGACTTCACCCTCCTTTTGGGCTACGATATCCCCAAAAAGTTCGTCAAGATGGAGCTATTGGATATCTTCTCCAAGATGGGGATCAAGGTGGAAATGAAAGAGGACTTCTCTAAGTTGAGGATCAAAATCCTGCCTTGACGACGTATTTAGAAAAAATGTATGTGTTTAGCACCTACAAAAATGATGCGAATTGACGAGAATCCACCTCGACCAGAAGAGATATATAATTCATCATTAATATCTTCTTAT
>LGFT01000006.1 GCA_001509375.1 Methanothrix harundinacea | reverse complement strand
TGGATAATCCATAGCTTGGATAATCCATAGCTTGGATAATCCATAGCTTGGATAATCCAGAAATGGCTTTCAGACGAAAGACGCCACCTGAAACCTATTTTACTATCGGCCACAGGTTGTTTGGGTTGTGAGAATCATATGGATAATTCAAACTACATGGATTCAAGAGTGGTGCAAAATGATTTCAGGACTCTACATCTGAAAATCAGTGGAGAAAGATATAAAATATAAGAGTGAGGAGTACTTATAGGAGGCTCGAAAATGAAAGAAGAGGTATTCTTCGGCGAAGGGATGGTACACGTCAAAAAGGATCACCCCGACCTTTACGAGGCTATCACCGGCCTGAACGAGGCGGCGTACACGGGAAAGGTTTTGGACTACAAGACCCAGAAGCTGATCGCCGTGGGGATTGCCGCCTCCTCCTCCGACGAGAGGGCGACCAAGAAGCAGATGATGAGCGCCAAAAAGGAGTTTGGTGTCTCCACGGACGAGATCGTGGACGTTCTGAGGGTCGTCCTCCTCACCTCGGGGATGCCGCCCTTCACCAAGGCGATGAAGATCCTGTACGAGCTGAAGTAGAGGGCGTTAAGGGCGGATGGGGGGGAAGTCGATGACTGCAATTCTCCCCTCACGCCGCTTCAATCTCTTTTTCTCGGTCCCTCATATCTTTTTCGAGCTTTTTTATCGTATCCCTCAGCTGGATAGCCCGCTCGAAGTCGAGGACATCGGCGGCCGCCCTCATCTCGGCATCCAGCTCGATGACCAGGTTCGGGATATCGGACTTGGGGATGTGCCGAGTGTCGGTGATCTCGACAACCTTCTCTCGGATCGGCTTTTTGATCGTCTGAGGGACGATATTGTGCTCGGAGTTGTACCTCATCTGGAGGGCCCGCCTCTCCTCAGTCTTCCGGACCGCGCCCCGGACTGAATCGGTCAGTCGATCGGCGTAGAGGACGACCCTGGAGTTGGCGTTCCGCGAGGCCCGGCCGATGGTCTGGATGAGGCTTCTCTCGTCCCGGAGGAAGCCCTCCTTGTCAGCGTCCAGGATACCGATGAACCCCACCTCGGGGATGTCGAGCCCCTCCCGGAGGAGGTTGATCCCCACCAGGACGTCGAACTTTCCGAGGCGAAGCTCCCGGATGATCTCGGTCCTCTCGATGGTCTGGATCTCGGAGTGGAGGTAGCGGGCCCGGATCCCGTTTTTAGCCAGAAAGTCGGTCAGCTCCTCGGCGAGCTTCTTTGTCAGGGTCGTCACCAGGGCCCGGTCGCCCTCGGCGACGACCCGTCCGATCTCCAGCATCACGTCCCGAACCTGCCCCTCCACTGGCCTGACCTCGACGAGGGGGTCGAGGAGGCCCGTAGGCCTGATGATCTGCTCTACGACCTGGGTGGAACGCGCGAGCTCGAAGGGGCCGGGGGTCGCCGAGACGAATATGACATTTCTCATGAACCGCTCGAACTCCTCGAACCGGAGCGGCCGGTTGTCGTAGGCGCTGGGAAGCCGAAAGCCGTAGTCTACGAGGCTCTTCTTCCGGGACCGATCTCCCTTGTACATGGCCCGGAGCTGGGGGATCGTCTGGTGGCTCTCGTCGATCACCAAAAGGAAGTCCTCGGGGAAGTAGTCGAGGAGGCAGTAGGGGGGCTCGCCGGGCCGCCTTCCATCGAAGTGGCGGGAGTAGTTCTCGATACCCTTGCAGCTTCCGGTTTCCTCAATCATCTCGATGTCGTAGAGGGTCCTCTGCCTGAGCCGATGGGCTTCGAGCATCTCCAGCTCCGGCAGCCTCTCCTCCAGCTCCGCCAGGATCGAGGAGATGGCGCCCTTCAGCTCCTCTTCGGGGATGACGTAGTGTCTGGCTGGGTAGACATAGAAGTACTTCATCTCCTCTCGCCGTTCGCCGGTCTGCCGGTCGATCTCGTTGATCCGATCCACCTCGTCTCCGAACAGTTCGATTCGCACGATATCGTTGTAGTATCCGGGGACGAGATCGATTGTATCCCCCTTAACCCGGAACCGACCCGGAGCCAGCTCGAAGTCATTTCTCTCGTATTGGATCGAGACGAGCCTCTCCAGGATCTCCCTTCGGGATATCCGGTCGCCGACCTTCAGCTCAAATCCCATCTCGAGGAAATTCTCGGGATTTCCGAGGCCGTAGATGCAGGAGACCGACGCCACCACGATGACGTCCTGCCGGGACATAAGGGATGCCGTCGCCGCGAGACGCATCTGCTCGATCTTGGGGTTGATGGTGGCGTCCTTCTCGATGTACTGGTCTTTCGCCGGGATGTAGGACTCGGGCTGGTAGTAGTCGTAGTAAGAGACGAAGTACTCGACCCTGTTCTCAGGGAAGAACTCCTGGAACTCATTGTAGAGCTGGGCTGCCAGTGTCTTGTTGTGGGCTATGACCAGCGTTGGTTTCTTGACGGCGTCGATGACCTTGGCTACGGTGTAGGTCTTGCCAGATCCGGTGACGCCCAGGAGGGTCTGAAACCTCTGCCCCGCCTCAAGGCCACTCACGAGCTTTCGGATCGCCTGGGGCTGGGAGCCCTTCGGCTCGAAGTCGGAGGCGAGGCGAAACTGGGGCTCTTGGAGGGCATCGGGAATTTGGCTTGATTTCGTCATGAACCTGCCGGAAAGCAGGATTATCTGAGAGGAAGTACTTTTTGCCTCATGTGGGCCGATCGACTTAACTGGTCCTGCCCTATCTCCTCCAGAAAGTCCAACAGGTTATCTCTGACCACCACGAAAGAAGGTCCGCCGCCAAACTCAACGCTTATAGCGGCCGCCTCGAGGATCTCCTGTTTGGTTGCACCAGCCTCCACCGCGTTGTTTGCATGATTTGCCATACATGGTACACACTGCAGAGCCACCGCTAATAGCTGCGGCTGTTATAGACGCGATACATGCATTTCTATCGTTGTCCTGCTACAACGGGAAAGCAAACTCTTCCATAGGGCAGACTGCATGAATTTACAAATAAAGCGATCTCTATAGGCTTGAGCAATGACCGCCGACCAGATTCCCATCAGCAGGTTCTCGTTTATCACGAGGCTCTCGCCCAAGGCGCTGAGATACTATGACCAGAAGGGTCTGCTCGTGCCGGAGGCAAAGGACCCCATGACGGGCTACCGCTACTACACTGCAGACCAGCTGGATCGAGGTGTCCGGATCAAGACGCTCTGCAATCTGGGCTTTAGCCTCGAAGATATAGCGAGCTTCCTGGAGGCCGAGGCTAAAGGAGACGGCACAGCCGTTGAGGCGCTGCTCGAAGAGCAGCTCTCAAAAACTCAGAGCGAGATCGCCAGGCTGCAGAGGACCGAGGCATTGCTCAAACAGAAAGGCAAGGAGATGATGAAGATGGCCCTGATTGACCCGACAATAAAAGAGGTACCCGCTATACGGGTTTTGAGCAGAAGGGATAGAGGTCCGCTCAGTGCAACTATAGAAAAGACAATTGGCGACCTGATGGCAGTGGTCTTTGCCCCTAAGAACCAGAGGAATCAGGTGAAGATGACCGGCCCTTTGATGACAATCTATCATGATGAGAACTGCGCCGAGGGCAGCCCGGACGAGTTGGATTGCTGGGCGGAGAAAGAGGCGGAGATCGAGGTGGCAGTGCCAGTAGTGGGCAAGCTGGAGGTGGGCGACCCGAAGATGGAGCTGAAAAGCCTAGCTGAGACAAAGGTGCTGTCTGTGGTGCACAAGGGGAGCTATGATACGCTGTATATGACCTACCGGGATATCTTCAAGCATATTATGAAGAGCTGCATCGAGATAGCTGGTCCCGTCAGGGAGCTTTATCTGAACGACCCATCAAAGGTGCCGCCCGAGGAGCTGATGACGGAGATACAGGTGCCGATAAAGGGCTGAAATAATAAGGACCGGGCATGGTATTAACGGTCCGGTCCTCTAAGATCTTTTTCGTTGGGACTATCGGGAGATGTTGGAGAGGACCTCGGCGGTGAAGCCGAGGAGCCCCTGCCGTTTGGCGAGGTAGGTGAGGTAGTGGAGAAGCTCTGAGCCGATCCCCTTTCCTCTCTCACTCCATGCTCTGACATTTTGGACAATAATAGCAGGCTCCCCCCAAGTAGTTCATCTTAAGAACCTTGGTTCCACACTCAGGACAGGGCCGTCCTGCAGCGTCTTTGTCCATTATGCGCTTGTACTTGCCTTTATTCCCGTATAGATCTGTCTCGTCATTTCTGCCGCCCTGCCGGATCACTTCGGCCACAGTCTCTACAATGGCTTGATGTAAATTCTTGATTTGAGCCTTGCTCAAGTTTGCTATGGGCTGCTTTGGATGGAGCTTCGCCTTGAACATGATATCCTGAGCGATCGAGTTTCCCAGTCCGGGTATCAGCTGATCCTGGGTGAGCAGCCCTTTTACAGATCTACTTTTTTTGTTTGTACATTCCTCGATGAGAGCTGACAGGTATTCGAGACTGAACTCTGGATCAACTGGAGCGGTCCGCATGCCTTTGATGTATTGCCGTTCCAGTTCATCCCCTTTCTCATAGAGTTCCATGGCGCCCCACATTTGGGTGGTTGCTGAGAGAAAGCTGCCATCCTCGAAATGAAGTGATAGATGGTACTTCTTTGGCAGTTGTGATTCCGACTCGTGAAGGATAATCTTGCCGCCGCACTCTCCAAATACGAGCACGTAGCCTGGCTGGAGGGGGATGAACAGCCATCTTCCCCTGCAATAGGCCTCTCCTATGGTTTTTCCTTTGACAATGGCGGCAAACTCAGCCGGTTCTCGATTGTACCAGACGAACTTATGTGGAGAGTTGCCTAAAGTTCCTTCGGCGATGCGCTTGCCTGAAAGGCTTTCAGCCATCTGGCGAGCCAGGGTAACATATTCCGGGATCTCAAACATGCAAGTTCCTCCACCTCAGCTAGCACTTGGTAATAGCCCTTTCTCCTGACATCTGTAATGATACCTAAGGAGATATATTTATTGACAGCATGCGGCGGAAGTAATATGGACCGGATGTATCCCACCTCTGAAAAGGTGGGGGATTAGCCTAGAGTCTGCAGGCTCAGCGGCTTCCTTCTGTCCGTCTGCGGGAGCTATTTGGTCTCGCCGGATGCATCCCCACCGGCAAGCCTCTGCTTCCGCTCCGAGGTATAAGCCCACCAGGGGCGCTTGGGCTCGCCTTCCATGAATCTGACCGCGGAGATGAAGACGTCGATGACGCAGGGGTCCTGACGCTCCCCTTTTTTGCAGCACAGCTCCTCATACATCTCGTAGGGATCTCGCCCTATCAGATCCCGGGGATGAGAGACCCCCACCAGGCGCAGATCCTCAGCTATAGAGGGTCCAACGTTGGGGATATCTTCCAGTCGGGTGCATCTTTCGCGTTTCATCGTGGATCTCCCCTTCAATCAGCCAGCCCACCGATCTGATTTGCCGAAGTTGGAGAGGCGGGCAATCGACTTTTTACGTTGCGGGGCGAGAAGAGGTTTACGCCAGACTTGGCGGGCGGCCTCTGCGCCAACATCCTTAATGCGGTCGACGATTTACAGGGCCGAGAGATCCCGCTCATCAAGGTGCACGACGATGATCAGCGCCATGGAAGTTTATCAGCTTCTCCCCAAGACCAACTGCAAGAGGTGCGGCCTATCCACATGCATGGCCTTCGCCGTCGAGCTTCTGAGGGAGAGGAAGGCGATCGAGGACTGCACGCCGCTGGTGGAAGAACCGAAGTACGAAGAGAAGCTCGAAGGTCTGAGGGAGCTATTGGCCCCCCTCCTCAGCACCGAGACCCCCAAGACGGGGATGGTGATCCACGAAGAGAGGTGTTTTGGGTGTGGCAACTGCGTCGTCGCCTGCCCCATGAACGTGGCCAACGACCCCAAGGGGACGGCCATCGGGAGGGGGCCTGTCAGCGACAAGGCGATCCTGATGGTGGAGGACGGCGTGATCAAGTGCGTGAACGTGGATCAGTGCAGGCGGTTTGGCCCCGAGAAGGTTGTCTGCAACGCCTGTATCGTGACCTGTCCTGCCAGGGCGATCGAGTTCGTCTGAGGTTCTCGCCCTCGATCTACCTTGCTACCTTATCCATTTCTCGATTTCCTCGATATCTATAAATTTCTAACATTAATTACTGTTTGAGTAAAATTTAAATAGAAGATATAATCACTAAAATAGTTATGAATGATGCTGCAATTATAAATGAGTATTGTTCTGCTTTCAAAGCAATAAACCAGAATAACTGGTATAAAGCTGCCTTAATTCTAGAAAAAGTAGCCAAAAAAGATGAATATCTTAATGCCCGTAGATACCTGGGAATAGTCTATCTAGAGTTGGAGGAGCTTGAAAAAGCTATCATAGAACTTTCTAACGTGGCAAAAGCAAAGGATAAAAATTTCAGGGATCTTTCTGAATGTCCCGAAACCTTTGATGAGGAGAAGGGCGAAGTAAACGGTAATTTGGCCTGGGCCTATCACGACCTTGGAATGGCATTTCTTGGATTGGAAGATTATGACAAAGCGGAGTTATATCTTAAAGAATCCTTTAAATATAAAAAAATAAACTGGGTTAGGAACGATCTTGGGTGGGTATATTACAAATGGGACAAACCCGATAAGGCAACAAAGCTATACGAAGAGTCTATCAGGGAAGGAGATGACAGCGGCCATGTTCACTTTTACCTTGGTTTGGCCTTAATTAAGACGGGCGAGCTCGAACGCGCCAGGGAGGAACTGGAAGAGTCCATCAAAAAGTTCGATGAACCAGCAAATATCTCCCATAACCTGATGAAGGCCTCTTCTCTAAATAACTTAGGCCGGATCGAGATGGACGTTGGCGATTATAAAAAGGCAAAGAGCCTATTCCTCGAAGGTTTAGAGATCTGTGAAATGAAGGAGTGCCAAGAACAGATCAAGACGTTTTCTCCCCGAGCAAAGAGGAAGGAGAAAAAGACCATCGCTGCGCTCCATAATAATCTAGGAAGATTATATTTTAATCAGGGATTTTTTGACGAGGCAAAGAAGGAGTATAAATCTGCCATAAAATCTGAGGAGCTCCCGGAAACCTACAATAATTTGGCGGCGGTATACAATAAGGAGGGAGCGAAGGATAAGGCGGAAATCTTCCTCAAGAACGCTCTTCGCTTGGATCCTAATATGAAGGTGGCAAAAGCCAACCTAGATCGGTTGGCGGGAGGAGGAGGAGGCGGTACCAGCTGGTGGGAGTGGTGGTTTAAGCCAGGTTCATCAGACAGTATCAAATGGATCGAGATGCTTCGGCATACTGTGGGATTGGTGCTTGTTGTCTCCCTTCTCGTGATGATAGGCAATTTGGTGGTCACCTCTTTTGCAGGATTGGGGGTATCTGTCTCAGGATTGGGCCAATTTTCCCTAAACGATACAGACGTTACCGAGATAACGGAGGATACCCTGAAGAATGTCACTAACGGCACCTCCGAAATCACAATAACCAATGTCACAAAGACCACAACAACGGAGAATAGGCCAGGTCTGGTTAATAAGATGCTGATCACAGTGCTGATATTCTTCCTTTTGGTCCACCCACGAGTAAAGGTCTTTTCCCTGGGAGAGGCGAAGCTAGAGATGGAGACAGCAAGTGTTTCAGGATCTCCATCATTCCATTGTGAAAGCTCGATATCCAGCTAACCCATCAAATTTTTCTGCCTCACTGTATTTTTTCACGATCAAATTCAAACCCGTTGTCCTTCAGATCCTGGACCCCTTCCAGCTTCCACCGATGATTGATGTCGGCCAACTCCCAGGTGGCGCGGAGTCAAAATGCTTTCCCGTTCCCTCGCTCCGATACTGTTATTGAGCCAGCCTCTGCCATTGAGCCGCGAAGAGCCTCCGCATCGGCTGATTGCTGGAGAAGACCTCGACGGTGAAGCCGAGGAGTCCCTGCTTTTGGCGAAGCTCCATAAAATTCCTCACACCTCCCCGAACGTCATCCTCATCTCGAAGACCCCCTCCTCGCTCCTCTTCTCGATCTCAAAGCCCATCCCCTCGAAGAGGGCCATCATCGGCCGGTTGGTGACGAGGACCTCGGCGGAAAAGCCGAGAAGCCCCTGCCTCTTGGCGAGGTAGGTGAGGTAGTGGAGGAGCTCGGTGCCGATTCCCTTACCCTGGAAGTCGTCCCGGACCACTAAAGCGACCTCGGCGGTGTGCATATCCGAATTGAGGCTGTACTGGCCGACGCCCACGACCGTCTCCTGCTCCGGCTCGTCCTTATCCTCGACGATGGCGAGGATCACCATGTCCCGGGAGTAGTCGACGGCGACGAACTCCTGCCTCATCTCCCGGGGGACGTTCATCCTCGCCGAGATGAACCTCCTGTAGAGGCTCTCGTCGGAGAGGCTGTAGAAGAAATCCTTGATCAGGGGCTCGTCGCTGATCTTGACGGGGCGGAGGAGAATCTCCTGCCCCTGGCCGGAACGGGTCGTTCGATGGATCGCAAGGCTCTCGGGGTACTCGCCGCCCTTGCCGGGGACGAAGGGCTGGTCGGGGTAGATCAAATTCAGCCTCTTCGCCTCCTCGATCAGCCAGGGCTGAAAGTCCGGGTGGGCGATGGATATCAGGTCCATCGCCCGCTCCCGGATGTTTTTGCCCTGGAGGTAGGCGATCCCCCGCTCCGTCACCACGTACTGGACGTCTCCCCTCGTCAGAGTCACCCCCGATCCGGGGAGGAGGGCGGGGACGATTCTTGAGACCTTGCCGCCGAGGGCGGTGGAGGGGAGGGCGAGGATCGACTTTCCGCCGGGGGCGAGGAGGGCTCCCCGCATGAAGTCCGCCTGCCCCCCGATCCCGCTATAGAAGGTGCTGCCCAAAGATTCGGCCGTCGCCTGGCCGGTGAGGTCGATCTCCATGGCGCTGTTGATGGCGGTCATCCTCTTGATCTTCGATATGATCAGGGGGTTATTGGTGTAGTCGATGGTCTTGAACTCCACCGAGGGGTTATCGTCGAGGTACTCGTAGGTCTCGGCCCGCCCCATGCAGAATGCCGCGACGGTCTTTCCCCGGTCGATCGTCTTCTGACTGTTGTCCACGACCCCCAACTTCATCAATTCTACGATCCCGTCGGTGAGAAGCTCGGTGTGAACCCCCAGGTGCCTCTTCTTCTGGAGGTGGGAGAGGAGGGCGTTGGGGGCGTAGCCGTACCCCACCTGGACCGTCGAGCCGTCCTCGATGATCCTGGCGACGTAGGAGGCGATCCTCGCGGCGGTGTCGGAAACGACTGCGGGCCGGTACTCCAGGAGCGGCTCGTCCTGGGGAACCAGATAGTCCACATCCTCGACGTTGATGAAGCCGTCGCCGTGGATCCTCGGCATGAACCGGTTCACCTGGGCGATGACCAGGGGCGCCATCTCCAGGGCCGCCTTGACTATGTCGACACTTACCCCCAAACTCATGTACCCGTGTTCGTCGGGGGGCGAGGTCTGGACGAGGGCTACGTCGATGGGGGTGATCTCCCGGCGGAAGAGGTCTGGGACCTGGGAGAGAAAGATAGGGGTGTAGTCAGCGGCCCCCCGGTTGACGGCGTCCCTGGTGCTGTCGCCGATGAAGAAAGAGTCGAGCCTGAAGTTTTCCGCTAGCTTCTCGTCGGCGTAGGGAGCCACCCCCAGACTCCAGACGTGGATTACCTCTGCCTCGAAGAAGGCCTTGGGGTTGTTCTTTACGTACTCCACCAGAGACCTGAGGAGGTGCTGGGGCTCGCCGCAGCCTGTTCCTATGAATATCCGATCGCCCGGGTGGATATTCCTGAATATGGCGGGAAGGCTCGCGAACTTCTCGGGCCAGATCTCCCTCTCCCGCTCATAGTCCAAACCATAAGAGCCTTCTTTCATCCGAGTATCACCTATACGAGAATCTCCATTATTTATCCCCTCCTGGTAATGGTAGAGATCAGGACCCTCTGCCTTTGCCTCAGGTTTTCGCCATCGTTAAGGGCGGCTGTACTGCTCCATTCTCACGAAGCTCCCGATCATCGCGAGGAGGTCTCCCCTTTTCACCGTCGTCTCGGGGGCCGGTGGCGGGGATCCCCTCGCTGTCCCTCTCGATGGCCGCCACGTGCTAGCCCAGCCTCCGTCGAGGGCGAGGAGGTGGATCGCCGCCAGGGTGTAACATGAGACTCTGCGAAAGAGCAATGACCCCCTTTGGTGACAGTAAGCTCTGGTGACAGTAAGATCGACATACAGTGACTACTCCCCGCCCTGAAGGGCGAAGCTTCTAGCTTTTGGCAGAGACTGTAGTCCCAGTCTCAAAATGTTTATCGCAGCATTCTCGTCACGGTCCATGACTAGCCCGCATCGAGGACATTCATGGCCCCGCTCCGATAGCGACTTCGTGACTTTAAGACCGCACCTGGAACATAGCTGACTTGTGTTCCTGAGATCTACTAGAACCGCCATCGAACCGGCGCTCTCAGCCTTGTACAATGTGGTTATTATTAGCAATCTCCAGGCAGCGTCTAATATGCTTTTAGCCAGGCAGTGATTCTTGAGCATGTTTGTGATACTCAGATCCTCGAAAGCAATCAGCCCGAACCTTTCGACCAGGTTGTGACTGACCTGATGAGCAAAATCGTATCTCCGGTTAGCGATCCGCTCATGCGTCCGCTGGACGACTTTGAGAGCTTTCCTCCTCTCAGGAGTTCCCGTCTCATATTTGGATAGTCGTCTTTGAGCTTTGGCCAACGCCTTCTCCTCAGATCTGAAGAACCGGGGGTTATCGATCTTCTCTCCGTTGGACAGCGTAGCGAAATTCTCCAGCCCCACATCGATGCCCGCCGTCAATCCATCTTTCCAGGGAGGCTTCGGAGGATCGTTGATCTCTACTGAGAAGCAGGCAAACCATTTTTCGGTCGAAGATCTCCGAACGGTTAACCTCTTGATTTTACCTTCGATGGGTCTGTGGAGCTTGATCTTGATATCTCCGATCTTGGAGAGACGCAGCTTCCCGGAGAGCAGTTTGAATCCCAGCTGTGGATAGGTGAACGAATCGTACCATCCTTTCCCCTTGAACCTGGGATACCTCGGGGTCTCTCCTGCTTTGACCCTTCGGAAGAACGCTTTAAAGGCCAGATCTACCCGTTCTTGGACGTTCTGGAGGGTCTGAGAGAATACCTCCTTTAGTTCTGGCTTGTTTTTCTTCCACTCTGGCAGCAAGTTGTGAGTCTCATACTTAGATATGTATTTGCCTTCTTGTTCGAAAGTGTTTTTTCGATATGCTAAAGTCTCGTTATAGGTCCATCTGCACAGCTCCAAGGTCTGTTCCATCTTAGACCGCTGTGCTTTTGTCGGATAGATCCTATATTTGAAGGTCTTAAGCATTACACTCACTTATGCTATTATAGTATTTAATAATCCATAGCTTAAGGCGGGGTACGATTCATCCCCGGCCTAAAGACCGGGGTTTTCTCTATCCCTGCACCCCGCCTCTATAAAAATGCCCCTCTCCGGATCTAGCGGATATTTCCAGAGCCTGGCTCCATCTCAGCACTGAATAGGTGGCGGATTTGAGGCCTGAACTATGGATCTTTTTATAGCTTCAGCGCCAGTTCGATTTGAGGAGCTTGACATACGAGGAGATCGATCCTGGTCCTGGCGCATGCGGCGCCTCTGATGTTGCCTGCGGCGGGCGCTTCGCATGGTGCGTCCAGGGGTGCGGAGTCTGGGAGATAATTATTTCTAAACCGGCCTCGATGAGATTGGATGATGAAAGTCGATCTCGATCAGATCCTAAATCTCGCAGGCGACCTGGTGGAGGATGGCGCGAGGGACCGTTTCCGTCGATTCCTTCTCGACTCAGCAATGGACTCCGACTCCATCAGGGAGCTGGCGACTTCGGCCCTGAAGGTCTCCGACACCCAACACCACCTCGCCCTCCAGGACATCGTCCTGAGCCTTGGGACGCCGATGGGCTTTAATCCGGGCCTCTCCTTCGGCGGACACTGGAAATCGCTCGCGGGGGTCGTCTTTCTTCTGGAGCTGGTGGCCGGTGATGGGCCCCTCGATATAGCCGCCCTCGTCGGCCGGGCGGAGGCCGCAGAAAAGGGAGTGCTGCAGGACGAGGACGGTGGGGCAGCGGACGAGAAGGATGAGCTGAGCGTCCTCGTTCTTATCGTCGCCCAGGATTCGGAGCTTCTCCGGGTGGAGGAGGCGATCGTCGGGGGGGACTCAGGGGGGCTGGTTAGGACGATCTCGATCTCTGCGCTCTTGGTCCTCTCGAAGATCGCGAAGGATTACCGCCTCACCCACGACGATGTCCTCCTCCTCCTTCTCACATCGGGTCCCTCCGTCGACCCCATCATCGACCTGATCGCCCGGGTCATATCCCAGTGCGAGGCCGAGACCCCGACCCTGGAGGAGATCGCCCAGATCCTGGGGCCTCTCGGTCGGGGCGGCGAGTCCACCCCCGAGGGGGCGCTCTCTGACCTCATCGACCAGAGCCGGTACTACGCCTTCGGGAACCGGGGCTATGGCCGGAGATATACACAAATTTGAGCATATCCTCCAAATTGCTGTAAGGATTGTTCTATCAATCGAATTGATTAGAGGCGACAATGAAATATTTGGCGCAAATGGTGGACGGGTCTTGATCTTTCGATAACTAAATATATTTATAATATTTATATTATATTTAGACTATTGTCACATCAGATTGTTGCTATAAAAAGAACCTCGCCGAAAATATTTTATCCCTCTTAAGGATAAAAGATAATTGAATTTAATGAAACCGGGAACCTTTTCAGCCATACTGATTTGTTTAATCTGCGCATCCTTCACCCTCCATGTGGCTGCCGATCCGGGATTCGGAGGGGGCGATCCGGCAGAGGCCGTCGATCTGAACAACAGGGGTCTCGCCCTCTACGCCTCGGGAGACCTTGAGGGGGCTGAGATTTGCTTTGAGGGGGCCCTTGAGATCGCCGAGGGGGCATACGGTCCAGACCACCCCAACGTCGCCACCGTCGTCAACAATCTGGGCCTCTCCTTGAGAGACTCGGGGAATGCGACGGGGGCCAAAGCCTGTTTTGAGAGGGCTCTTGCCATCGGCGAGAGAACGTATGGACTCGACCATCCTATGGTGGCCACCTACCTCAACAATCTGGGTCTCGTTCTCAGGGATATGGGGGACCTGCCTGAGGCGAAACGCTGTTTTGAGAGGGCCCTTGCCATCGAAGAGCAGGCCTACGGCCCACACCACCCCAACGTCGCCATAAACGTCAACAACCTGGGCCTGGTCCTCCAGGAGATGGGCGACCTAGAGGTGGCGAAGGGGTGTTTTGAGAGGGCGCTTGCTATCGACGAGAGAACTTATGGGCCCGTCCACCCCAACGTCGCCACCGACGTCAACAACCTCGGCGGGGTCCTCTGGGAGATGGGTGATCTTCTCGGCTCAAAGGCCTGCTTCGAGAGGGCTCTTGTCATCGGTGAGGGGGCCTTTGGCTTCGATCACCCCATGGTGGCCACGACCGTCAACAACCTGGGCTGGGTCCTCTGGGAGATGGGCGACCTCTCGGGCGCGAAGGCCTGTTTCGAGGGGGCCTTGGCGATCGGCGTGACAGGTCGCGGCACAAACGATCCCACGGTGGCCACCTACTCAGAGAACCTCAATCTGCTTCTTCAAGATATTGGGGGCGCCGAGGTCGCTCAGCTCTGCTCAGAGGAGAACTCGACAGCATACGGAGATGCGCCCGGAGAGATGATAGCCCGAGGATGATGAGAGAAAGAATTTATTCGTTCAAGGAGGCGATTTCCTATGCCGGTCATTGAGGACAGCGATGAGCTGAGATCGATCCTGAAGAAGAGCAGAACCGTCGCCGTCGTTGGGATATCGCCCGAGAGCCAGAGGCCGAGCTACTTCGTATCGGAGGTGGTGAAGAGGTACGGCTTCAAGATGTACTTCGTAAACCCCGAGCACGAGGGAGAGGAGATCCTGGGGGAGAAGGTCCTCGGGTCCCTGAAGGATGTTCCCGAAAATATCGACATTCTGGACGTCTTCAGGAGGCCCGAAGCGATTTTCGAACTGGCCGATGAGGCCCGAGAGACGGGCTTTGGGACCTTCTGGCTCCAGCCCGGGACCGAGAACCGAGAGGTGATCGAGGCGCTGGAACAGGAGGGGAGAAACGTGGTCCCCGGACTCTGCATCAAGACCTGCTGCCAGCTCCTGCTGCAAGATAATGGGAAGGAGAGGTGACGATAGAATGGAACTTGAGGGAAAGAAGGTCGCTCTGCTGGTGGCGAAGGATTACGAGGACTTTGAGTTCTGGTACCCTTATTACAGGATGACTGAGGCGGGAGTCGAGGTGGTCATCGTTGGAACAGCTGACGGAGACGATGTCGTGGAAAGCAAGCACGCATACCCCGCCGAGATTGATCTACGAGCAGACTCAGCCCTGATGGAGGCGGAGAAGTTAGATGGCTTGATAGTTCCCGGAGGCTGGGCCCCAGACAGGCTGCGGAGGTGCGAGAAGACCCTGGATCTGGTGAGAACTGTCTTCGAAGACGGAAAGGTGGTGGCCGCCATCTGCCACGGACCCCAGGTCCTGATCTCCGCCGACGTCGTCCGAGGGAAGAGGATGACCTCGGCCCCGGCGATAAAAGACGACATGAGAAATGCAGGAGCCATCTGGGTCGATGATGAGGTCGTAGTTGACGGAAATATGATATCCTCGAGATCGCCCCCGGATCTGCCCGCTTTCTGCAGGGAGATCATAGGTGTGATGAAATGATCAGAAGTTGACCTCAACGACCCTTCCCAGAAGGACATCCTCCTCGCTCACCTCGACGTCTCTGGAATCCCCTCCGACGAAATCTTCCACAGGGCCCACGAGGTAAGGGCCAATAGAGTGAGTTTCGAGGCTTTCGTCGGTCGAATAGGGGACTGTGATCTCGTAGCGTCCATCCACTGGCATCGCCGAGTTGAAGTACTGGAACCTTCTCCCCTGGTTTGACGTCATCTCCAGGATAACGCCCATCGGCTTCTCGTAAGGTGTAGACCCCGCGATCTTCGCCCCCTCGACCCTTTCGAAGACCTTGACCTCGCTCGTCGGAAACTTGAGTCCCACCGAGGTCTCGGATTCGTAGAGGAGACGGAAGTGACCCAGGTTCGTGCCGTCGAGGAGGTGAAGTCCCGTCAGGATGGTCCTCAAAAACCTCTCAGAGTGCTCAAAAGTGACCAGATCCGAATCTGTGGATATGGCTATGTAGCTCTCTGGGTCTACATTCTTCCAGCGGGCGATTGCTGGCAGCTTCGTGTAGACCATTTTTTCGTCGGTTATTATATATCGGACGTTCCTCGACTTCGCCAGAGTCAGGGCCTCCTCTTCGTCTTCCGAGAGGAAAAACTTGGCAGCATCTGTAGCCCCTGCCTGGAAGTTGTTCGCCACCACCGGCCTTCTCGACTGCTGAAGGATCCAGTTGCCGTAATCCCACCAGCTCAAAACACCGTACTCCCCCTCTCGGACGGGCTGCTCGAACCCTTCGGTAGCGGGCGTATTCTCTTCCAGCCAATCGAGGGTTTCGAGCCAGTCTCCCGCCACCTCCGGCCGATCCTTGGCGATCTCAACAATTCCGATGGCGTTTGGAAGGAGAAGTAATCCCAGGATGACGAGAGGGAGGAATTTCCCCGCCAGAGGACCCGCCCGTTTTGAAGCCCTCACCCAGTCGACAGCCCAGAAGAATAAGAGGCCCACCAGGATCGCCCCTCCGACGGAGAAGAGGTAGAGAAATCGTGCCTGAAAAATCGTCAAAACGAGGGTGAAGACGGCCCAGACCAGGAACAGAACCTGATCTTTCGGAAGACGATTGCGCCAGGTCCGCCTCGCAGCGACTCCGAGCCCAAGGAATGAGAAGACCAAACCAAGGCCAGAAAGGGAAATCAGATCGAAGACCTCGTATACAGGCGCAGCCTCGATTATGCTCTGCCTTGCAAGACCGGATCCAAAGAAGTAGTGAATCCCATTCCAGAAGAGCGAATGAATCTCCCGGGTCGTTTCAGTGAGGTAGCTCAAGACTATGGCGACATAGCCCAAGATCGCCACCACTGGTATGAAGGCCAGCCACGTCACCTTCTTTGCAGCAAAGAGGCTCGATAAGAGGTAAAGGAAAGCCAGGGCGGCAAGAGCCCCGAAGCATCCAGAGAACGAAGGAATGAGCCACGCCTCGTCCCAGAAGGGCAGCAATAGGAGGAGAGCCACCCCAAAGGCAGCCATCAAAGGCGTCACCGTCTCCGTCGAGGATGTGCCCCCTCTGAGGTCCAAGGCCCCCTGTATCGTCGCATAGATCAGGATCGCGACCATGTAAATGGGCGCGCCGAGCCAGGTATAGGCAACGGCAGCGATCAAAACCCCAGAAGCAGTCCCAAACCAGATCTTCTTCTCCCTTTCGGTGAGGGCATATGCGAGGAGGAGGATCGCCACCAAGATAAAAAGTGACTCCAGAACATCGTGGTCTGGGCATCCGAAATGGGTTCTCGCGATATGCTTTGGATCGATCGCCAAGAGGAGGGCAGATAGAAGCGCCACCCTCGCCCCAAAGAGCTTCTTTCCGAGAAGATAAAGGACCAGAATCGAGGCCGATCCCAGGATCGGAGGCACGAGTGCCGCCGCTATCTCGACGACGCGTTCGCCACCCCCGAAGATTAGGGCGACGGCCGCTACGACCTGATCGAAGAGGGGAGGCCACGAAAGCTCAAAACCCCAGGGATGGTTGAGGTACGAATCGAACCAGAGGGTCTCCGGAAAGTTCTCCGTGGTGTAGAAGATCCGGCGGACGTGATAGAAGGAGTCGTACCCGTAAAAGAGGATGTCACCTCCGATGAGGGCGTTTCTCGCAGGAACCAGCCTCAAAAGAAGGCCCAGCAGGAATGCTCCCAGAACGCACAAACACCCGTACGACTCTTCCCGACCCACGACCTTCGACATCACTCCTCCCAGTAGGATCGCCCCTTCCAGCCCTCTCCTAAGTCGCGAACCCTTTTAACACTTATGGGTTTGTCGGCGAAGATACAGGTATGTTCTCATCTGAATTCGTCTCTGAAGATTGGTGGATAATACCTCTTCATCACCAATTCCGCCCTTCGATCAGCGCTGAAAAAGTATTTAGGCTGGGATGCTCACACCCTCTCGGTCAGATTGATGAGAGATACGGAATCGAAGGCAGGGCCGGCTTACGACTTTGACCTCTGGGTGATCTCAGTCCTGGGAAAGGACAGACCGGGGATAATTCGCGACCTTCTGGAGGCTCCAGCAAAGATGATGGTCAACATCGTCGATCTGGACCAGAGAATCCTCCAGGGCCTCTTCGTGATGTCTATGGTGGCCGACTTCGGACGGGCCACCGCAACCCCGAAGGAGCTGGATACGGTTCTCCAGAAGCTAGCCGCGGATCTCGGTCTGGAGATCAGCCTTCTCCCTCTCGAGCAATATCGTGGCAGGAGGGGAGGTAGAAAGAACCTTCAGGTGGTGACGATCCTGGCCAGGGACAGGGTGGGGATAATCTACGACGTCGCGAGCCTCGCTGCGGATAGGGGGATCAACATCGAGAAGGCGCTGGTAACGGCCCGAGGCGAGCTGATATCCATTGAGTTCGTGATGGATTTCGGCGCCGTCGATTCGAATCGGCAGCGAGATAATCTGAAGGTCGAGTGCGAGAAGTTGGGCCTAGACGTCGTCGTCCAAGACTTGGACAAGTCCGCGAAGGAGAAGAGGCTCATAGTCTTCGACATGGACTCGACGATAGTCGACTTCGAGACGATAAACCAGATGGCCTCGTTCGCGGGCGTTGACAGAGAGGTGGAGGAGATCACTGAGCGGGCGATGAACGGGGAGCTGGACTTTGAGGAGGCCCTCCGAAGCCGAGTCCGCCTCCTGAAGGGGACTCCGACATCCGCCCTGGATGAGATCGCAAAGAACATCCAGCTCACCCAGGGATCTGAAGAGCTGATCCACCACCTGAAACAGGTGGGGTACAAGACCGCCCTGATCAGCGGCGGCTTCACATATTTTACAGACATCCTGAAGGAGAGGCTCGGATTCGATTATACCTTCGCCAACACCCTGGAGATCAAGGA
Source organism: Methanothrix harundinacea (assembly GCA_001509375.1). Taxonomy (GTDB): domain Archaea; phylum Halobacteriota; class Methanosarcinia; order Methanotrichales; family Methanotrichaceae; genus Methanocrinis; species Methanocrinis harundinacea_D. The sequence goes on along the minus strand of LGFT01000006.1, from coordinate 26,822 downwards.
CGGCGTCCTCACCGGCGAGATTGAGGGGGAGATCATCGACGCATCCGCCAAGGGGAGAATTGTGAACGATCTCGCGAGAATCGAGGGGATCAGCCCCGACAACGTGGTGGCGGTGGGCGATGGAGCCAACGATTGCCTCATGATCCAGAACGCAGGTCTCGGCGTCGCCTTCAACGCCAAGGGGATACTGAAGAAAGTCTCCGACGGAAGCCTATCCAAGGAGAACCTTATCGGCCTATTGAACGTCCTGGGACTGGCGGACAAGGGCGGAGATCTCCTTTAGATCTGGATGCGATCCGCCCTCTGGGAGCTCTGCCCCGCGGGGGCCGGCCGCCTCCAGCATGCCGATAATCTCTGTTACGGCCCGCCCCGTCCTTCCATCGAGGATTTCGCCGGGAACCCACCCAGCCGGTCGGAGACGCCCCGTCTCCTGATCTCGATTTGTTCCGGACGGGATGAGGGGTGGCCGCCAGATCCGGAAAAAGCATTTATACTTGACGGAGTTTAAGGACTCTGATTCGTTGATTATCTCGCAATCGGAGGATTGAATGATTTGACGACTGTTTATGATGTGCCTCCAACCAACCTAATAGATGCGGTGGCACAAGAGCTGAAGACCAGCGGGAAGATCGAGCCGCCAGAGTGGTCGGCGTATGCCAAAACTGGAGTGAACAAGGAGATGCCGCCCGTCAACCCCGACTGGTGGTACGTGCGGTGCGCATCGGTGCTCCGCCGCCTCTACATCGACGGACCCGTCGGCGTATCAAGGCTCCGGTCTTACTACGGCGGCAAACACAGACGAAAGACGGTTACAGCCAGTTTCGCCAAGGGGAGCGGGTCTGTCGTGCGGGTGGCCCTCCAGCAGCTGGAGAAGGCCGGGTACGTGAAGAAGATGAAGGCTGGACGGCAGCTCACCCCAGCGGGCCAGTCCTTCCTGGACAACATATCCCATCAGGTCAAGATGGAGGTACAGAAGTCGATCCCGGAGCTTGAGAGGTACTGACTCATGGATATGGATGATGAGCTTGCAGAGCTGAAGCGCAAAAGGATGGAAGAGCTCCAGAGGCAGCAGTCGGAATCTCAGATGTACGCTGCCCAGCAGGCCCAGCAGGAGCAGATGCAGCAGGAGATGGAAGCCCGAAAGCAGGCGATCCTGAGGACGATCCTCACCCCCGAGGCGAGGGAGAGGCTCAGCAGCATAAGGATGGCCCGTCCGGAGTTCGCATCTCAGATCGAGTCTCAGCTGGTGATGCTGGCCCAGAGCGGCCGGCTCCAGAGCGCCATAACAGACGAGCAGCTCAAAGCCATACTCAAACAGATTCAGCCCAAGAAGAGGGAGATCAACATCACCAGGCGATGAAGGTCGTAGTTCTCTTCAGCGGCGGCAAGGACAGCGCCTTAGCCTCGATTCTTCTGGAACCGTTCTTTGATGTGGAGCTGGCAACCTTCGCCTTCGGTCCCTACGATACGGACGGGGCGGCGGTAGAGGCAGCGAAGGTTCTGAACCTTCCCCACAGAACGATCGTCTTCGATGACGAGGTTCTCGAGGAGGCTCTCAGGATGCTCCAAGCGGCCGGATATCCGAGGGACGGCCTTAACCTTCTCCACCGGCGCGCCCTGGAGATCCTATCCCGGGACGAGGAGTTTTTGGCCGACGGGACGAAGAGGGAAGACCGGGTTCCCATGATGACCCCGGATGGGGTCCGGAGCCTCGAGGACAGAAATAATGTCCATTACATAAGGCCCCTCGCCGGATACGGGAGCAAGACCATCAATGCCCTGGCATCAAGCTACATGGATTTCGAGACGCTCAATAGCGAGCTTCGGCCCGCCTCAGACTTCGAGGTGGGGCTGAGGATGGCGCTGGTGGAGCGATTTGGGCAGGATGAGGTAACCAGGATATTTCCTGCCCTCCACATGCATACAAGAGTTATCAGGAGGAAGCGGATTTGAGCAAGAGAAGCAAAGGGAAGAAGATCAGACACGCCAAGGCCTTCGGCCAGAACAGGCGTGTCCCCGGCTGGGTAATCATAAAGACGATGCGAAACGTGGTGAGCCATCCCAAGAGGCGCCACTGGAGACGGAGCAGCATAGAGTGAGGGATGAAAGATGGCGGAGACAGAAAGGGTATACACGATTCCGTTGAGGGGAGTTAAGAAGGCTCCAAGATGGAAAAGGAGCAAGAGGGCCGTGGACGAGGTACGAAGCTACCTCGCAAGGCACATGAAGACCTCAGCTGAGGAGGTTAAGATCTCAAGCGACCTCAACGAGGCGATCTGGGCTCGGGGCTCAGAGAAGCCGCCGGCGAGGGTCCGGGTCAAAGCGGCGAAATTCGACGACGGCGGGGTTGAGGCAGAGTTTGCAGGCGAACGGGTCAGATAAGCGGCTGAAGATCGCAGGAAGCTTCCTTCTGGGGGTCTTCGCCTGCTGCACCGAAAGGGCGATCCTGGTCCCCCCGGAGACCGCGCCCGGAGCGATGAGGACTCTGGAGAGGTACCTGGGGATCGAGCCTCAGAAGATGCTGGTGGCGGGAAGCTCGGTGGTGGGGTCTCTCGTCTGCGGCAATAGCAGCGGCTTCGTCCTAACCCCTCACGCCAGCGACGAGGATCTCGCGAGGCTCTCCTCCTTCGGCAGGGTGGCTAGGCTCCCCGGAAAGATAAGCGCCGCCGGGAACGTCATCCTCGCCAACGACACCGCCGCCATGGTCCATCCCGGCCTCTCGGATCGGGCCTGCGAGAGCATCTCCAGGACCCTTGGAGTCGATCTTCGAAGAGGGACGATAGGGGGGCTGAAGACCGTCGGAATGACCTCCGTCGTGACAAATCGGGGCGTTCTCGCCCATCCGAGGATGACGGATGCAGAGCTGGCAGAGCTCGAAGACCTCTTCGGCCTTCCCGTGGACGTGGGGACTGTGAACTTCGGCTCGCCTCTGGTGGGTTCCGGAGTCCTCGCCAACTGTCGAGGGTACGTCGCCGGAGACGAGACGACGGGGCCGGAGCTGGGCCGCATCGAAGATGCGTTGGGTTTTATGGGGTAGTATTATGGTCGATTTTGAGGTCAAGGGAAAGTTTAGGGTTAGGAACGAGTGGCAGTCCTTCTCCAAGGTGATCGAGAGCAACAGCGAGAAGAACGCCTTGGAGAAGACGTATTCCCTGCTCGGAAGTAAGCAGGGCGTGAAGAGGAACCTGATCAGGATAGAAGAGGTGAAGGCTCTTGGCTGAGTCTCCGGCTGCTTCCAGCGAGGAGGAGGTCAGGAGACTCTTGACGGTTTATCAGCAGTACCAGGCTGAGGCTGAGGCGATCGTCCGACAGCTCGGTCTCTTCCAGCTCTCCGTGGAGGGGTGCGAGAAGGCCCTCAAGGTGGTAGAGGAGATGGAGAAGGCCGAGGAGGGGCAGGAGATGCTGGTGCCCATTGGCCAAGACTCTTTCATCCACGCAAAGCTCGCCACCATAGACAAGGTGATCGTGGGCGTCGGCGCCGGGGTGAGCATCGAGAAGAGCAATGCCGAGGCGAAGGAGTCCCTAAGCAAGAGGAAAGCTCAGCTCTCGGAGGCCTCGGCCAAGCTGAACCAGACACTCTCCAAGATCGAGCAGGAGATGGGCAAGATCCAGTCGATAGCCTCCAGGTACGAGCAGCAGTATTCTGAGTAGGAGCGGGAAGGTTGTTCAACAGGTTCAAGGAGAGGCTGAAGGGGTTCAAAGAGGCCGTCTCCACCAAGATCCAGGAGAAGGGCGAGGCCGAGGCAAAGAAGGCCGAGGCGAAGGCCGCCGAGAAGGGCGGAGCCGAAGAGAAGGGGCCTGCTTCGGAGAAGAGCGCGGCCGTCGTCGCAAAAGAGAGCGAGGCGGAACCCGCCCCTGAGAAAAACGTCTCGAAAACGAAGCAGTCCTTCACCTCCCGGGCCAAATCCCTCATCTTCGAGCAGGAGGTCGTCCTCGACGAAAATGATCTGCAGGATCCTCTCTGGGAGCTGGAGATGGCCCTCCTCGAAAGCGACGTCGCCCTCCCAGTAGCCGAGAAGATCGTCGCCTCCGTCAAGGACGATCTGGTGGGGCAAAAGAAGAAGATCCGGGCCGACACCGGTGAGATCGTCGAAGAGGCTTTGAGGTCAGCCCTCTATAAGGTCCTCTCTGAGAACTATTTCGACGTCGACGAGTTCATCGCAGAGGCCGATAAGCCGGTGAAGATCGTCTTCGTCGGGGTGAACGGTACGGGCAAGACCACCTCCATCGCGAAGGTCGCGAGGTACCTCCGAGATCGGGGCTACTCCATCGTCCTCGCCGCCGGGGACACCTTCCGGGCGGGGGCGGTGGAGCAGATCGAGGTCCACGCGAATAAGCTGGAGGTGAAGCTCGTCAAGCATAAGGACGGAAAAGATCCCGCCGCCGTCATCTTCGATGCCGTGGAGTACGCGAAAGCCCACCACAGGGACGTGGTCCTCGCAGACACCGCGGGAAGGCTCCACACCAACGTCAACCTCATGGACCAGATGAAGAAGATAGTTCGGGTTGTGGAGCCCGATCTTCTGATATTTGTAGATGAGGCGATCGCGGGAAACGACGCTGTCGAGAGGGCGAGGCTCTTCAACGAGGCGGTTCCGATCGACGGGACGATCCTCACCAAGACCGACGCCGACGCCAAGGGCGGGGCCGCCATATCCATATCCTCCGTAACAGGAAAGCCGATCCTCTTTCTGGGGGTGGGGCAGGACTATCCCGACCTGGTGAAGTTCGAGCCGGACTGGCTCCTGGAGAGGCTCCTTGGATCTTGAAGCGAAAAGGGCTTTTTTGTCCCCCCCCATTTTTTGCCTCCAATTTTTCCTTATAATTAAACTTATAAAATTTAGAATGTATCTTCATCGCTGGAGGGCGGGACGTACAGGGGCAAGCCATCGCTCTTCTGGATCGCCCTCGCTCGGCTCAGGTACTCCTTGATCATGACGGGGAAAGTTCTCGCCTCCAGGTACCGGAGGCCCAGCTGCTCCGCCCATCTCTGAACCCCCAGGTCCTGGGAGATCACTGCGGCGTTCAGCTCCTTTGCCAGGAGAAGGATGTCGATGTCGGGGGCGCTGTCGAGGATGCCATACCGGAGAGCATTTCTGTACTTCTCGCGGAACTTTCTCACGATGCCCCCTACAGCCTCCCTCTCGATCTCGCCCTTCAGGGCCGTCAGGTCCCCTCCGCTCGCGCTCATGGCGATGCACCTTGCCACCGCCTCCCAGATGGCCTCCTCGGCGACGTTCATTCCCTTGTTGATCCTGCTCCGCATGTAGAAGACGTACTCGTAGAAGACCTTCGATGGAATCTTCACCTCGTAGCGGTCCGGGGTCATCTTAACAAGCCATGTGTCGACCTTAATCAAAACCGCCTCATCGCAGTCGTTGTGCCTGACGAAGTCCCTGATCTCGTTGTAGACGGAGGGGTAGGGGATGTAGCAGCTTATGCCGAGGTGGAGCCTCGCCTCGGCTATGCAGTCGAGGATGGCGTTCATCCCCTCGCAAATGTTGGTGCAACCCTCCCCTTCCCAGGCGAGGGAGTCAGTGAGGGCAGTGGTATCGAGCACAAACCTCTGGCGCAACATCTTGGCCAAGTATGTAAGAGGTGATATAAGACGGCTTTCCCGCCCGATCTTCACCATATTTAAAGGATGAGCTACTTTGGGGATCTCGGAGCAACCTGGCGGCGGCCCCAGCCGACGGCAAGAAGGATTCGGTGGTAGGTTTGAAACCCCTCGTCTTTTCCCTGAGCAGAATTGAGAACCTGATGCATAAGGTGAGCTTCGATCCCCGGAGGATGGTGGGGAAGATCATCACCAACACCTCCCTGGTGGATCTGGAGATGCTGGATCCCACCCTCCAGATATTCCGGGACGTCATGGAGAGCGGCCTCGCCGTCAGCCCCTATCTGAAGCTGGAGACGTTGGGCACCAAAGCCAAGATCATGTCCACCTGTAGCATCACCATCAGCGGAGTCCTCCTCAAGGCCGGAGTTCCCATAAGGCCCAAGGGAGGGGGCGTCATCGAGGTGATCGACCGCGAGCCCGTCCGGTTCACTGACATGCTGATGTACTGGGCCACCACCATCGATCCCATAGACGTCCTCATCAGCCAGGAGCTCACATCGGTGGTGGAGATGATGGAGACTGGGAGCGGCAGGATCCTGGGAAACCTCCAGGAGGCTCCGATGCTGGCGGGAGAGAGGATCGTGGAGAAGCTCGAGGATCTTGCCGAGGCCGGATTTTCGGGGGTTTTGGACCTGGGCGAACCGAACGTGAACGTCCTGGGGGTCTCTGTAGAGAGGGATCACGTTGGCATCTCCCTAGTCGGCGGGACAAACATCATCGCTGCCGCCATGAGCCGCGGGATCAGAATAAAAACCGAGTCGATAAGCGATCTCACCGAGGTCGGGGAGATGACCCACATCGAGGATCTCGTCTGACGGCTCCTCCGACGGTTCCTAGTCCATGGCTCGGTCGGCGGAGGCCTTCGGCCAAGCTCTTTATAACATCTGTATCCAACCCTTTTTCCGTGAAGAACGAAGAGGTTGCTCGTCTCCTCCGGGAGATGGGGGATCTGTTGGAGCTTCGGGGAGAGAGCGGCTTTAAGGTAGTGGCATACCGGAGGGCTGCCCGGTCCGTAGAGTCGATGAAAGAGGACCTGGAGGAGGTCTCCCGCCGCGGCGAGCTCGAGACGATACCCGGGGTGGGCAAAGCCATCGCCAGCAAGATCTCTGAGTTTCTCGATACCGGGAAGATCGGGGCTCACGATCGGCTCTTTCAGGAGACGCCTCAGGGTATGGCCGAGCTTCTCGAGATCTCGGGGCTGGGCCCCAAGACCATATCGATGCTTCATGAGAAGCTGGGGGTATCGACCGTTGAAGAGCTGGAGCGTGCGGTGAGGGAGCATCGGGTCCGGCGGCTTCCCCGGATGGGACCCACCTCCGAGAAGAACATCCTTCGGGCCATCGAGAGGTGGAAGAAGAGGAGCGATCGAATTCCCCTGGGGGTGGCCTTGCCGATCGCAGAGAGGATCCTCGGCTCCTTGCGAAGGGTGGAGGGGGTCAGAAACCTCACCTTGGCGGGGAGCCTCCGGCGGGGGAGGGAGACGGTGGGGGACATCGACATCCTTGCGACGTCCGAGTCACCGGGGGCGGCGATCCGGGCCTTCGTCGAGATCCCCGCCGTGGAGGAGGTTCTGATGAAGGGGCCGACGAAGGCCTCCGTCATAGTCGATGAGACGGTGCAGGTGGACCTCCGGATCGTCGAGCCCCGGTCCTTCGGGACGGTGGTCCAGTACTTCACAGGATCCAAGGAGCATAACGTCCGGCTCCGGCAGGTCGCCCTCTCAAAGGGTTACTCCCTCTCTGAGTACTCTCTGACCAGGGTAGCAAACGGCGAGGAGCTCTTCTTCGACCGGGAGGAGGACTTATACCACCATCTAGGGATGGACTGGATCCCTCCCGAGATCCGGGAGGACCAGGGGGAGGTGGAGGCGGCCCTGGCAGGGAGGCTCCCGAGGCTCATCGAGGTCTCGGACATCAAGGGCGACCTTCACGTCCACAGCGACTGGTCGGACGGCCGCCACTCCATCGAGGAGATGGTAAAAACCGCCAAAAAGCTCGGCTACGAGTACATGGCGATCTGCGACCACTCTCCGAGCCTCGGGATCGCAAACGGCCTCGCTGAGGACAGGTTCAAAGAGAAGATGGAGCTGATCAGAAGCCTAAACGGCTCGATCGAGGGGTTTTCGATCCTGGTGGGAACTGAGGTGGACATCAGGGCCGACGGGAAGCTCGACTATCCGGACGAAATTCTATCGCAGTGCGACGTCGTCGTAGCCTCGGTCCACTCAGCCTACAACCAGAGGGAGAGGGAGATGACAAACAGGATCATATCGGCGATGGAGAGCGAAGAGGTCGACGTCATCGGCCACCCCACCGGAAGGAAGATCGGGGAGAGGGAAGCCTACGAGGTGGATATGGAGAGGGTCTTAGAGGCTGCGGCTAGAACGAAGACCGCCATGGAGATCAACGCCCACCCCAGCAGGCTCGACCTGAACGGCCGGTGGGCGAGGAGGGCGAAGGAGCTGGAGGTAAAGCTCGCGATAAACACCGACGCCCACAGCACCTGCGGCCTGATGGCGATCGAGTATGGGATCAAAACCGCAAGGCGTGGCTGGCTGGAGGAGAAAGACGTCCTCAACACTCTGGGGATCGCGGATCTGCTGAAATACCTCGACAAAGTCTGAAGGGGAGAGGAGGGGCAGCGATGAAGAAAAAAGAGGGCCGGGATGGAGGTCCCCCGGCGGATATATGGCCAGGTTTTTTCTCGGAGTATTCATCATGGCCGCCATCTTCAGCGGCCTCCTCCTGGCCATCGACCATTTGGGGTTCATGAGCCCGCAAGGATACGATCGAGAACCAAGCCCGCCGGTGATCGAGCGGTTTGAAGCTGACCCCGCCGAGAGCCGGCCTGGGGAGAGCTCGATATTGAGCTGGAATGTATCCGGCGTGGGCCAAGCCGCCAATGTCTCCATCGAGCCCGGGATCGGCCCTGTGGCGCCGGAGGGGGAAGTTTGCCCTCCTGCCCCTGGAGACGACGACCTACAATATCTTGTGCCAATCCTGCGGGAAGGGCCGAGGCTAGGGCAACTGCCAGGGTGATTGGCGGCGGAGGATGGGGCATCTCAGCCAGCCAACGTCTCAGAATCTGAGACGAGAAAAATATTATTGTTGCACCGCTCGTCTTCAGTAATAGTACCATATGCTCTTGTACTTCTCTGGGTCCTCGCCCCGCCGCCTCAGCTTTTCGAGGTAGCTAGCGATGCTTACGTCGTCGTAGATATAGGGCTTGACCTGGACGATGTTCTTCTCCCAGGGGAGGAATCGGTAGGTTCTCCTGCCGTCGGGCTGGATGGCTATGATCTCATGGTTCTGCCAGGCACGGAGGTGATCTTTTCCCAGGAAGGGGACGTTGAAGACCGGCTCGTCGGTCCGAAAGATCCCTGGGAGGAGCCGGGCCTCCTCCTTTCGCTCCTGGAGGATCCGGGCAATGGGGACGGCGTAATCTTCCATCTCACTTTTTCCCTTCATGTTGAAGGTGTAGTAGGGGTCGATCCCGATCTTCTTCATGATCACCCTGAGGGCCGCGGTCTCAAACCTCCTGCTGTTGGCGAAGGTGAAGACCTGCTGGTTGTAGACGTCCATCCCCAGCATCCTGATCCTCTTCACCGCCTCTAGGGTCTCGGGGGTGACCTCGTAGGGGTGCATGAGGTGGGTGACGACGCAGAGGCTCCGCCTCCCCAATTCGTGGTAGCTTGCGAATATCTCGCAGAGCTCTTCTGTGATCCTCTGGGGGACGGTGATGGGGGTTCGGGTGGCGATCCTGATGCTCGAAAGGTGGGGGATCTCCGCCAGGCGGCCCAATATCCGATCGATGAGGTCGTCGTTCATCACCAGGGGGTCGCCCCCGGTGAGGAGAACGTCCATCATCGCCTCGTGCTCGGTGTACCAGTCGAGGGCGGCGTCGATCGCCTCCGTCGAGGCCATCGCCGAGGGCATGAAGGGGGTGGTGATCTCCCAGTTCCTCTGGCAGTAGACGCAGATCTGGGGGCAGGAGTCGTAGGGCTTTACGATGGCGACCCGCGGGTAGCGGCGGGTGACCAGGTCCGTCGGGGAGGTGTCGTGCTCCCGCATGAAGTCGAAGGCCCATTTTCGGTCTTTTCGGTGGGCGATCATATTCTCTACGTACTTTTTGGGCGGAAATACCTGGAGCCGGACGGCGAAGTCGAGGTCGCAGGGCTTTTCATCCATCAGGTGGAGGTAATGGGGGGTGACGCCGAAGGGGACGCCGTTCTCCACGGCGAGCCGGATCGCCGCGTCATGCTCGGAGCTGAGGGCGATCACCTCTTTAATCGTCTCCAGTCCCCTCTCATCCTTGAAGACGTGGCGGAACTGCCACCTCCAGTCGTTCCAGTCGTCAGGGTCGGCGCCGAGGACCGCGAGGATCCTCTCCCGATTCTCGATCCTCTTTTCGGCGATCTCGGGGTCGAGGCCGCTCCTGTACCTTGAGAGGTGCTCGTCCATCCGGCGGCTCATCTCGTCGAGGTAGTCGGACCGCCTTTGCCCAGCCTCCCTCCCCTCGTACTCGTCGAAGTCGGAGACTTCCAAGCCCTCCATGAGCATCGAGGGGTAGACCTCCGACTGGACCTTTACGCCCTTGAAGAGGTGGTAGAACTCGTCGACGAAGTCGTCCGCCACATCGGCGTCTCCGGTGACGGCGGCCTTCCAGAGCTGCTCCAATGAGGAGGTCTTTGCAGCCCTCTCGTTTCGAGGGGAGAAGATGTTCTTGAGGCACTCGAGCGCCTCATTGAAGAGGACGTAATCCCAGGGGTCCATCTCGGCCGTCTCTCGTCGGTGGGTCCAGTCCAGGGACTGGAGGTAGCCCACGACCAGGTCTCGGGCGGCCTCCAGGCTATCGCTCCCCTTCAGGAGGAGGTAAATCTCGGGGGCTACATCCCAGCATTTTTGCCATCTGCTCGCCATGTCCACGCATTAAAACTGAATCTGATGGTATTTAAAAATCACTTCGAAGGCCGGGATCGTCTTCCTTCGAGCCCTAGAGACCTCCATCCTTCAATTTCAGTTATATCTCATAGGAGGATTATGGCACTTTTTGTAATCATTTTAGGAAAAATATGCCTTTAGGTGTTTATTTCTTTTTTCTTATCATATGAATATACGATAAATCCTAATGGGATACTATTTTCTATATGTTAAGAAGAAAAGATTCATAAATAAGAAGAATATTCATAGATTTCGTAGCATATGATCCTGTAAACGAAATGGAGGTATTTAGATTGAGATGTTCGTTATTATGGGGGCTTGCGGCGGGGCTTTTGGTCCTTTTGGCCGCAGGTTGCGCCGCCGCCGCCGATGAGGGCGGCTCGGTTCCCGTCTACACCGTGGCCGATACCACAGGGGACTGGGGCTTTCCCTCACCTTACGCTCACTATGCGAGGGGTCCGGGATACACCCGGATGAGTTTCCTCTTCGACACCCTGGTCTGGAAGGATGACGAGGGATATGTTCCGGCCCTCGCCGAGAGCTGGGATCCGGAGGGCGACAACGTCTACATCTTCCACCTGAGGGACGGGGTCACCTGGCATGACGGTGAGCCCTTCACCGCTGATGACGTCGTCTTCACCGTCGAGTACATCAAAGAGCACCCCTACATGTGGGTTGACTCTGGGATCATCGAGAGCGCTGAGGCCCTCGACGACCTGACGGTGGAGGTCACCCTCTCAGCGCCCTATGCGCCGTTCCTCGACCAGGTGGGCGGGACCCTGCCGATCCTCCCCGAGCACATCTGGTCTGAGGTGGACGATCCTGTCAACTATCGAGACCAGGAGGCTTTGATCGGCACTGGTCCCTACACTCTCGCCGTCAACGACTACGACAAGGTCCAGGGGACATATCGGTATGTAGCCTACGAGGACTATTACCTGGGGGTGTCGAAGGTCACAGAGCTGATCTTCAGAAAGATCTCGGCCCCCAACGCAGCGGCCGAGCTCCGACAGGGGAACGTGGACAACGCCCCCATCGAACCGGAGATGATCGATCAGCTGGAGGGGAGCTTTGAGATCCTGGAGGTCCCGGCCCACTGGTGGAACTACAAGCTGATGATCAACCACCAGAAGGCGCCTATGTCCGACAAGAGGTTCAGGCAGGCCCTAGCCTACTCCATTGACCGGGAGAAGCTGGTGGAGATCGCGGGCCGAGGGTACGGCCTGGCCGGAAGCCCTGGCTTCGTTCCCCCCGACAACGACTGGTATAACCCCGAGATCGATGGCTACTATCCTCACGACACCGCAAAGGCCGAGGAGCTCCTCGATGAGATGGGCTACGGTGGCGAGACGATCCAGCTCCTCGTCAAGGGCGGCAACGCCGAGGACGAGAGGATCGGAGAGCTGATCGAGGCGGACCTCGAGGCGGTGGGGATCGACGTGGACCTGCGGACGATGGACTCGAAGACCGTCGACTCCAAGGTCAAAGACTGGGACTTTGATCTGGCCATCAGCGGCCACGGAGGGGTAATAGGCGACCCGAACTTCCTCGCCAGCAACACCATCGATATTGAGAGCTTCAACAGCGCCCGGTACGATGACAACTCCGATCTCGTCGATCTCCTGGAGGAGCAGGTGACGCAGACCGATGAGGACGAGAGGCGCGATCTGATATACGAGGCTCAGCTACTTTACGCCGAGGACGTGCCGGCCCTCACTCTCTACTACACCGAGTCCTTCATCGCACACGACGGCCAGGTCGACCTCTACTACACCCACAACGGGATGGCCCTGGGCATCCCCATCGCCCTGAACAAGCTCTCCTTCGTAGGGGTTTGAAAAAAGGTCGTCCCGCAACTGTGAGGAGATGCAGAGCGGGCGGGGAAGGCGGCGGTCTGCCCAGACGTCGGTATCCCCGTCCAATATTTTTAAATTTTGTTATATAAATTGCGATCAACCTCTTCTTGCAGCGCCGCAAGGCCGATCGGCAGAAAAATGACTCTCTCCAGCCCGATCCTTCTCTGCTACACGAAACCGGCTCTTGGGGAAATAGGGCAGAGGGGGGAATTGCATGTTCAGTCAGCAGGGGGCCAGTTCGCATGGCGGCGTTTGTAAAGTCGCAGGTCTCCAGAGAGATACATCCAGAGCTAGCGGCGATGACGCCTTTCATACCTTGAATTACTATCATAAGCTCCGGCCGAGAAATTTGGCAGGGAGGTATCTTGCAGAATCGGCCCAGTGAACGTTTTAAAGAACATGCTCAGATCATCCAATACAGAATACGCAACAATCCTTAAGACGTTTTCTTGACCATACCAACTGCAGCAAGCTGGGGGGTATTCATTTTAAAATAAGAATGAAAATGAGGTTAGGGTGGTTGGCCCCCGGTTCAAGGGCCACTTAACCGTCCCCACCAAATTTAAATGCAGGGCAGCCAGTCAACCTGTACAGCGCCACAGCTGCCGTTTCCCCATAGCTGGATGAACTTCTCAATGGAAAAGACGCCAGTCAGGTCTTCAACGCTTCGGCCGTACTCGTCGTGTCTGCCCTTGGAGTTCGCGTTGGTGTCCTTGGAGAGCCATCCAATGTGAGCTACGCCGATTACGTTGGATTTGAAGTTGGCCTCAAGAGCCCCTGTACACCGGCCGCAATCTTGGGTTCCCACCAATTCTGGATCGCAGTCTTTCCTGGTCTTGACCTCGGTGTTCTTCTGTAGGTGCTCCGCGTGAGTGTGCATCTCGACGACTACAGCTCCGATGTAGTAGTTCTGGACGCAGAGCTTATCGATCCACTTTTGGTCGTAGGTGCCGGTCTGATAGCTCACGGGCATGTATTCAAATTCGGCCTCCTTGGAGAAATTGATGTAGTCGGGGCAGCAAACATCATCAGCTGTCGCCGGATCTGTATTGGAAGGGTCCCTCTGGGCCTCGATCTCGGTCCTATCGGTGATGATGTTTCCGCTTCCAGAAACCTTCTCGATCAGCTTGTTTCCGGCGAGGCCGGTCTGAGTCTGAATGACGACCTCTTTGTTCTTGTAGCCAACGCCCTTGATGTTGGACTTCTCGTACATGTAGTTGGCCGCGCCAGCCATGCCCACCAGGGCAATTCCTACGACTAGCAAAATGGCCAGTTCTCTCTTCATTCAGTTCCCACTCCCGTTCTTTTTTTATCTGTAATCGCGTTCGTTTGCCGATTTTTAAGGAGGCGGGCTTCGGCGGTGCAGCAGCTTCGCTCCTAAGGTTGAAGGCCGGATCTGATTTGTTTCAATGCCCCACCTGAAAAAGGCGCGACATCGAAATCCAACCAAGCTGGGATACTCCAGCAGAAGCTATGCCCACCCCCAGGAGCTTCCGGCCCGTACAAAAGACTCGAACCGCATCGAAGTCATTTGTCGGGCACATCCAGCCCTTCAGTTTGATCGCATATAAATCTGACGAGCTTTTAACGAACTTTTAAGCAAATGACGACAAATCTGAATTATTTGTAGTTTACTTTGACGTATTGTTATGAAAATTTCACACTCATTTGTGCCCATTTTTAATTCGAATATTTTAAAGCTATAGACGTGGGGAGGATAACAGAGTGGAGACGGCATTTGCCAAGTTCAATTCGAAATCGAACGTTAACAGCAAAAGCAAAAATTAGATTGCTCCTGTTTGCAGCTATTTAGCTGCCAGCCTATCAGTTAAGACAAGCAGGAGAGGCGAAAGAGCATTCTTGTCAAATTGGTCATGCTTGAGCTTTCTAGCTTGCGCATGGCCAATTCGTCTTTGGGGACAGATAACTTCAGACTTTGTGGGCTATTGCGAACCTTCGCATGACCCTGTCAATACATATATTGACTTTGTCTCCGACCTTTGTCTCAGAGACGAAGATGACAAAGCCCTCAACTCTGGCGATGCCGTCTCCCTGCCTTGATATGTCCTCAATCTCCACTTCATACGTCTTTCCAGCTTCAACTGGAGACGAGCTTGTGAATCCGCCACTGCTGAAGGATCCTCGATTATTTCCGTACACTCAGTTCACATCCATCTTGCGAAAACCTGTGAAAGCAGCCTCGCACGATGGTTGACAACGCCCAGTGATTATTTAAACCTATGTATTCTCCTGAGCCCCTGGATCGGAGGGGTTTCTTCAATCTGCCCGGCATATGTCGCGGGAAACGAACTCGTCTCCCTCCCTCCTCATCTCGCAGACGATCCTGCCGTCGACGAGCCGGAGGATTCGGTCGGTCTTCTCGGCCATGTCCATGTCGTGGGTGACGAGGATGAAGGTCTGGTTCATCTCTCGGTTCAGCTTTCTCAACAGCTCGTAGATCATGTCGGAGCTCTTGGAGTCGAGGTTTCCCGTCGGCTCGTCCCCGATGACGATGGAAGGATGGCCCGCCAGGGCCCTGGCCACCGCCACCCTCTGGTTCTGGCCTCCAGAGAGCTGGTTTGGCCTGTTGTTCAGCCGGTCGCCGAGCCCCACCTCTTCGAGGAGGGTGATCGCCCGATGCCTCGCCTCCTTCTTGTCCATCCCGGCGATGAGCAGCGGCATCATCACGTTCTCGACGGCTGTGAACTCCGGCAGAAGATGATGATACTGGAAGATGAAGCCGAGCTCTTTGTTTCTCAGCCTAGCCCTTTCCTTTGGGCTGGCCTTGGTGATGTTCTGCCCCTTGAGCCAGATCTCGCCGCCGGAGGGGGTGTCCAAAAGGCCGATCATGTTCAGAAGGGTCGACTTCCCGCTGCCGCTGGGTCCCACGATGGCGAGGACCTCCCCCTCCTCGATCGTCAGGTCGACGTCGTCCAAGGCCACCAGCTCCACCCCATCGCCGTAGACCTTTCTCAGCTTCTTGATCTCTATGATGTTGCTCAAAGCCAGATCACCTCAGAAATATTCGACCACAGTCGGCCGAGGAGCAGATATCACTCGGTCGCTATCGCCTCCACGGGGTCGAGCCGCGAGGCCTTGTAGGCTGGGTATATCCCCGCCAGGAAGTTGACGATGAGGGCGAAGAGGGCGACGTAAAGAAACGTGTCCAGCTCCAGGATTACCGTCATCCTGTCGGTCATGTACATCTCGGCTGGGACCTCGATCGTCCCGATGAACTTCGCCGCGACGTAGGCGAGGCCACCTCCCAAGAGGGCTGAGGGCGGCCCCAGGATCACGCTCTCCAGGACGAATATCTTCATGATCGAGATCCGGTCCGCCCCCATCGCCATCAAGATCCCTATCTCCTTCGTCCTCCGAGTTATTATCATGATCATGGTGTTGGCGATGCCAAATCCAGCTATTATGGCGATCAATATATAGAATATGACGGAGTAGACCTGCTGGGTCTCCAGCTGATCCAGGATGTCTCGGCTCTTCTCCTGCCAGCTCTCTGCCTTATATCGGGTCCTTTCGTTCAGATCCGCGGCAACGGCGGGAGCTGCATAGATATCGGAAAGCCTCAGCCCCATTTCAGTTACCACGTCCCCGTCCCCCAGGAGGATCTGGGCCGTCTCCAGGGGGAGGTAGACGAGGGTGCTGTCGAGGCCGGTCCCGGTATCGATGATCCCGACGGCCTTCACCTGGATGGTGAGATCCTGCCGGAAGAGCCTGAAATCGTCGCCCCGTTTCAGTTCCAGGTTCTCTGCGAGTTTGTCCCCCACCACAGCGGCGTAACGCTTGAACCGGAGGTCGTAATAGTCTCCCCAGACCATGTCCTCCCGAACCCTCAGGAGGATATCCTCCTGAACGGGGTCTGCTCCGATGAAGGTGACCCCCTCCACGTTATCTTTATACTTGGCCGCGGCCCTTCCCACCAGCCTCGGCGATGCCGCCAGAACCTCAGGTCGCTCCCTGGCAATGGAGGAGAGGGTCCGATAGAGATAGACGTAGTCTTCATCCAACTTTGGGTCTACGGTGACGTGGGGCGAGTTCTCTATGGTGTTATCGATGAGGTTCTGCTTGTACCCCTCCGTCAGCCCTATCAGGACGACGATAACTCCCACAGCCAGGGCTACGGACAGGACTGTGAAGAGGACCATCTTGGGGTTTCCGAGGATGTGCCTTTCTGCGATCGACAGCTCGAACATTCTATCTCAACCTCGCAGAGCGATCACTGGATCCAGTTTTGAAGCCTTGTGGGCCGGGTAGACACCTGCGATCATGCTCAGAATCAGGGCGAGGAGGGGGAAGGCGATGAGGTCGAAGGGGTCGACGAGGAACTTGATGACTATCGGCTGGGGTGCAGTCGGCGCTGTGATGGTGTACTGGAGGCTATGGAGGTAGGTGGAGACTATATAACCGAAGAGGCTGCCGGCAGTGCCGCCAGCGAGCCCCAAAATCCCACTCTCGATAACGAATACCTTCCTGATCGATGGGCCGTCTGCACCCATGGCCATCAGCATCCCGATCTCCCTCGTCTTCTCCAAGACCAGCATGTTCATGACGTTGGCGATCCCGAAGGAGGCGATCAGAAGGACGAGGGCCAGGATCAGGTTGTTGGAGAAGGTCTCAAAGGCCAGAGTCTCCTCGAACTCTGGGAAGAGGGTCCTCCAGCTGTCGGCGTCGTATCCGCGAGCGGAGATCTCCTCAGCGACGGCGTCGCCCTGGTAGGGGTCATCGAGATGGATGTTGATGTAGTTTATTACATCCCCCTCCCCCAGAAACTCCTGGGTCGTCTCCAGGGAGACGTAGGCACCCTGGTCCCACTCCTCAATCCCCGTCCTGAAAACGCCCGCAACCACCAGGTTCATAGTCTTAGCGTCGGGGAAGTTGGCGACGACGTCCTCGCCTATTTTCACGTCCAGCTTCTCCATCACCCCCTCCCCAAGAATGACCCTCCTCCCACTCGATATAGCGTAGAAATCACCCACAATCATGTATTTGTCGAGGCTCATCACCTTGTTCATCTCAGACGGTATGCCCCCGGTCAACTCGACGTTCTCGACTTCGTCTTCAAAGGAGAGGGTCGCCGTGGTGCTGAGGGTGGGAGAGACGGCTGCAACCCCGGGGATCGTCCAGATGAACTCGATTAGGGTCTTGTAGAGGTAGATGTATTCCTCCCCCTCCTTGGGGAGGACCAGAGCGTGAGGCGCCAGCTCGAAGATAAGGTCGAAAAAGATCTCGATGCTGCCGTTCATGACCGCCCGAAAGACGATGATGATGGCCACGGCGAGGCCGACGGCCCCCATGGCGAGGGCGGTCTGCCTCTTCCTCGTCCTTATGTGCTTCATCGCGACGAACAGCTCGAGCAAGGAATCACTCCTGAGGGATCTTAAAGCGTCCTTTTTGCGAGTAACCGTTCTTCGGATCTTATTTATAGAGATCGGACCCCATCGGCTCAAATCGAGCCCCAAGCCGCTGAAAAAGAACCGCGTCTTTTGCTCAAGTCTTCTCAAGTCAGCCCCGGAGGGCGATGACGGGATCCAGCTTCGAGGCCTGATGAGCTGGATAAACCCCGGCGACGACGCTTAAGAGGAGGGTTATCAGGGGGAAGGCGAGGATGTCCCAGGGGTCGACGATGAAGGTCAAAATCACCGAGAAGCTGGGGCCCGAGGAGATGGCTATGGCGAGGCTGTTGACGTAAGATGCGATCAGATAGCCGATGAGGCAGCCCCCCAATCCGCCAGCGAGGCCCAGGATGCCGGACTCGATGAGGAAGATTTTGCGGACGCTCTTGGGGGCGGCACCCATCGCCATCATCATCCCGATCTCCCTCGTCTTCTCGAGGACGAGGAGGTTCATGATGTTGGCTATCCCGAAAGAGGCGATCACGATCACCAGGAGCATGATCAGGGTGTTGGTGAACCTGCGGCTCTCGATCGTCTCCACGATCCCCGACTGGCTCTGCCAGCTCTCGGCGTTGTACCCGCGCGCCTCAAGTTCGCTTGCCACCTCGTCAGCCTGGTAAATGTCTTCGAGCTTGATCTGGACGTCGGTTACGACGTTCCCCTCGCCTAGGAAATCCCGCGCCGTCTCCATCGAGACGTAGGCGTAGTTCGTCGAAAAGCCTCCAGTATCGAAGATGCCCGAAACCACCAAGCTCATGGTCCTGGCGTCGGGAAAGCTCACCTGGACTGTATCCCCCAGATTCACCTCCAACTCGTCGGCGAGCCCCTGGTCCAGGGCGACCCTTCTCCCGTTCTGGATGGAGTCGAGGTCGCCGGCCACCATGTAGTCGATTCCGATCTTCGAAATCATGTTCAGCTCGTAGGGTACGACACCCCGGAGAACGACGTTCTCGACGTGGTCGTCGTGGGCGAAAGAGGCCGTCGTCGAGAGGGCCGGGGAGACGGCCATAACGCCGGGAATCTCCCAGATCGTCTCGATGAGGGTCTTGTAAAGGTGGATGTAGCTTTCGCTCCCCTCCGGGAGGACTGTGACGTGGGGGACGAACTGAAAAATGATCTCGTTTAGGGTCGTCTCAAAGCCGTTTATCAGGGACCGAAAGAGGATGGTGATCGCGACGGCGAGGGCGACGGCACCCACCACGAGGAGTGTTTGCCTCCTTCGGGAGACAAGGTGCTTTTTTGCGACGAAAAGCTCGAACAAGGGGATCACTTCGTGGTGGATCAGACATCCTAGGTCGTAAGTAAGTCGCAAGTGGTCCTGATCTTATTTATAAAGTCGCGCCGTCCGCCGCCTTAAGCCCTTTGGAATTTAAATTTGTAAGAAGATGAGAGATCAGAGGGTGACCTCTTCGGCCTCCTCCACGGAGTAGTTCTCGTGGACGACCTTGCAGAGCCTCTTTACAAAGAGAGTCGGGTTTTCTGCCTGGAATATGTTCCTTCCTATGGAGAGCCCCCCGCCGCCGACGTTTATCGAATCGTAGACCATCTCCAAGACCTGGTGTTCCGTCTCCATCTTGGGGCCGCCCGCGATCACGACGGGAACGCTGCATCCCTTGACGACCTCCTTGAACGTCTCGGGAGATCCGGTGTAGTTCGTCTTGACGATGTCGACCCCCAGCTCCGCCCCGATCCTGGCGGCGTGCTTTACGTACTCGACGTCGTGCTCGGACTTCACCTTTGCCCCTCTCGGATACATCATGGCGAGGAGAGGCATCCCCCAGCCGTCACAGGTCCGAGCGACCCTCCCCAGGTCCTGGAGCATCTGAGCCTCGTCCTCGGCCCCCACGTTGACGTGGATGCTGACGGCGTCTGCGCCGATCCTGATGGCGTCCTCCACCTCGGTGACGAGGACCTTGTGGTTGGGATCCGGGCCGAGGCTGGAGCTGGCGGACATGTGGACGATCAGCCCCACGTCCCGGCCGTAGCCCCGATGGCCGAAGAGGGGAAGCCCCATGTGGCCCAAAACGGCGTTCGCCCCGCCCTCAGCCACCTTGTCCACTGCCTCCTGGAGGTCTATCAGCCCCCCGATGGGCCCTACCGTCAGGCCGTGGTCCATGGGGACGATTACCGTCCTGCCTGTCCTTCTGTTGAAGATCCTCTCCATCCTGATGGACTTTCCGACGTTCCTCATGGGGAAAGGGGATCGAGGAGTCGAGATTAAAAGATGGTGGTCAGATCCGATATGACCGATTTATTTAATTACTTTCGAATCCACCATCATCGGGGGTTGTTCATGAGGATATTTGAAGCCCTTCTGCTTGCAATGGTAGCGATTCTGGCGTCTTCGAGCTCCTGCCTGGGAGCCGACGACGAAACTGAGGAGGTATCGACCCTGACCGTCTCTGGAACGGGGGAAGCGACCGCCGAAGCCGATATGGTGACTATAGTACTGGGAGTCCAGACGAGAAACGAGAGCGCGGCGGTGGCCGTCGCCGACAACGCCCTGATGATGGCCAGCTCCATCGAGGCCCTGAAAGAGACCGGAGTCCCCGAGGAGGAGATCAAGACCTCGCGGTTCTCGATCCGTCCCACCCGGGACTGGATAGACGGCGAGCTCTCCGAGGAGGTCTTCTTCGAGGTCAATAACCAGGTCACCCTCACCCTCGACCTCACCGATGAGGGGGACGTGGGCGAGGTCCTGGACGGAGCCGTCGGTGCGGGTGCAAACACCGCCGAGAGCGTCACCTTCGGCCTCCGGGACCCGACTTCTGTCCAGGAGGAGGCCCTGGAGGACGCCGTCGATGATGCCATGGGTAAGGCCCTGGTGATCTCCGAGGCCGCCGGGGTGAATCTTGGCCGGATCTTATCGATATCAGAGAGCGGAGCCTCGCCCATCCCCATGGCCGAGAGCAGGGTCTACTTCGCCGCCGACATGGCATCAGCGACGCCAATAGTTCCCGGAGACGTGGAGGTGACGGCGACGGTGACCGTCACCTACGAGATTCTGAACTGAGCTGAAAAGTCCGGGTCTGAAGGTAACGGCAGCTTCAAGATCCGTCCCCGGGGGCGGATCTCCATCGATTTTCGCTCTCCCGGGGGGTCAGGATCTTGCTAAATTAGAATTAAATCGCGGAACGGGACGGTCCTCTGCCTCATCCCGCGTCGTAGTAGCAGACCTCGTCGACGTCCAAGATCGTTGGCGATCCGAGGCTGAGGCTCTTGACGCCCCTCACCCGGCCGTGCCCCACCATCGCGAGCTGGACCCTCGCTGCCTGGGCCTCCCTCTCCTCGTAGAAGTCGGCTCCGGCCTGGACCATCTTGTGGGTCACCACCTGAATCTCCCTGATCCGAGTCAGCATCCCCCCGGTCCCGGTGACGATGTCGGGGCCGCTCGCCTCTGTCAGGAATATGACGTCTCCAGGGCTCAGATGGAGGAGGGCGAGGAAGTTATGAGGGCTCCTGATCTCGAGGGTTCTGATCCCGTTGGCAACTAGCTCCCTGATCACCTGTCTGGATATCCCCGTAAGTGCAACGCATTCCATGATCATCACCCGTACATCGGGAACTGGAGCTCTTTTTTGCCTGGGACCTCTTCGGCGGAGGTGCTCTTCACCTGCTCTGCGAGCTTCTGCATAGAAAGCTCGATCTCGTCAGCCCTTTCCTCCAGCTCCGCGGTTTCGACTTCGAGGCCGTAGAGGGTGTTGAGCATCTTGACGGTGAAGACCGCCGCCCTGGGATCGGGGGCCATGCTGTGGGTCTCCCCGAGGAGGCATATCGCCGGCACCTTCCTGAGCAGGCACTCGTTCATGACGGATCCCGATATCCCCGATATCGTCCCGATCTCGAAGACCTCCACCTTCCCCTTTATCCTATCCAACATCTCCTCGGTGGTGGCGGCGCCGAAGACCCGCTGCTCCTCGCCCATCACCGTTATCCCGGCGAGACAGACCATCTCCTTCGTCCCGATCGACTCCGCCCAGGATACGATCCCCCGGGCGACGTCGTACGAGGCTGCGGGGTGGACGGGAATGTCCGAGCTTATCACCACCACTCCCAGCTCCGACTTCTCGTATATCCTCACGGGCATGTGGGCGATCCCCCCCACTAGGACTGATAGCGGTGGGAAGAATCGAGAGTCTATGGCGCCGAGGTAGTCCATCTCCAGCTGGTTGACGACGTACTGGCTTGCGATGTTTCCGATCAGCCCGATTCCGGGGAACCCCTCTATGACCACTGGGTTCTGGGATCTTGGCCTCTCGGCTATGACCTGGACTTCGTCAGTCATGAAAATATCTTTTCCCTCTGATGGCTGATAAGAGCATCGCTCCCGTATCCTCCCTCATCGCGTCAGAACAGGCCTGCGACAACTTATTAATTCCAAGAGCGACCAACGTAACCATCAAATCTTCGAGATGGAGTGATCCTATGGGGTTCGAACACGTCGAGGGGGAGAAGAGGGGTAAGGTGACGCTCTACGCCCTCAGCACCTGCACCTGGTGCAAGAAGACGAAGAAGCTCCTCGCTGACCTGGGGGTCGAGTACCGCTACGTCTACGTCGATCTTCTTGATGGAGAGGACCGAAAGAGAACGCTGGAAGAGGTGAAGCGGCACAACCCCAAGGCCACCTTCCCCACCACGATCGTAAATGATGATAAGTGTGTCGTCGGATACAAGGATAAGGAGTTGAAGGAGGCGCTTGGCCTATGACCGATTTTGAGCCGTCTTCTGAGGAGGTGGAAAAACTTCGCGAGCAGCTGGGCCGGGAGGCAGAGGAGATGGGCTACCACCTGAACCCGGACCTCGACTTCACCAGAGACCTGGTATGTGGCCTGCTGGTGAATGAAAAGCGCTATGGCTATCCCTCCTGCCCTTGCAGGCTTGCCTCAGGAGATAGGGATGAGGATCTGGACATAATATGTCCCTGCGACTACCGGGACCAGGATCTGAGCGATTACGGGTCCTGCTACTGCGCCCTCTACGTCTCCGGGGATGTCCTGGACGGCGAGGGAGAGCTTTTGCCCGTCCCCGAAAGAAGGCCGTTGCCCGAGGTGCGAGGAAAGGCGTCGCGGCCCCTCTCCGCACCCTCCGAAGAATCCTTATCCACCCTTTCTTACCCGGTCTGGAGGTGTAAAGTCTGCGGGTACCTCTGCGCAAGAGAAGAGCCCCCGGGAGTCTGTCCCATATGCAAGGCCGAGATGGACCGGTTTGAGCTATTCCTCTGAAGAGACGATCCGAAATTCGAAGGCACGATCGAAAGATGGGGAAGAGGGCTATGGCTGAAGAGGAGCAGAAGATGGTGAGGAAGGAGACGAAGGCTGACCTCAAGATATCGGGGATGATGTGCGCATCTTGCGCCTCTGCCGTCAAGGAGGCCCTGAAGGGGGTGGAAGGTGTCTATGAGGTCAGGGTTAACCTGGGAACCGAGACCGCCTCCGTGGAGCGTGATCCCTCGAAGGCGAAGCTCGCTGACTTGGAGAGGGCCGTGGTGGAGGCGGGGTATGGTGTCGTCAACGAGAAGGTCGCCCTGAGGATAGGGGGTATGATGTGCGCCTCCTGCGTCTCCGCCGTGGGGGAGGCCATAGGTGAGGTGGAGGGGGTCGGTGACGTCAGCGTCAATCTGGGGGCTGAGAGGGCGTACGTCACCTACAACCCGAAGGTCGCCTCCGTCGCCGATATGAGGGCGGCGATCGAGGCGGCCGGCTACCAGTACCTAGGGGTTGCCGGAGAGGAGAGCGAGGAAATCGAGGAGAGAGAGAGAGAGGAGGCTGAGAGGGACCTCCGGGATAAAAAGAGGAGGATTCTCGTCGGCTTCGCCGTCGGGGCCTTCCTGATGATCCTGGGGATGACGCCTCCCCCCCTGCCGGTGCCGATGCCCTACCTGATGCTGGTCATATCAACCCCGGCCTTCGTCTACCTGAGCCGCCCCATCTTCTCGGCCGGGCTCAGGGCCCTCCGGCACAGGAGCCTGACGATGGACGTCATGTACTCCATGGGGATCGGGGTAGCCTTCTTAGCGAGCCTGATGGGGACCTTCGGGATCCTCCTTACGCGGGAATTTATCTTCTACGAGACGGCAGTATTTCTTGCGGCCTTTCTGACCCTGGGAAGGTACCTGGAGGCTAAAGCTAAGGGGAGGACCTCCGAGGCGATCAAGAAGCTGATGGGCCTAAAGGCCAAGACCGCCACAGTCCTTCGGGACGGCCGGGAGGTGGAGGTGGCGGCCGATGACCTTCTGGTGGGCGACTTGATCCTGGTTCGGCCGGGGGAGAAGGTTCCTGCTGATGGGCTCGTCCTGGACGGCGAAAGCTACGTCAACGAGTCGATGATTACCGGCGAGCCGGTCCCGGTCAAGAAGAGGAAGGGAGACGCCGTCGTCGGCGGGACCCTCAACAAGAACGGAGCGATCAGGTTTCAGGCCTCAAAGGTCGGACGAGAGACGGCTCTAGCTCAGATCATCGCCCTGGTGGAGGAGGCCCAGGGCTCCAAGCCGTCAATCCAGAGGCTGGCGGACGGGGCCGTTGCCCTATTCATCCCCGCGGTCCTCGTGATCGCGGCCGTGACATTCATACTATGGCGCTTCGTCCTCTCAGATCTCGTCCCTGGAGATCCGCTCCTCTTTGCTCTCACCGCCGCCATCTCAGTCCTGGTGGTGGCCTGCCCCTGCGCCCTGGGCCTCGCGAGCCCTACAGCCATCACTGTAGGCCTGGGCCGAGCCGCGGAGCTGGGGGTCCTGGTGAAGAGCGGCGAGGCCCTGGAGGTCTCAGAGAAGCTCAATGCGGTCGTCTTCGACAAGACAGGGACTCTCACCGTGGGAAGGCCTGAGGTGACCGACCTTCAGGGGTTCGGCATCGACGATGCGGAGCTCCTTCGCATCGCCGGAGGGATCGAGGCGAACTCGGAGCATCCTCTCGCCGAGGCGGTGGTGAGAAAGGCCAGAGCCGAAGGCATCGCCCTAGCTGAGGCCACCTCCTTTGAGGCTCTGGGCGGCAAAGGGGTCCTCGCCCGGATCGATGGAAGGGATGCGGGCGTCGGAAACAGGGTTCTCCTCCGGGAGATGGGAATCGAGATCTCGGGAGAGGCCGAAGAGGCCGCCCTCCGCCTCGAGGAGGAGGGGAAGACCGCCCTCCTCGTCGCCCTCGGCGGGAGCGTCGCAGGCATAGTGGGCGTCGCCGACGCCCTCAAGGAGAACTCCGGAGAGGCGATCGAAAGCCTGAAGGAGATGGGCTTTGATGTGCTGATGATCACCGGCGACAACCCCTCCACCGCCGGGATCGTGGCAAAAGAGATCGGGATCGAGAGGGTCCTCGCCGAGGTTCTCCCCCCGGATAAGGCCCGGGAGATAAAGCGGCTCCAGGAGAGGGGTATGGTCGTCGCCTTCATCGGGGACGGGATAAACGACGCTCCGGCCCTAGCCCAGGCCAATGTTGGGATCGCCATCGGGAGCGGGACGGACGTGGCCATCGAGAGCGGAGAGATCGTCCTTTTAACTGACGACCTGATGGATGCGGTGGCTGCAATCCAGCTCAGCCGGAAGGTGATCGGAAGGGTGAAGCTGAACCTCTTTTGGGCCTTCGCCTACAACTCGGCTCTGATCCCGGTGGCGGCGGGGGTTCTCTACCCCTCCTTTGGGATAGCCTTCCGGCCTGAGCTGGCGGGGCTCGCCATGGCATTAAGCTCCGTGACGGTGGTGAGCCTATCTTTGATGCTGAAGGGATACGTTCCCCCAGCGAAGAGGGCGAAGGGGTCGAAGGGTGAGAGGGTGAAATCTCAGTCGTCTGAAGGTTCGTTGGAGGCAAAAATTTTGGTTATAGATCCTGTATGTGGCATGACCGTAGACGAGAAGACTGCGAAGTTCAAGGCCGAATACGAGGGCAAGACCTACTACTTCTGCGCTCCGGGATGCAAGAGGGCCTTTGAGAAGGAGCCTGAGAAGTATCTGAAAACTTGAACGCTCGAAGTTCGAGGTGACAGGGTGAAGGCATGAAAAAGTACGACCTGATAGTCGTCGGCTCCGGAGCCGGGATGATCATCGTCTCGCGGGGGGTCAGGGCCGGGATGAAGGTCGCCCTGGTGGACCACGGCCCCTTGGGTGGGACCTGTCTCAACAACGGCTGCATCCCCTCGAAGGTTCTGATCTATTCTGCGGACGTGATAAGGACCCTCAAGGCGGCGAAGGCCGTCGGGGTGGAGGCTCGCGTCGAGAAGATCGACTTCGACCGGATAATGAGGCGGATGCACACCGTCGTCGACGACGGGAGACGAGGGATGGAGCGGTCCGTCGAGGAGGCCGAGAACCTGGACTGGTACCGGGGATGGGGCGAGTTCGTAAGCGATCTGGAGATCAGAGTCGGCGAGGAGACGATCGCCGCCCCCAAGATCTTCATCGCCTCGGGGGCGAGGCCCTCAGTCCCGTCGATCCCGGGCCTCGTGGAGGCGGGCTACCTTGACAACGTCTCTGTCATGAAGCTGGAGCGTCTTCCCAAGAGCCTGATCATCCTGGGCGGGGGGTACATCGGCTGCGAATATGGTCACTTCTTCTCGGCGATGGGAACTGAGGTGACGATAATCGGGAGAAGCCGCTGGCTTTTGAGCAATGAGGACCCCGAGATCTCCGAGATCGTGGAAGGAAGGCTATCCGAGCACGTCAATCTCAAGACTGGTCATGAGGCTTTGAAAGTGGAGTGGGAGGAAGGAAAGAAGGTCGTGTCCGCCAGGGATCTCGACACCGGCGAGATGAGGGAGTTTGCAGCCGAAGAGGTGATGGTGGCCCTGGGGAGGAGGCCGAACACCGACATCCTCAAGCCCGAAAAGACGGGGGTCGAGGTCGACCGCCACGGCTGGATCGTGGTGGACGACTATCTGGAGACGACGAGGCCGGGGATCTGGGCCGTCGGGGACGCCATCGGAAAGGACATGTTCAGGCACGCTGCAAACCGCGAGGCCCGGATCGCCTGGGATAACGCCTTCGGCGAAGAGGGGACGAAAGATAAGGAGAAGG
>LGFT01000096.1 GCA_001509375.1 Methanothrix harundinacea | reverse complement strand
TCCATAAAGACTTCCGTCCTTTTTTCCTGGAAGCTCCTCAGGTCGCTGGGGGGGGATTTCGACGTCGTCGACGCCCAGGAGTTTCCGTATTTTCCCTGCGTTTCTGCAAAGCTATTCTCCATTCTTAAACGGACTCCCCTCTTCATAACCTGGCACGAGGTCTGGGGCGACTACTGGGACGAGTACCTGGGATGGATGGGGGTCTTCGGGAAGGGGATCGAGAGGCTGACGGTTCGGCTTCCGGATAAGATAATCCCGGTATCCGAGAGGGTGAGGCGGGACCTCCTCTCCATGGGCGTGAGAGGCGAGAGGATGGTGGTTGTGCCCAACGGCGTGGACCTGGAGAAGATCGACTCCGTCGAGGCCGGGGAGCTGACATATGACCTCGTCTACGTCGGGAGGCTCTCGGAGCACAAGCGGGTCGATCTCCTCATCGAAGCCGTGAGCCTCGCGAGGGAAGTGATGCCGGATATCAGGTGCGGCGTCATCGGGGACGGCCCTGAGATGGAACGGCTCAGGCGGCTTGTTGAAGATCTGCAGATCGAAGAGAACGTCGTCTTCCTGGGATTTCTGGAGACGGACGAGGATCTGATAGCCGCGATGAAGTCCTCACGGATCTTCGTCCTCCCATCGATGAGAGAGGGGTTCGGGATATCGGCGCTGGAGGCGAACGCCTGCGGCCTTCCCGTCGTGACGGTGCGGTCTGAGATGAACGCGGCCTCGGATCTGGTGGAGGAGGGGCTGAACGGGCTGGTCGTTGACCCAACGCCAGAGGATATGGCCGAGGCCGTATTGAAGCTTTTAAAGGACGACATGTACAATCGCCTCTCAGAGCCGTCGAGGAGGGTCGCAGAGAAGTATGACTGGTCAGTTGTGACGGACGCGATCGAGAGGGCTTACGAGGAGTTGGCCTCTTAGGAGTTGGGCGCGCCGGGCCGTCGCACCTGTTTTTGTTCCGGGCTGCTGTGCTGGGCGGTTGCATAGGGATTTCGCGCCGGGCGGTTGGATCAGGTTAAAATAATAGATTCTATCTGGTAGAACGTAACCAAGTGGATCGTTGACTGACTGCAGAGGAGATTGGAATGAGATCGCAAGCCAGCGAAGATCGGGGGAGGATGCGAGATCCGGAATCTGAAATCCCGGAGCAGGAGCGTTCTCTGGTCGAGAACAGCCGGCAGGCGGCCCGTCGAGGCGAGGCAGACGTGAAGAGGCTGCTAGAGAAGGCTCGGGCAGACCCTGAGGTTCTGGCGATCATCCAGTTCGGGAGCACCGTTCGTGGAGAGGCGAGAGAGGATTCTGATATCGACGTCTGCCTGGTATTCGGTCTCGATGAGACCGACCGGCTGGCCCTCTCCAGAAAGTGGCTGGAGTACGCCGGCCTGAACCTCGATCTGCACGTCTTCGGCCTTCTTCCCCTCTATATCAGGAGAAGGATTCTGAAGGAGGGGAGAGTTCTCTTCTGCAGGGACGAGGACGAGCTCTACGAGCTGGCTTTCCGGACGGCCCAGGCCTTCGAGGACTATAAGCACATCTACCGCGAATATCTCGAGGAGGTCGCCCGTGCTGGACCGTGAACGCATCCTGACCACGATCGACGAGCTGGAGGGCTATCAGAGGGAGCTCGTGCAGATCGCGCCTGGTAGCATCGACGAGTACCAGAGGATAGAGAAGAAGCGGGCCTGTGAGCGATTGCTCCAGATATCCATCGAGACGGTGATCGATATCTCCTTTCTATTGGTCAAAGGACTGAGGCTGGGGCTTCCTGCCGAAGAGGACGACCTATTCGAGAAGCTGGTCGGGGCGGGGATCATCTCCCAGAGCACGAAGGAGACGGCGAAGAGGATGAAGGGGTTTCGCAATATCCTGGTGCACAGGTATGGAGATATAGACGACGGAATCGTCTACGAGATGGCAACCGAGCGCCGGGAGGACTTTGAGGCGTTCAAAAAGGAGGTCCTGGAGGAGCTTTCAGAGGAAGATGCCCCGGTTAAGAGGCGGAGGATGTGAGACGAGACGGAAGGCAACAAGTTCCGGGCTGTTCCATCAGGCTGAAATAGTATGATAGATTCGGTCAAAGGTGACTGAGCAATCGGGATAAGAAATTGACGAGGAGGACGAAGATTGAGGGCGCTTGTTACGGGTGGAGCCGGGTTCATCGGCTCAAATTTGGTGGAGGATCTTCTTGGTTCCGGAGAAGATGTGGTGGTCGTGGACAATCTGAGCACGGGAAGCCTCGATAACCTGAAGGATCTGGATGGAAGGCCGAAGTTCATCGAGGCCGACTGCTCGGGGATCTCGAGCCTCGACGTTCATCCCGACGCCATATACCATCTCGGGATCGCATCTTCATCTCCCATCTACAGAAAAGATCCCTTCCAGGTGGGGGAGGCCATCAACGAGATGATAGCCGTCCTGGAGCTTGCGAAGAGGGAAGGGTGCAGGGTCGTCTACGCGGCGTCGTCTTCGGTATATAGCGGCCTGACTCCTCCCCACAGGGAAGATATGACCATCAACGTCACGGACTACTACACCGAGGCTCGGCTACGGACCCCACGAGAGGGCGAAGGGGGTCTACGCCAATACCGTAACCCAGTTCCTCTGGGAGATCATGGAAGGGAGGAGGCCTTTGATCTACGGGGACGGGTCTCAGACCCGCGATTTCGTCTTCGTGAAGGATATCGTCAGGGCGCTGCGGCTCGCCATGAGCTCCGATTATCATGGGATTCTCAACGTGGGGACGGGAAAGAGCTACAGCTTCAACGATGTGGTGGGTATGCTCAACGAGATGATGGGGACCGACCTTCAGCCAGAGTACACCGAAAACCCCATCAAAAACTATGTGATGCACACCCTGGCCGACACGTCGAGGGCGAAGGAGGTTCTGGGCTTTGAGGCGCGGTACAATCTCCAAGAGGGGATCGAGAAGCTGGTGGGTGCTTATTCGGAAAAGTGATTTTTGGGGGCCAAACGGAAGGTGCGCCCGATCCCTTCGGGATCGGGTTGTGCGGGGACCGTAGACCTGAAATGATGAAGCTCCGTTTTATCTGGCTATTAGCTGCGAAGGTTTTCGGGGATGGCTTCGAAAATCTCCGAGTTCGATAAATTCTGGATGGTGGTCTGAAGCGATGAAGATACTGCAGACGCCGGTCAGATTTCGCCCCTTCATAGGCGGGGTGGAAAATTACGTCTATAACCTGAGCAGAGGGCTGGTCCGGCTCGGCCACGAGGTGACCGTCCTTTGCGCAAACGAGCCTAAGTCGGAAAAGGAGGAGCTCATGGATGGGATCAGGGTCAAGCGACTTCCATACATCGGCAAGATAGCTAATACGAACATCACCCCAAGCCTGCCCATCGAGATCTTGAGGGAGGATTTCGACCTGATCCATGCCCATCTGCCCACACCCTGGAGCGCGGACTGGAGCGCCGTCTTCTCCAAGATGAGAAGAAGGCCGCTTATTCTGACGTATCATAACGACATAGTTGGCGCGGGATTCGCAAACAGAGCAGCTCATCTGTACAACCGCACAGCTCTTAAAAATCTATTAAATAGGGCTGACAGGATCATCATCACCCAGCCAAAATACCTGAGGTCGTCCCCATACTTGAAGAGATACGAGGATAAGATAGTTGTCATACCGGTGGGGGTGGACGTCGAGAGGTTCAGGCCGATGCATTCTGATAAAATTAATAACTCAATATTTTTTTTAAGTGTGCTGGACGAATTTCACCGATACAAGGGTCTGGATCAGCTGCTCAGGGCACTGGTGCCCGAGGAGATGCTTGCGAACTATTATAACAGATGCGATATCTTCGTTCTTCCGTCGGTCTCAAAGGCCCAGGAGGGCTTCGGGATGGTCCTGCTAGAGGCCATGGCCTGCGGAAAGCCCGTCGTCTGCACCGATATCGTCGGCGTGGCAGACGAGGTGAAGACGAAGGGAGCGGGCCTGATCGTCGAGCCCTCTAACGCAGAGGAGCTCGCCGAGGCTATATCCCATATTCTTCAAGACAGGTCTCTCGCCCACAAGATGGGCGAGGTCGGAAGGAGGCTCGTGGAAGAGAGATACGGCTGGGAGAAGGTCGCAAAAAGGGTCGAAGAAGTATATGAAGGGCTGATCTGATGGAATTAGCGATAGAAGCATGCAGATCACCGATATCGCCTATGGTCAACGATGGTCGAGCGAATCGTCGCCGAGTTGAAAATAGCTCCTTTGATGATCCCGATGCTCGAATATTGGAGTTGGTAATTTGGTGTATCTTTTGAGGTGGTTTTATGCCCTTTGAGTTCGAAGATTTGAATATCCCTGGCGTTTTCCTGATAAAGCCAAGGATCTTCAGGGACGATAGAGGATTCTTTCTGGAGACGTATAAGAAAGAGGATTTGAAGAAGGTGGGGATCGACTCCGAGTTCGTCCAGGATAACTATTCGCGGTCGGAGTACGGCGTTTTGAGAGGGATGCATTTTCAGAGAGAGCCTTGTGCGCAGGCCAAGATCGTCCAGTGCATAAGGGGGGCGATCTACGACGTTGCAGTCGACCTTAGGCGAGATTCACCGACCTTGGGAAAATATGCAAGCTATATTCTCTCAGAGGATAACAGATATCAGCTTTACGTTCCTAGGGGTTATGCTCACGGTTTTTTAGTTCTGAGCGATATCGCAGAAGTTATGTACAAAGTCGACAACCCTTACTCGCCGGAGTGCGAGGGTGGCCTGATATGGAACGATATCGACGTGAATATCCCATGGCCTATCGACGATCCCGTTCTCGCAGAGAGGGATCAAAGCTGGCCTTCACTGAATACCCTGATCAGAGAAGGGGAGCTTTTCTGAATGAGGGGACTCAATTGCTGAGGTGAGGAGAAAGCATGAAAGCGCTGATATTATCTGGAGGGCACGGGACTAGGCTTCGGCCCATAACCCATTCTCAGCAGAAGCAGCTGATACCGATCGCAAACAAGCCAGTCCTCTTCTACGCGATAGAGGACGTGATCGAGGCCGGAGCCGAGGAGATCGGAATTATCGTCGGCCCCAACAAAGACCAGGTCATGGAGACCGTCGAATCCAGGGAATGGGACGCAAAAATCGAGTTCATAGTCCAGGGAGAGCCCGCAGGTTTGGCTCATACCATCCTCATATCCGAAGACTTTCTGGGCGACGACGATTTCATAATGTACCTCGGAGACAACGTAATAAAGGGCGGCATCCTCAAGCATTCGATCAAGTTCAGAGAGTCTGGTCCGGATTCTCTCGTCCTCCTGACGGAGGTTGAGGACCCTCAGAGGTTCGGAGTCGCAGATCTGGACGAAACCGGGAGGGTGAAAAGGCTCGTCGAGAAGCCGAAGGTCCCTCCCTCCAACTACGCCCTGGTGGGGATATACTTTTTCAAGCCCTCGATTATAGAGGCCTGCAAGAGCATAAAGCCTTCATGGCGAAACGAGCTGGAGATCACCGACGCCATCCAGTGGCTGCTGGATTGTGGCCATCGTGTCGAGGCCTCCATCGTCGATGGGTGGTGGAAGGATACGGGCAAGGCCGAGGACATACTGGAGGCGAACAGGCTGATCCTCGACGAGATGAAGCCGAAGAACGAGGGCGTCTTAAAGGGGTCCAGGGTATTTGGAAGAGCGGTGATCGGAAAAGGCTCTGTCATCGATAACTCTGAGATAAAGGGCCCATGCATCCTGGGAGAAGGCTGCAAAATCGTGGACTCGTATATCGGACCTTACACCTCCATAAACGACAACTGCACCATCGAGGGGACTGAGATCGAGGACAGCGTGATCATGGAAGGCTGCTCTATATCAAACGCCGGCAGGATAATGGAGAGCCTGATAGGAAAGAATGTGAACATAAGTGAGAACGGTCGCAGACCCTCCGGCCACAGGTTCATAACCGGAGACAGCTCCGAGATAATGTTGTGATTTCATGAAGCTTCTTGTTACCGGTGGTATGGGGTTCATAGGAAGCAACTTCATCCGTTACTACCTGGACCGACACGAAGGTGCTCAGATCGTCAATGTCGACGCCCTGAAATATGGGTCCAATCCGGAGAACCTGTTGGGCGTCGAGGACGAACGGAGGTACTCCTTCGTTGAGGGGAACATCTCCGACCGCGATCTGATGTCAAGGCTGGTCAGTGACGTGGACGCGGTGGTGAACTTCGCGGCCGAGACTCACGTCGACCGGAGCATATCAAGTCCCGAGCCGTTCCTTGCGAGCAACGTTTTGGGGACATTCTCCATCCTCGAGGCTTTGAGAAAGAGAAATCCGGAGGCGAGGCTCGTCCACATATCGACCGATGAGGTTTATGGAGATGCTCTGGAGGGGTCTTTTACCGAGGCCGATACCCTCAGGCCTTCTTCGCCCTATTCGGCGAGCAAGGCCTCTTCCGACGTATTTGTTCAGGCTTACGCGAGGACCTACGGGCTATACGCCATGATCACCAGGTGCACCAACAACTATGGGCCGTGCCAGTTTCCTGAGAAGCTGATACCCAAGGCGATAATAAGGACTCTGACATCCCTGAGGATCCCCGTCTACGGGACGGGAAAGAACGTCAGGGACTGGATCTACGTTCTGGACCACTGCAGGGCTGTCGATATGGTCCTGGAGTCGGGGGTGCCCGGCGAGATTTACAACGTCTCCTCCGGGGAGGAGAAGACGAACCTGGAGGTCGTGAAAACGCTTCTCGACTGCATGGGAAAGGACGAGAATGCGATCGAGTTCGTGGAGGATCGGCCCGGCCACGACCTCAGATATAGTCTCGACTCATCGAAGATCAGAAGAGAGCTCGGCTGGCAGCCAGATCACAGCTTCGAAGAGGGAATGAAGGAGACGGTCGGATGGTACGTCGAGAATGAGGGCTGGTGGAAGCCCCTTGCCGACGATAGGGTGCTCCATCCGACCCCCTGGAAGCTGGAGTGGTAGGATATGAGGGTCCTCGTAACGGGCGGAAGCGGCCTTTTGGGATCCAAGATCGCCGAGGTCGCGAGGGATCGGGGATACGAGGTCGTCTCGGGATACGTCGACCATCGCCCTCAGATCGGCGAGGGGCTGAGGCTGGACCTGGCGGATCCCGATGACGTCAGATGCAATATTCTCGATTACGAGCCTGATCTCGTATTTCATGCCGCGGCCCTGACGGACGTCGATAAATGCGAGGTCGAAAGGGATCTCGCAACGAAGATAAACGTCCGGGGGACGGAGCTTGTGGGGAGGGAGGCTGCGACTGCGTCGCCAGGACCTGCGTCATATACGGCGCAAGGCCCGCCAGCGGAAAGGTCAACTTCGCCCTCTGGCTGATCGAGAAGTTCCGCGATGACGAGGAGGTCAGGATAGTCACGGATCAGTATATAACCCCTACTCTGAACACCAACCTCGCTAAGATGATGCTCGAGGCCGGAGAGAGGAGGTTTCGTGGGATCTGGCACATGGCGGGGGCGACGAGAATATCCAGGTACGACTTCGCGCTCGAGATCGCGAGAGAGTTCGGCTTTGATCCGGGCCTCGTCATCCCTTCGAAGATGAGCGAGATGAGATGGAGGGCGCGAAGGCCTGCGGACTCTTCCCTGGACGTCTCCAAGGCTACACGTATTCTTGAAGAGAAGCCGCTATCTCTGAAGGAATCGCTGAGGATCCTGGGAGAGGAGATGGACCATTTTGACTGATATACTATGTTTTTACCTTTATTTCATAGGTCGGTCGTGGCCTCTTACT
>LGFT01000095.1 GCA_001509375.1 Methanothrix harundinacea | reverse complement strand
ATGAGGACTACAGGTTGTGGGAGGACAACAGGGAGACGATCAGAGAGGTTTACGAGGGATTGTTATAATGGCTGGATATCAAATGTATAAATCAATATAGAGAGTTATATATTCAAATAGTATTCGAGAATTAGATTTAATATTAATGGCTATAGGTTAATTCACCGCGTTAGATTTTCTTAAATATATTTAGTTCATTATAGAATAAAGGTGCAGGAATGAGCGATTACAGACTCTTTGCGCAGAGAATAGGGTTGATAGGTATAACAAACATCCTGGTAAATCTTAGTGGGATTATCCTTCTACCGATTCTGACAAAGACGCTTTCCATCGAAGAATACGGAATTTGGGCACAAATTATCGTTACCATCGGCTTAATACCATCGGTCATACTTCTAGGGCTCCCATACGCGATGGTCAGATTCCTGGCGGGTGCAAAAAGAAGAGAGGAGATTCAAGAGGGGTATTATTCCATATACGCTATCGTATTATGTGCAAGTTTGGTCGTCTCCTTGGTGTTGTTTTCGTCTTCCAGAGTAATCGCTGAAATTTTGTTCGACGATAACCAAACCATAGTACGAATATTATCTATAATCCTCTTCATTGAATGTCTTAATAGTATACAATTTAATTTTTTTAGGACATTCCAACAGATGAAAAAATATGCTTCATTTGTATTTATACAAGCATGCTTGAACGTTATATTAGTAGCCTATTTCGTATTATCTAGCTACGGAATCATCGGGGCTGCTATAGGGATTCTAATCACAAGGTCCCTAGTATTTTTGATCATGTCCTCGTTTATCGTCGCAGAGATCAGCGTCAAAATCCCCCGGTTTACGAATATGAAGGATTATCTGGCGTTTGGTCTACCTACAGTACCCGGAAGTTTATCGAGCTGGGTGGTGAATTCAAGCGACCGCTACGTCATTGGAATCCTTCTGGGTACGGCATTCGTGGGTTACTATTCTCCTGGGTATACCTTGGGTAATATTTTACAGATGTTTGCGGCACCACTTGGACTTATATTGCCTGCGATTTTATCAAAGCTATATGATGACTGTAAAATAGAAGATGCGAGAATGGTTCTGAAATTTTCATTGAAATATTTCTTATTATTGGCTATACCCGCTTCTTTTGGTTTATCATTCTTGTCAAAGCCTCTTTTAATGATACTTTCAACATCAGAGATCGCATCAGAGGGGTACTTGATTACACCATTTATGGCAGTTGGTGCTGTGTTCTTTGGAGTTTCTGTGATCGTTAATCAAATAATCGTTTTAGTGAAGAAGACAAAGATTATGGGATATATATATATTCTGGCAGCCATATTGAACTTTGGGCTGAACCTGGCATTAATTCCATACCAAGGTATTATCGGTGCCGCAATCGCCTCTCTTGTAGCGTATCTATTCATCTTCGTTGTAGGCATGTATTATTCTTTCAAATATCTCAGATTTGAGATTGACATTCGCTTCATAATGAAAAGCATTTTTGCATCGATAGCAATGTCCCTCGTAATTCTCACAAGGGGTCCAGAAGGAGTATCAAATGTGTTGATTACCATTTGTGTTTGTTCTGTCGTCTATTCGGCAATTTTATTACTTTTAAAAGGGGTGACACGAGAGGAACTTGCATTCTTCAAAAATTTGTTTTGATTTGGGAACCGGCACCTGATTTGGCGCACTGTCATAATGAGTCTTAGAAAACAAGACAAGAGATTTATATATGAGGAATGGAGAAAAGACGGATCCGATAAGCGGGGTGTTTGAATTTGCAGCAGATTCGGCAAAACGCTTTGATCAGATATTGGAGTTACTAAATGTTGCTTAGAAGTGCTGGAAATAGCGAACTAGATGGACACGACACAAAAATATCATTTATATACTATTCTGCAAATTCCCCTTTCATAGAGAGCGATTACAAAATGTTGTCAAGCCATTTTCTTGTTAATAAATTTCGCTATAAGAGGATCTGGAACGTTTTTGGGATGATGGGGGTCGTTTGGAGATCAGATGTATCTTTTTCGTGGTTTGCAGGAGGACATGCTTTTCTGGCGGTACTTTTCTCTAAGTTTTTCAGGAGAAAATCAGTGGTCGTCGTAGGTGGCTTCGAAGTTGCCTATGCCCCAGAGATTAACTATGGCCAATTCACACTGGGTTGGAACAAAAAAGCGCTTACAAAATTTGTGTTAAAACATGCAGATCTAGTTTTACCGGTATCAGATTTTACAAAAAATGAAGT
Source organism: Methanothrix harundinacea (assembly GCA_001509375.1). Taxonomy (GTDB): domain Archaea; phylum Halobacteriota; class Methanosarcinia; order Methanotrichales; family Methanotrichaceae; genus Methanocrinis; species Methanocrinis harundinacea_D. The sequence goes on along the minus strand of LGFT01000095.1, from coordinate 1,640 downwards.
TTTATCTTATACAAAACCAAAGAATATTATAGTTGTATATAATGGAATAGATACTGATAGATTTAAGCCCGAGGGTGAAAAATGCGATTTGGTTATAACCGTTGCATCAGGATCTGGTAGCATAATTAGATTAAAGGGATTGGATATTTTTATTGCTGCAGCAGGATATCTATCTGAGACAGAATTTATTGTATTGGGGCTATCTGAAACTGATATGGATACTCTAAAGACATTTAATCCACCAAAGAACGTTAAGCTATTTGGACGCTTATCTCAGGACGGGCTAATTAAATGGTATCAGAAGGCAAAAGCATATTGCCAGCTATCCTATCGCGAGTCCTTCGGAGTGGCACTGGCAGAGGCGATGTCTTGTGGGTGCGTCCCCGTAGTCTCAGAGAGGGGAGCGCTGCCGGAGGTGGTTGGATGCACGGGGTTTTATGTCCCCTATGGTGATCCAGAGGCAACCGCAGAGGCAATTAAAAAAGCTTTAGCTTCATCTGGCGATTTAGGTAAAGAGGCAAGAAAAAGAGTCACGGACAACTTTTCAATAAAACAAAGAGAGGCTAATGTTGTACACATAACTAACAAATTATTGGAGATGCAAAATGGCAAAAATTGACTATATAGTGCCCACGTGGAACAGTGGAGCTACGTTATTACTCACACTTAGATCTATAAAAAAATATGGTAATCCAAATCAAATAATAATCGTGGACCGTTACTCCAAAGATGAAACGATCAGAATTGCAAACGAATTTGAATGCGAAATTGTTATGTCGGATAAGCCCCTAGGTGCTGCAAGGAGGATGGGTGCAGAAATTTCGATGACTGATTTAATCGGTTTTGTTGATTCCGATGTTGAACTGACACCAGAATGGGTGGAAATCATACGATGCATTTTGGGGAATATCTACGAAGATGCTGGCGTGGTGAGTGCACATTATAACGATAATTATGTTGCTAATATAACTAGTACTGTTGCATTAAATGGTGGAAATGGTGCTTTTGGTTGCTGCATCACATATCGAAAATTAATATTAGAGTGCGAAGATTTGGATAACTATTCTAGTGCGGAAGATGGAATCTATGCAAAATATTTAGCTAAAAACGGGTTAAAATGGTATCTTTTGCCAGTAGTAGTTTTACATCATCAGAATTTTACAGATATATCATATTACTCAAGGTGGAGATGGCTCGGCGCAGGACTGAGGATGAAAGATGGTTTTAGCTTATTAAATATTAAAAGAATAATGGGTGGTGCAATTTTTGGTATTAGAATATCCAATTTAAATATAAGCTATTGGAAGAATTTCAGAATAAGATGTAATTATTTCTTAGGATATATGAGATATAAGAAATACTATGAAATTAACCGCGATTAAGCCAATTCGGCGGCATACCCGAAGGAAGTTTGCAGGGTATTGGCATGAAGATCGGTCTTGCACAACTACCTATCTTTGTTAGCTTGGGTGGCCCTTGTGGGCCATGAAACGTTTCGATAAAAATTAAACAAAATAACACTAATCTGCCAAATACCTCCCCGTAAACGCCGCCGGGAGCAGCTCCTCCACCGTCGCGATCTCGGCATCCCCTTTTATGTTAGCCATTATGACCTTGATGTCCTCCCCGAACTCGATCAG
>LGFT01000039.1 GCA_001509375.1 Methanothrix harundinacea | reverse complement strand
CATCAGATCGAACCATCGGCGAAACCGTCTGGTGGAAGTCTGCCAGAAGCTCAAAATCCAGCTCCTTCTGCCCCTCTGGCACAAAGACCCTGCAGAGATCCTGACGAATATGATCGAGGAGGGGTTTGTGATAATGATCAAGTTGAAGTCCGATCGTCTCGACGGAGGCTGGCATAGCCGGGTTCTGGACGGAGAGAATCGAGACGAGTTCATTCAAGTGTGCGATGAGAACGGGATAGATCCGATGGGGGAGTCGAAGGAGTTCGATCCTATCGTCCTCGCAGGACCGAGCATGAGGGACAGAATGAAAGTATCTCCATCACTGCTCCCTCGCCAAAGCCCCTGAGACGAACTCCGGCCTTCAGAACGCCAGACCGAAGAGGTTCAGGATGATGACAGCGATCGCTCCCGGGGCCCCCAGGATCGCACAGATCAGAAGCACCGGCAGGCTGTAGGGGATCGAAAGGCCACCGATGACGTTGGCGAGGTACAGGATGATCAGGCCGAATAGGGTGTTCACGGCCAGGAACTTGGCGGACTTCATTATCAGGCTGAAAGCGACGTAGATCGCCAATAGCAGCAACAACCCCAAGATTATGATCTCCACTTGAACCACGGAAAGTCACCTATTACCAGTTATTTATGATTTCTCGTCTTCGACCTCGAGAATCTCCATCTCGCTCTCCAGCCGGTGCCTCTCTTTGGTGTCCAGAGCGAGAGGGTCAATGTGGATTATCAATATCCCTTTCTTGAGGGCGACCTCGTCCCTCTGAGACTGGATGAACCTCAACACAGACTCGTAGTTGCTCTGAGTTATGAGGTAGCCGAGACCCTCCAACAGAATGAGGGGCTCCTCTGCTTTGGAGAGGAAGTCGGAGATCATTCCGGAGAGCCTTGGGAAGTTGGTGGGATCGACGTGCCTGTACTGAGGACCGATCCCCGCCGACTGAGTGAGCCAGATAACCCTCTTTGGGGATAGGCCGTACCTATCCATCAGCTTTTCGGGGTGGTACCTGCTTATGCAAAGACCCTCCACCCCACGGTTGACGAGGTCGCTGAAGGCCCTGAGGCTCTTTACAGGCTTATCTTCCTCGATGACGTAGGTGGTCCCGGGTGTGAGCCGGAGCTCAATGGGGTTCAGGCCGTATTTTGCCATCAAGGGTTTTGCGGCACCAGAGAGGTCGAAGCTCGGATCATACTCTCCGATCGCCTTCGCAAGCCGCCTCAAAGCTGCGAAAAACTCCCCGCGGCTCATCCTCGATTTTGAGTCGACCTTCAACCCGCCCCATCGAGGCTCCTCGATCTCGCGCATCTCCGGGTCGCAAGCTGCGTCCTCATCTTCCCTCCCCGGTGGAGACAAGGGCTTGCTCGCCTCCAGCAACTCGGAGATCTTCCTTTGAACCGCAATCTTCGCTGGCTCATCGAGCCTCTTCAAAAAGGAGGCCGCAAATGCCTTGAAGAGATAAGCTGAAAGGGGACCCAAGAGGAATATGAGCTGCTGGGTCTCGGTGATATCAGAGGTCAGCTTTTTGTTCACGAACTCAGGCCTTGCCTGGATCACAAGCCTCGTCCGGCCCTTCCCGGAGAGGTCCTCGAGGGCGTGGACGAAGTCGAGGATCTCCGACTCGGGGACTAGGGAGGCGTTCTCCTCGATCAGCTCTTCCAGGCTGTCCAAGAGGATTATGCTATTTTTGCTGCTCTCCACGAAGGACTTTATGGTTATGAAGAGGAGAGGGAGGTTGTTGGGAGCTATGTACCTCTCCCCCCTGCCCTTCTCATGGCTGAGCCTGACGATCGGCGTCTCTGTGAATTTCCATCTCAGCCTGATCTCTTCGGGATCCTTGGAAGTTATACACAGCCCCTCCACCCCATGAGTTATCTGGTCTGTGAAGACGTCGTAGGCCTTTTCCTGGACTAGGTAGACCTTTCCCGGATCGAGGAAATATAGGGGCATCGTCCCCTTGATCAGCTCGACGACGGGCTTTACAGCCACCTCCTCTTCGACGATCATCCTGGTGGCCGAGGGGCCTACCGAGCCGGTGAGGGTCTTCTCGAGCCGGTCCCTCAGCTCGAATAGCTGCCTCGCGTCTATCCCGTCTCTTGTGGTATTCAGGTCGGCGAGGTTCAGCTCGACGACGTTCTTCGCCCTCTCGGCTCCGATGTAACGAGCCACCGTCCCCTCCAGCTCGTCCACCGTCCCGACCCTTATCACCACGCCCTCACCAAAGGGAAGAACCGGGCAGGGCTCGATCCTTGGAGAGACCTTGTAAATGTCGACGACGCCGTCGGCTAAGGCCTTCTCCTCATCGGTGGGCTCGTGGATGAGGGAGAATAGGACGTAGAGGGTGAAGTTGGCCAGAATCGACCAGAAAAAGGCGTGAGTCCAGACGTCGAGCTGGAGGCCGAAGAGGGCCGTAGGGCGGAGGAGAGCGATCCCGAAGGGGCCGTTTGCGATCAGATCGTCCGAGACCCATCCAGCATCTACGAGGGTGGGGAGGAGGGCGGCGTAAATCCATATGAGGAAGCCCGCGACCATCCCCGCCATCGCCCCCACCCTGCACCCCTTCTTCCAGTAGAGGCCACCGAGGGCCGCCGGGGCGAGCTGACAGGCGGCGAGAAACGACAGCAGGCCTATATCCACGAGGGCGGGAAAGCCCACCAGAAGAGAGTAAAGGTACCCGAGAGCCAGAACCAGAATTATGTTCAACCGTTTCAGGGAGAGGATCAAAGACGGTAGGTCTCGTCCCTTGCCGATCTTGCGGACGATGTAGGGCATCTCCAGGTCGTTCAGCATCATCGTCCCCACCGTCACCGCCGAGACGAGTACCATGGCCGTGGCCGCCGAGGTGCCCCCGATGAAGACCAGAAGGGCTAAAAGCTCCTGGCCCTGATTCATGGGGATAGAGACCATGAACATGTCCGTCCTTCCCCCCGCCCCCAGGAGGAGGCCGCCCCAGGCCACCGCCGGGACGAAGAGGTTTATGAGCAGCATGTATAGGGGAAAAAGCCACATCGCCTTCTTCAAGTGCTCCTCATCGGAGTTCTCCACCACCATAACATGAAACTGCCGAGGGAGAAAGAGGATAGCAAAGGAAGACATCACCAATAGAGAGAACCAGGAGACGTAATCTACCTTCAGAAGGCCCGAATACTCCGGATGGCTCGCGATCCCGCTAACTATTTCGCTGTAACCGCCGAAGAGGCCGTAGGTTATGTAGAGGCCAGCAACCAGGAAGGCCAACAACTTCACCACCGACTCGAAGGCTACCACCGCGATCAAACCCTCATGCCGCTCCAGTGGGTCGAGATGTCTCGTCCCAAAGATTATCGCAAATACCCCCAGAAGGACGGCCACTATCAGCCTTCTAACTCCCAGGATCTCGTGATACGGCCCGCTTATTATCGTCAAGGACTCAGAGATGGCTATCAGCTGGAGCGCGACATAAGGGGTTATCATTATGAGGATCGCGATGGCGACGAGGGCCCCGATTACATAGCTCCTCCCATAACGGAAGCTTATGAAATCGCTTATTGTAGTCAGGCGGTGCTCCTTAGAGATTGTTATCATCTTTCTTATTACAGTCCAGCCGAGGAGCATCACCAGGGAAGGACCGAGGTAGATGGGAAGAAACCCGAGGCCTTCGGTGGCGCCCCTGCCGACGCTTCCGTAGAAGGCCCAGGCAGTGGCGTACACCGAGAATGATAGGGCGTAGACGTAGGGGTTTGAGACTATGCTCTCGCCCTGATCCCGCTTCCGGTCGGCATAATGGGCTACGCCGAAGAGAAGGAGCAGATATAACACCATTGCGGCCAGGGCAAGAATGGGGTTGATCAATTCGAGGTCCACCTGTCGAAGAGATAAGCAACGAATATTATCAAAAGCCAGACCGTGATTATGTAGACTAGTATAGAAAAACAGGAGGGAGGCTCATCTCCTGCTGCAACCAGCGATAAGACCGGCCAATTGAGGAGGACGCTTCCGAGAATAAAGAGCAAGACCAATAACTCATCTTGCTCCATCAGATCTTTCCGAGATAATGTCATGGTGACTACAGGCCTGGATGTACTACCGGCTCTTTTCAGATATATCTAACGCTGCTTTTCGGCCTTTTCAATTGTCCTGGACAAATTGCCCTAATATTATGTTAATGATCGACTTATCCTATTTGGGCCTGTTGGACGGCGCGCTTCGCTCCACCAGGGGGGGGCGTCTCCCGGGTCTGCGGACTGCTTTTATATCAGAACCCTATTCTTCCCACGGTGACGTTATTTGGTCCTCAGAACTCATTATTCAGGTGATATACTTCCAGAGATGGATGGCCTAGAGGTGACCCTGGCGGGCTGGGCCCACGAGGTCCGAGACCTGGGCGGGATCTGCTTTCTCGTCCTGAGGGACCGGGAAGGCTTCGCTCAGGTGACACTGGTTGCTAAAAAAACAGATAAAGACCTCCTCGAACGGGTGAGGCACCTCAGCCGAGAGAGCGTCCTCCTCGTAAGGGGGAGGGTCAAGAGCGAGCCGAAGGCTCCCCGGGGATATGAGATCATACCCTCAGAGGTCACAGTTCTGAACGAGGCTGATTCGCCGCTGCCCATGGATCCCACCGGAAAGGTGGGGGCGGACCTGGACACCAGGCTCGACTCGAGGTTCATCGACCTCCGGAGGCCCCCGGTCCTGGCGGTCTTCAGGATCGAGAGCGAAGTCCTCCGATCCTTCAGGGAGTTCTTCGCAGAGAACGGGTTTCTCGAGGTCTGCACCCCGAAGGTGGTAGCTACGGCCACTGAGGGCGGAACTGCCCTATTTCCCATCACCTACTTCGAGAGGGAGGCCTTCCTAAACCAGAGCCCTCAGCTCTACAAGCAGATGTTGATGTCGGCGGGCTTGGACAGGGTCTTTGAGATCGGGCCCATTTTCAGGGCCGAGGAGCATGACACAAGGCGCCACCTCAACGAGGCGATCTCCATCGACGTCGAGGTCAGCTTCGCCGACGAGGAGGATGTGATGGTCCTCCTGGAGAACGGGATGGCCAAGGCCTACGCTGATGTGGTCGAGAGGGGCAGAAAAGACCTGGAGGCCCTGGGGGTCGATCTCGCCGTTCCCAAGACCCCCTTCAAGAGGGTGACTTACACCAAGGCCCTGGAGATCGCCAATGAGTCGAGGGACGTAGAGATCGAGTGGGGAGACGACCTGGACACCGAGGCGGAGAAGGCGATAGGCTCTGCCATCGGCGAGCACTACTTCATGACCGAGTGGCCCACCGTCATCAAGCCCTACTACACCCAGCCCTTCGAGGATAGGCCCGAGATCAGCCGGGGCTTCGACCTGATGCACCCCTCGATGGAGCTCGCGAGCGGCGCGCAGAGGGTCCACAACCCCGAGGTTCTCGTCCAGAAGATAAGAAACCAGGGTCTCGACCCCGAGGGGTTCGAGTTCTACCTGAGGACCTTCCGGTTTGGGATGCCGCCTCATGCGGGATGGGGCCTCGGCCTTGCGAGGGTGGTCCTCACAATGCTCGATCTTGAGAACATCCGCGACGCCGTCCTATTCCCCAGGGATCGAAGAAGGCTCGTCCCATAAATTCGGTTTTCCAAGGATTTGCCGGTGTGGACCCTGGTCCACCGATCAACTATTTTTGCCGACAAAAATGTTCAGCCCCGCTTCCCTTCACCTTGTGCCGTCCTCGCTCCATATCCCAGTCCCTGCCGGTCCAACGGGCCGGTGACGGGGGGGGGGCGCAAAGCCCCTCTGGCAGCCGAACGTCTTCTTGTACGAAGCCAAAGGTTAAACATAGACAAGATGAGCATAAAATGGCGTGGCAGCCCGTCCGCCGGCTCGATCTTGTCGATCGGCGGCCCAAGTCTGTCTGCCCATAAGCCGAGAAGAATAAAAGGGGGAGTTATAGCCACGTCTGAGAAAACGAGGGAAACGAAAAGGGAGATGGTCGAGGTCTGTCCTGTCTGCGGGAGCTCCGAGCTCTATTACGAGACCGGAGGCTACGTCGGCAAGGTCTACCACTGCAAGGATTGCAACTACGTCGGGGCGCTGGTGGTGGAGGCAGACGATGAGATGATCAAGGCGATAAAGGAGGAGTTCAAGCGAGAGAAAGGCGAGAAGAGCGAGAAGGGAAAGAAGGGAGAGTAGAACAAAAAGCTAGCACGCCAAAGTTCAAGGCTATTCTCTCGTAAACATCTGAGAGGAAAAGTACGTGCGGTTCAAAAAAACCCTCGAACAGTCTCAAAGACTGAGGATAAAAACCATGGATGATGACAACATAAAAGAACCTGAGGTTTTCGAGGATATGCTCCTCGAGTACTCTGGACATGTGATCGACCCGAATAAACTCTCCAATTACGACAGGGCCTCCATGGCATATTTCACGGACTCCAAAATGGTGCGACAGCCCCGCCTGCATATCACGATCTCCTTGGACATCACAAAAGCCCACCGAGACTTCCTGGACCGAGCCGAACCAGAAGATACATTTACCGCCTATCTCACCTGGGGTCTCCTTGCCACCATACAAAAGCATCCTCGTCTATCATGGCGGCAGATCGACGGCGTATGGTACGCCTTCGATAATTTGCCGCTCTTTCTCCCAGTCACGTCCGGCCTGAAGGGCGATCGGCTCGTCTCTGTCCTCCTCAAGGACATCACGGGGGCAGATTGGGATTCATTCTCTTCGAGGTACAACTCCGCCATCCAAGAGGCCCGAGAAGAGGCGCTTCGAGCCTGGTCAGATCCCTTTGCGAATAAGCTCCATTGGAGCGTCTATCACGTCATCGGGAACCTCCCAGCTCTCCAGTTTACCGGTTTGATCCTTCACGAATCTGGATTTGAGACCACCCGACCCATGTTCTATTTCGGCCATCGCCACCAAGTTCAAGATGATCTCTTCGTGCCGTTCGCAGTTCAATTTCATCATGCCACGTTCGATCCGGTCCTGCTGACCGATTTCTTGGCAGACTTTCAAAAGCAGGTGGGCTAAAGATAGAATCAACGAGATCAGACCTGAGATAGTATGGCAATAGGTACAAAGTTTCCGTGAAAACGTCAAGCAGCATAAACCTGTTTTTTAATTCTCCGCATGTGTGCCATCGGATCATGGGGTTTACATGAAATATGAGCAGCAAAATACGTCGGAATAAAAATGTTTCAGATAGAAAAGCCTACCTGCAGGATGTGGGAGAATAAAGATCCGCTGCATAATTAAAAATCAAACAGCGTGCGGCCGGTTTTCCGGAATTCAGAAATAGTCGAGTCTTTGTTGCTCAGATTCCATGAACAGCCACTAATGTTTTATCGATTTAAAGGTGCACGAAAAACGGGCGAGAGTCCACTTCATCCCCAACCTAAAGATTGGGGTATTCGCGACCCTCTGCACTTCCGAAGTAATAATTTTAGAGTGGAGAGTTTTGGATCGATGGGGGATATATTGGCACAATCGGTGATGGCGTTGCTGCAAAAATAGTTCGGAACTCATTGAGCAGCAGGGAAACCCGAAAGAAAAGAACGGATATAAGCAGATGAATTTGCTAGAATTCGACTGACTGGCGGCGCAATTTGACCATAGGTGACGCACCAGCATAATTTCCAGGAAAACTATTTTCGTTATGTCACCCAATGTCACGATATAAATCTGCACCCCATCAATCCTCAGTTATTTTGAATCAACAGGTTCATATATGAGGGATTACTTGCTCGAAGCATTAAGGAGATTCGGAAGTTCAGCGACACAGATCCATAGGAGCTTTCCCGGATATTCCTGGAGGTCTGGAGATGATGCGAACCTTAAACTCGGAGTTTGACCTGGCCCGGCTCATGCCCTGTGACGAGGAGCTAGTCATCACCTTCGTGCCCACAAACCGTGACATCTATAGGATTCTCCAGTCCTGTCACAAGCTGAAAACCATTTACATTCACCAAGATACCTTCAAGGAGATGCCCTGTGTGGGTCAGACTCTCCTTTACATGCAGAAGGTTGAGTTGGTGGTGGACGATGGCGTTCACAAAATTGCGTCTGAAAAGGGGGACGATACCCAGAGCCAAGAAGAGACCCCGTCCAACGCTCGCCTTTCCAGGCTCGTTATGGTCACCCGCTGACCTTTAGGAACCGGCCCGATATCCTCCGACCTTCCTTTTTATGCAGCGGGCCCGCTACAAGAAGCACCAGGCGGGTTTTGTCAGATATCCATCCGCCTTCTTCTGACAAAGTCTATACCGTGCTTGGAGACTACCCGGCTCTGTTTTAGGTCCTCCTTGCCCAGAATCTGAGGGGATGATACGCCGGTCACCACCAGCATCGTCCTGATGGTATTATCGAGACTGGGATCTATTTGAGCTCCCCAAATGATCCGAGCATCTGGATTGATCCTCTCATATACCTCTTCCACCACAGTCTCGGCATCGGATATTGACATGCTAGAACCGCCCACCACGTTGACCAGCGCCGAGGTCGCTCCAGAGACGTCCACGTCCAAAAGGGGGCTTCTTAAAGCCTTGATCACAGAATCTTTGCTCTTCATCTCTCCTTCGGCCTCGCCGAGACCTATCATGGCGACGCCACCGTTGGACATTATCGTCCTGACATCGGCGAAGTCTAAATTTATCAGGCCCGGCCTTGTGATAAGCTCCGTTATGCCCTTGACAGACCTCATCAGCACCTCGTCCGCCACCTTGAAAGCCGCCTGGAGGGGCAGATCTGGAACAACTTCCAATAACCGGTCATTGGGAACGACGATGGCGGTGTCCGAGACCTCTCGGAGCCGTTTCAGCCCCGCGTCGGCGTTGGCCATCCTTATCGCCCCTTCCGCGGCGAAGGGCAGGGTCACCACAGAGATCGTAAGGGCGCCCATCTCCCTAGCAACCTCAGCAACGACAGGAGCGGCCCCGGTCCCCGTTCCTCCTCCAAGGCCGCATGTGATGAAGACCATGTCAGCCCCCTCCACCGCGGCCCTGATCTCATCGATGCTCTCTCTGGCGGCCTCCTCTCCAATGGAGGGCAGGCTTCCCGCCCCCAATCCCCGAGTTGTGCGCCGCCCGATTAGTACGCGCCTGTCCGCATTTATATGGAGAAGATGCTGGGCGTCGGTGTTCATGGCAAAAAGCTCAGCGCCCTCGATCCCAGTCTCGGCGAGCCGCTCAATGGTGTTGGACCCACCTCCACCACAGCCGATTACCCTGATAACCGTAGTGAGCTGTTCCAGAACCGAGACGAGATCTTCGTCGTTCTCCATGGTTCTTGGCGAAGCGTTCTGGCTCTCGAGATCTTCGTCGTCATCCATGACCCTCGAAGGAGCTGTCCGGCCCTCGAGTTCAGCTCTGTTTAGAGCTTCATCTATAATCGACTTCACGTCCATCACCTGGGCTTCTTCGTTCTTGAATCTAGCAGCTTATTGGTATATGGATTTTTTCATAGTTGCCTTGGAATATCTGTCAATCGCCTCTGTCCAAATACTTTTTTGTTACCTCGGAGCGAGATAATCTTACTTCAGCATAAAGTTTGGAGGCAGCATTCGCGCTGCCTGCTGCCTCAGATAACAGTTCCATCGTTCACCCCGGCGTTCAATACGCCCAATTAAATCTCCCTCCGGCTTTCGTTCAGAGCATAGACCATCGCCCCGAACCCCAGACTGATGGAGATCAGCTCAATTATGGGCCCAGCGTAAGGAATGAGGAAGAGGGCGCTCAAGACCAAATAGCCCAAGACGAAGCAAGGCACATCTCCCAGGGTTTGGTTCAGGGTTGATACGATCCATCTGCCCAGACTGAAGGAGACGAATAGGTTTGCAAGCAATAGGGCAACGACAAAGAGCGTCAAGATGAGAAGACCCAGGGGCAGACCCACGATGCTAATCATCGATATGATGATCAGGATCATCGAAGCTGCGATGAGCACAAAGCCAAAGAGAGCCTTGAGCGGGGGGGATTTCCTTATCTCTCGATCGACAGCAAAGACGCCTCCCGGAAAGAGCCTAAGAATAATCAGGCCAACGATAAAAAATCCCAGAATCATGAGGACGCTGAAGGTCGAGATGAAGGCCTCCGACTTCTCTTCAGCCTCGTCGTCCTCCCACATCTGGAACTTCACGTCGCCTGCGGTCCCAGCATTCTCGAAATTTCCGGCGTTTACCCAGAGGGTGCCCGCCACGTTTCCGCCGTTGTAGACGTCACCGCCGGAGATGGCAGCGTCCATCCCTATATCCGAGGAGGATAGGATCCTCACCGTCCCCCCTGCCATCACCACGTTCCTCTCGACATCGCCTCGGAGGTTGATATTGCCGCCAGCGGCCACGATCTTTCCGCCAACGTCGGAGTTTAAGTCGACTTTGCCTCCGAAGACGATCAGGTCTCCCTTTATCGGGGCGTCTACGTCAACACTCCCTCCTGCGATGATGGCGCTGTCTACCGGAGCGTTTACGTACACCGTGTCTCCTCCGGCGAAAAGATCGTCCTCCACCGGCGAGTCGATGGAGATGACATCTCCGCTCACAAACTTCAACGCATCAGCAGGCGGGTATAAGGCGAAGACCGATATTAGAAGCAGAACATGTAACCATCTCACTTGAATCACACATCTAAAATGGAGGCTATAGAATAAATAAATTATGTTTCAAAAGTGCTTTTTGCACAAACAAAAGTCTAAAGCTGGCATTTGAGGGCAGAAAAAGAAGGTTTGAGATCCAAGGTCGCAGTTCGGGAGGGACCCCTTCAAGAGGATACCTCGTAGGTCACCACGACCTGAGATCTGACCTCCAACATGCCAGGCTCGGGTGAGGTTTCTGCCTTCAAGGAACCCATCATCGCCTCCCAGAAATCGAAGATATCCATCGTGTCGAGATCCAATGGGTCGAAGCCGGCAGGTTGTTGGCGCACTGCGGGGCGCGAAGGCTCGAATATCTCCAGCCTCTTTCCGAGATGAAGGCCCGCGGCAGAGGCGAGATCTTCGGCGTCATCCTCGGCGTCCTCGATGGCCCTTTGTCGCGCTTCGGCCACCGCCTCGCTGGCGTCCTCCAGAGCATATCCGGATATGACGGCCTCGGCCCCCTCAGCCCTGGCCGTCTCGATAGATCTGTTGATCAAGGCCCCGTCTTCGGCGTCGAACCTGATGGTCACCTGACTCGTTACAAGGCTGGCATTATCGGTGACGATCACGCAGGTGGAGTTGTTGCATACTCGGCTCCTGGTCGTGATGCTCTGGACGCTTATGCCGCGGCCCGACGGTACGTCCTCTCTCTTCACGCCGACACCGACCAGAGCCTCCACCGTTCTGTCCAGGGACGCTTCATTCTCCGAGGATGCCAGTGTCAAGTTATCATCGTGGGTCGTCACGCTGATGGTGACATAGACTGTGTCTGCCGGAACGGCGACCTCGCCCTCGCCGACGACGGTCAGCGTGGAGGCCCCCTCTGCAGCCGCCGAAAGCGTCAAAATTGTCAGACTTAATAAAATCGCCATGGTCTTCATGAGCATTCCCCGTTGGTAATGGTCAAAGAAGACCTTAAATTGAACGGTCGGGATAGATCATACTGCGCCAAGTTATTGTAGACATCCTGTCCAAAAGATATGAGAAAAGCCGTTGTTGGATCAGATATGGATGAGATCGCCTGGATAAAACGAATATTATGACCGACAAATTGGGACGCGGGGCCGAGGAGAGGGCGAGAGACTTATACCTTTGGGCCGACGACTTCAGCCGTGGCGCTCTGGGAATATCGATCCATGCTCTTCGAAGCTTCAATGAAGCGCGAGCGATGGAGGCAGCGGCGGCGATCTCCTACTACGCCCTATTCGCCCTATTCCCGCTTTTGATCATCCTGGTGGTGGTCAGCAGCTCTCTCTTGCAGAACCAAAATTTTCAAGACCAGATTTTGAATATGGTGGGCGAGTTTTTGCCCCCAGGAGAGGAGCTGGCCAGAGAGAGTATGAACCGGATCCTGGAGCTGGGCAGCTTCCCACCAGCTCAGGAGATTCTCAGAGAGAACATCCAGCAGGTTCTGGATCTCAGGGTTCCGGTGGGGTTCGGGGCCATTTTCGGCCTAATTTGGGCCTCCACATCGGTCTTCACGGCCCTGGGCAGGAACATCAACCGGGCCTGGCAGGGCGCGTCCCGGCGAAACTTACTGAAATGGCGCCTCATCGGCCTCGCCATGGCCGGAACCCTTCTCACGGGTCTTCTGATCCTCTCCCTGATTTTGTCCGGACTCTTCGGTCTCATCTCACGGATTCAACCCCACTACGAGGTCTGGTATCTTAAGGCGTTATCTGAGCTGATTCCCATGTTGCTTATCTTTATCATGGCCTATCTCCTGTACCTCTGGGCGCCCGATGCCGAGGTCGGATGGCCAGAAGCAGGATGGGGAGCCTCTGTGGCTGCCATAAGCTGGGAGGTCAGCAAAGTGAGCTTTTCGTGGTATATCGAAAGCGGGCTTGCGCGACACCAGCTGGTCTACGGCTCTCTGGGGACGGTGGTGGTCCTGATGCTCTGGGTATACTTGAGCGGGGCGATAATCCTCTATGGAGCCCACCTCAGCGCAACCATCGGTAAACGGAGACGGAGGTTGGCTGAAGAGGAGTTAGAGAAGAAGAAGAAAGGTTTGAACGGGAGAGGGCCAGAATAGTCGGACCTGAATGAAAGAGCGAAGGATAGCTGCACCTAGGGGCAGGGGATCCATTCCGCGGTTCCGGGACTAGAGCTCAAGTTCGATCCGAGCTTTATATTCATCTCAATGGAGAAGATCCCCACCAAATCAGTGACCCTACGACCATATTCTGCATGGCGGCCCTTGCCACCCGTCTGAGGGTCCCAGGAAGCCCAGCCCAAGGAGGCATCGCTCGCTGCTCCGTCGTACGTTCCGCTCTCCGCAAGGCTCGGTGAGGCGGACGCTTGACCCGAACCCTGTGAGGCGATTTTTGGAAGGAGAGGAGCGCCGAGGCTGCCGTTGTTCACCGTCTCTGCCGTGCTAGAGTTATCGCCCACTAAAGTGAAGTTGGAGATAAACTCGATCTCTGGAGACCAGTCGATCACTAAAACCCCCTCCTCAAGCCGATACAGCTCTCCCAGCGCGACGTCGCCCCCGACCACCTCTGCGGCGGCAGTCGCAGAAATGCCGATCAACAGCATCAGATAAAGAGCCCGACGCAACCCCTGATCCTGAAGCGATCCTGAAGATACCAAACGGCTCACCCCCACAATTAAAGGACATTCTGAAGATAAAACCTTTACTTTTGATCTTGCAGCCCCTCATCCACCAGGTTCTGATATGCCTCCAGGGCGAGATCTCTCACATCTATCCCCATCTCCCTTGCCACGAGGAGAGCCACAGTATCTAGGTTCACCAGCCCCTGAAGGGAATCTTGCCTCTCGTTCACCATCGAGATCACCTCTTTTCTGCCCATCCCCGTCGCGGAGACGATGAGCCGAACCCCCCTCTCGAAGAGGTCCACCTCCTTTGAGGGCCGAAACCCCACGGGAACCTCGGCCTGGTCATCGTCGAAGGTGGCGTGGACGTAGTCCCCATCTATCCGGACAAGCCCCTCGTCGGCCGCCTCCTGCAGAAGGGCCCGCACCTTATCTGGAGGGCCCCACTTCAGGTCCAAAGAGAGGGCGAAGACGAAGTCGCTCATCTTAAGGCTCTTTTTGGCTCGCTTCTTGAAGGGGGTGGCCACCAGATACGCCCGCTCACGATCCAAAGGCCCCACCCGCCTCAGAGTAAATCCTCGCCATAATCATCCCGGCTCTCCTTTTCGCCAGAAATAGATGTCGATCAGGCGATCGGCTGAGAAGACTCCGTCGATCTGACCTCATGATCGAAGAGTATATCGAATAGGAAAAGCCGCCGGGAAAAATAGTCGCTGGGACCCCCATCACGTAAGGGCCCCGTCTGGCGGCCAACAGCTCAACTCCGCCAGCAAAAACCGTGATCTGAAACTTGTCAGTCAGATTCGCCTCTGATCACCAGACGTAGACCCATATTGGGTTGCTCCATCCTGAGCGGCTTCCCCAGATCGCGATCTGGTGCCACCCTCGTGCATCTGCACCGAACCAGGCGTGGTGGTAGCCAGGATACCAGTATCCCCAATATTGCCACTGTTCGCGCCCGTTGGGGTATCTCTCATAAGACCAGATAAGCGATCTTGAGTACCGCTAGAATACCCGCCAAAGCGATCTTGGGCGCCGCCGGAATAGATAGAAAGGGCGCCAGGGCTTTCGGAGGAGGTCAGAGGCGTGCCCGATCCTCCACCGGGCGTCGTGAGGCTCGATCCGCCAGGAAGGCCTCTCACCTCACTTTCAGAAAGAGATGCCCCATCGTCCAGGTAGGTAATGGGCGAGCCTGTCGAGGCCGAAGGCGTGCTCAGAGGCTGCGAGCCGCCGGGCCCAGCAGTCGGATGCGAACCTTCGGAGGACATCCCCGAAGGTTCGGGGACGGGCTCGGTCATCGGGTTATAAGGCGTATCCCATTTGGACGGCCATTGATATTGCCACGAATAATCTTCCCATGGACTCGTCCAGGACTCATAATCTGGAGTCGAGTATGGACCGGTCCAAGGGTCTCCCAGCTGTGCTGCAGAGATCGCAGCCAAAGAGATAACGGCTGCGAAGGCCAGCACTAAACCTGTTGCCATCTTTTCTTTCACTAATTCCACCTCACTTTCAGTCCATGGGCTCTGCGGACTGCGAGTTTCTTAAGGAGGTGACCCCCTCTCCATAAGCACACATAGCCCATAAATGGTTTACAACTCCAATATGAACGGCTCAGCATTTATAACTTATCATGATTGTATATCAACGCCCAGAAGCGATGGGTTCAAAATTTAGCTTTTTCTCTGAAAAAAGGCGACTTTTCGTCGAATCGATCACTTTCGATCGGAAAACGAGCCGCAAAGCTTATTCATCCGTAATTCTTCTAACTCAACTGCGCATATAATTGATTCGCAGACCGGTCCCCTCTCATGAAGCGTGAATAAGACGCGTCTCAACGGCGTTTCCCATCCTGCGGCGTTTCAGGCCTCGATGGGAGATGGCGCCGATCAGGACTGAAACCGGCCTCTCTGGAAGCGGGCATACAACGCTCGGACTCCCAGGCGAGGAGACGGAACCGTGATACCACCGCTCCGCGATCAACCGAAAGTGGTGCCCAGATGAAGCTAGTAAAACTCCTCTCCATCCTGATGTTGCTGATCGCCGTTTCTGCGGCAGAGCTTACAGCAGACAGGGACAGATTCGAAGTGGAACTCCACCCTGGTGAGGTGACAAAAAGAACTCTGATCCTCGAGAATCTGGGCGATGCGCCCATCTTCGAGATCACCTCGATCCCCGTGGCCGGCAGGGCGAAAGAGCTGATCACCATGGAGATCCCAAAATTTGAGAAGCTCGGCCCAGAGTCCGAGGATATCTACGACGATGAGGAGATCAAAGTCGATATAACCTTCTCCTCACCCCCGGAGATGGACCCAGGAACTTACACGGGATTCGTCTACTTCTTCGACGATACCTCCTCGCTGCCGCTTCTGGTGGAGTTCGAGGTCGAGCTCACCGAGCAGGAGAGCTATGGTGTCAGCCTCAGCATCAACGATGCGAGTTCGGCTTCGGCGACCGCGGACCCTGACGAGCCCGCGGAGTTCGAGCTGATGGTCAGAAACGCGGGCCTCTTCAAAGACGTCATATCCGTGGACGCGCCCCACCTTCCCCCTCGATGGACGGCCACCCTCTTCGACAGAGAAATGCCCATGAACCTGCCCTGCAACCTCACCCTCGCCTCGGGGGTGATCCGCGTCCTCGAACTAAATATCGTAGGAGGGAGGGCGGGTGACCGCCAGACGATAGAGATATCGGCGACCTCTTTGAGCGATCCATCGAAGAACGCCTCCGTCGAGGCGGAGATTGAGATCAACCAGGAGATTCGCGCTTATGAAGCTGTTCTGGAGCTTCCAGATCTGATGGTAGTCAATAGAACCCACACAGGATCGATCAAAATCAAACTAAACGTGGATGAGAAGATCTCAGTCCGGATAGAAGCGCCTCCCGACCTATTGGTAATGCCCCAAAACCAAGTGATCGCGGTCGGTAAAACGAAGTCAGGGGTCGGCGAGTTCACTTTGATGGCCACAAGGCCCGGCCGGTTCACGATAGAACTTGTGCTTCACGATTCCTATGGTATCCCCCTGCCCACTGAGAGAGCGGAGGTTTTTGCTACGGATACGACAAAGTTCGCCATCGTGACCGGGGACGGCCTCCTATATAGAGCCCTGGCTTTGTCCTATGCCGAGGGGGTTAACGATACTGTGCCGGTGATCACCCTCACCGGCGGCGAGCTGGACGAGGGTGACATCGAAGAGCTGGAGGATCTGCCTCTCGCCAAGGTGGTAATCCTGGGGAACGAATCGGTCGTCCCCCCCGACGTCGAAAAGCTCATCGAAGAGATGATGCCGACCGAGAGGATAGGGGGAGATGACATCTGCGAAACCTCGTGGCTCTTCGCGTCGATTTTGTGGCCTGAAAATACAGAAGAGGTGGTCCTGACAGGAACTGACGAGGTGGTGGCCTTCGCCGCATACGAGAAGGCGAAGAAGATCAGCGCCCCCCTGATAATCTGCAGCTCCCCGCCATCCGAGACGAGCGTGGCCGCGCTGAAAGATATGATGGATAGAGGTTTGTCCAAAGTTCTCATCTTTGGCGGCGGGATCGATCAGGCCCTGATAGAGGCGCTTAAAGATGCGGGCCTGTCCATTGAGGAGGCGACATAATTGAGACGCTTTTTGACGCTCCTGACGTTGTTTGCGATCTTCGCGATCGCCGCCGAAGCCCAGATGGAAAGGGGGACGAAGTCGGAATCCCTGGAAGAGACGATCCTCGTGGGGGGAGAGGACTGGCACGATGTTGTCGCCGCGACGCCTCTTGCGATATGGTCAAAGGAGGACGGCGTCGAGACTAGGCCCCTTCTCATAATGCCAAGAGAGGTCGAAGCGGGAGAGAGGCTGGGCTGGATAGGTCAGGCCGATCTCGAACGTTATGGCCCGGTCTCAGTCCTCCACGCCATGGTCGCAGCGGATGTATCGGCCTTGGTGATCGATGCCAAGGGAGACCTCGCGAAGAGTCTGGTTGAATCCGCCCAGAAAGAGGGGGTCGAAGCCTATGTCACCGCCACCCTGGAAGTTTCCCAAAACTCCGATTCCGCGATCACGGAGGAAGAAGTCCTGGCGGCGAGCAACAGAGATGCTGCCCTCCTTCTGGTGGGTGAGCTGCTAGTCCAGGGCCGGGGGCAGGAAACGGCCGCCAGATCCGGCTCAGTTCATGGGGGGTCTCAAGACCTTTATCCCGAATCGGCCCAGATCGCCGTCGGTTCTGATGGAATCGTCGTCGCCGACCGGCTCTGTCCCGTGGATCCCGATGCGAGAGATCTCCTCTACGACTGGGTCGAGACGGTGATCGAGGATTACGGCGCCGATGGAGTCGTACTATATAACTTCGGGTTCCTGGGTGATGATAACTGCTTCTGCGACGTCTGTAAAGAGGAGTTCTACAACGATACGGGCGTTGACCTCTCAAGGGTGGGGTCCAGCGGCTACAACCGCCAGCTTTGGAGCCGGTGGAAGGAGGAGCAAGTCCTGGAGGTCGTCAAGGAGATCGCAAATATCACCTCTGAGATGGGTCCCGCAAAGCTGGGCGTCGCCATCGGGGATCCCTTCGATAGGAGCGAGGGGTATAACTTCGCTGAGATATCGGATCTGGCAGACTTCATGGTGGTGAGCCCCGTCGCTCCAGCGGACATGAAGGTGGCTTCTGAGATGACGGAGACCTCCGTCTTCGTCCGGCTCAGCGACGATTATGTCGAGTACACCATATCCACTCAGAACGTTGCGGGCACGGTCGGTTACATCGAAAAGCTGATCGAGGGCGGAGCCTCTGGCATGGTCTTCGAGTATGACGTAGTCTACACCCCCCTATGGTCGGAGCTGGAGCCCCCATCCCCATCGGTCCGATGGCTCCTGGAACGGCTGGAGGGCAAGACCCTGGGCATAGGAGACGTATTCTGGAAGTGCGATTCAAGGATCTATGGCAACGACAGCTTTGAGATGGCAGCCGAGATCTCTTCGAGGTGGGAAAGGTCTCCCGGAGCCGTCCTTGTGGGGGACAACTATAGCGCAGGGCTTACGGGCGCTGCCATCGCCTCTTACCTCAACTGGCCGATCCTCTTCGTCGGAGATGGGCTATCCAACTCCACTGAAGATGCCCTAATCCGCCTCGGGGCAACCACGGTGGTATCATCCGGACCCATATCTGACGAGGTCCAAGCTCGCCTCGGAGACCTCAACCTGACGGTGATCAAAGGCGACAACGAGCTTCTGGTCCAGGAGATGAGAGCCCGCGGAGAGGAGGCCGAGTCGGTGGTCCTCACCAACTCTCGCGACCTATCCCTCCTCGCTCCGAAGCCGAAGTCGGTGCTTGAGAGAACGAAGATAGACGAAAACCTTCTTCTGGAAGTCGAGGTGAACCCCACAGAGATACCCTCCGAGAGCGAAGGGGAGATCGTACGGCTCAAGGTCGCCCTGAAGAACAGCGGAAAAGAAGAGCTCGAAAACCTGTCTCTGACCGACCTTATCCTGCCAGCGAGGCTTGTAGTCTGGTGGAGCACAGCCTCTGGATCCGTTGATCTTTCCGACCCCCTAACCGGCACGGAGCCGAACACCAACAGCGCCTTCTTCGACGGGACCGAACTAAACTGGACCATCGACCGTCTGGAACCCTCCGAGTTTGTCACTCTGAACTTGGAGGTGGTGATACTCCACGCCCTCGACGCCGGATGGACTCAGCCCCTCGACGGCGGGATGAGAGTGACTTATAGCGGCATCGAAGAAGACGGCAACGACGAAAACGGTAAGGGAAAAAAGGGGATTGACGACGGTCCCGTGATCAACATAACTCGTCCTGCAAAGACTTCGCCTGGATGGACTGAGATATCCTGGGAGGTGGCGAGGCAGCCCCACCACGTGGTTTTGAATTACTACAGCCCCACCGGGTGGATCGGCAGCCAGACCTTCGCGGACTGCAATCCAGGAAAGAAGTGCAAAACCACCGCCCTCTTCAACAGACCGGGGATCTGGACCTTCAACCTCGAAACCTGGAGGGGCGAAGAGGCCCCCGATCACAGGACCGAAAACTTCACAGTGGAGGTAGTCGCCTCTGCAGCCCCCATAAACGTGACGGCCTTCAGCCACACCAAGATCCCCAAGCTCTCCCTCCTCTCGGCCCAGATGGCTGGGGCGAGGAGGGGCATCTTGGTGGACGCAAACCAGAATCCCCAGGATCTGGACCCGGCTGAGGTGGAGGCGGACCTCCAGATGCTTGTAGAAGACCTGGACATTTCGCCGAAGTACTTGATCGTGGTAGGTGGTCCCGGATCTCTTCCCTTCATCTCCACGGGAGGGAGGCAAGAGGCGACGGCCTTTGAGTACGACATATATAGAGAGTACATGATCCAGCTCGACGACGACTGCTACCAAGATGTGGCATCTGGGAGGATAATCGGCCTGAGCGCGTACGACGCATCCCAGATGGTGGCAAGAACCCTGGCCTACGACAGGATTGGAGGAGAATGGAGAGAGTCTGCCCTGGTGATATCGTCGCCCACCGACTATCCCACATGGCCCCAGTCTCCGATCCCCCTTCGGATCGGCGAGTACCTGAGGGCTGCGGGATTGGACGCTGAAAACCTCCGCTGGGAGGAGGCGACCTACCAGAGGGTCTCCTCCAAGATGAACAGCGGCGAGAGCATAGTCTATTTCGATTATCACGGCATCGATTGGGGTTGGCAGCTGTCCCTGTGGGCGCTGATGGATCAGATCATGGACGAGGAACAGGTAAAGCAGATGACCCTCGCCCCCCAGACCACCACCACCACTGCCTGCTTAACCTCCAAGATCAAGGGCCAGGTTCTAGCCTACAGAGATGGGATCGAGATATACATCCCCACGAGGCTGGAAGATTCCATGGCCTTGGCCTTCCTGAGGGCTGGAGCCGTGAACTACCTTGGAGCGAGCGCCAATTCCTGGGTATTCGTATCAGATGATCACCCAGGAAGGATGTATCAGGCCCTCGTATTCGAGAACGCCACCATCGGCCAGGCGGTGATGGCTGCCAACAACCTTTACATATCGAAGATCCAGGCCACCGGGGGTATCGATCTCGAAGAGATCGACGAATACCTGCCCTGGTATGTCTCTGTCGAAGATATGCTCAACCAGACCGTGAGCATTTACGCCCTCTTCGGAGATCCCGCCTTCAGGCCCACTATCCCGAAAACCCCGGAGCTGCCCTACGAGATGGAGGTCTCGAACGTCGCAGAATCAAACGTGTCGAACGAAGTTTCTGTATCGATCAAACCCACCTCCGAGTGGTCCTCCGACTGGATTTACTGGATCGTCAAGGATTCCTCAGACGGCTATCTCAGCCTGAATGCTCCCCCCGCCCTCATCGGCGAGGTGATCCTGCCCGAAGATGCCGAAGAGGTGGTGGTGAAGGAGAAGGGAAGGGTGGTCTGGCATGGTGAAGAGCTGGTCGGCGGAGAGAAGCGGGTAGTATGGCCAGTTTTGAGCCCGGCCATTAACGAGAGCAGGACCTTCACCGTCGAATACAGGCTGGTGCCGGGCGAGGTCCAGATCGTCAACGTCTCTATTGGCTGGAACCCCTTCTCGGTCCACCTGAACCCTAAAGATCCCTCCGTCACCAAAGCTCTCGATCGGAAAGGCTACCGGGGGATATTCGCCCTTTCAGGAGACGGCTGGAACTACAGCATCAAGGACGACCATGCGCTCAACGTTACCGACCTAAAACCTGGAATGGGCTACATCATCGACGGTGAGGAGAGCTTCACCCTGGAGATTCCAGGAAAGCCGGTGGATCTCCCCTACATGGTAGAGCTGCAGAAGGGGTGGAACCTGGTGGGGGTTCCCATGAACGCGTCGGTTCCGATCTCCGAGGTCGCCGTAAGGGCGAATCACAAGCGCTACACCTACCCCGAAGCGGTAAAGGAGGGGGTCGTATCGGCGTTCCTTTGGACCTACAGGGACGGAGGGTGGGTCCATCTGGAGAAGAACGAGTCGATGAACCCCGGGGAGGCCTACATGGTGGAAGCGGCCCTAAAGTGCAGGCTGGAGTTCGGCTGAAGGCCGGACTCCATCATTACGTTATTTTGGTAAGTTGGTATTTTGAGGAAAAAGATCATGCCATGACCTATAAAAGGTCACTGCACCATATTTCCACCTTGGACGAAACTGACATTTGCAGGGGCTTGCTCCTTCGCATTCCCACCATCCTACGTAGAGCCTTCCCGCGTCCTCACCGCTATTTCTGTCGCTGGGTCACCTCACAAGTGCAATAACCCGCATCGTCGTCTTGGACTCTCCTTATGACGTAGCTGCTGGAGGTGGCGTTGTACGGAAAGACGATCCAAAGGGCGTTATCGACGTCAATATAGAAGTCGCCATCAAATCGAAATCGTCGCCCCAAAGAGGTTCCCGGAGAGAGCAGGGTTAAAATAAGAACGTCGCCAAAACCGACCTATTGCTCTTTCGAGGGGATCCAAATTGGCCAGACCTCTGGTGCTCGGAAACGGGAGAATCCTGATCTGCGAGGACGAGAGGGGAACGATCAGAGACGTCTACTTCCCCTTCGTCGGCCTTGAAAACCACGGCCATGCCGTCAGAGCGGGGATCTGCGATCTGGATGGATCTCGCCAATGCAGCTGGTTTGAGGGCTGGAGACCAGTCCAGAGATACAGATCGAGCTTCCGCCAGGACTTCCTTGGGGGATCTCCGATTCTGGTGGGAGATCCAGAGACCGACGAAAGGGGGGTCGTCCACGGCCTGATCTCGAACATCGGCGAGACGGCCTTCGGAGATCCGGCGATGGACGTCGAGGTCATCATATTTGACGCAGTCCACCCCTCCGAGAATGTCTTCTCAAGGATCTTCGAGGTGAAAAACGTCTCGGAGACGAGAAGAAACCTGAGACTCTTCTCAAACCAGAACTACAGGATCCTGGAGAACAAGATCGGCGAGACGGCGGTGGTGGACCGAGATGTTCTGATCCACTATAAGCGCGATAGGTACATCCTCCACGGGAGCGATCCGCTCTTCGACCAGTTCGCGACGGGGACCGCCGAGTGGAGGGGGCTTGAAGGAACCTGGCGGGAGATCCTGAAGGAGGGCAGCCTCAGCGGAAACCCCGTGGCCCATGGATCCGTGGATTCGACCCTGGGTTGGACGATATCGGGGCTCGGGCCAAACGAATCGAGGAGGGTGCACCTGTGGATCGCCTTCGGAAAGAGCTACAAATCCGTGATGAACTCCCATCGGCGGCTCAAGAGAGGAGAGAAGTCGAGCCTCTACAAGACCTCCTTCAACTTCTGGAACTCCTTTCTTGAACGGATATCCGTCCTCCCCGAGGCAGCCCTCATGGACCGGCTGCCGAAGAGGGTTCGCAAGATATTCTATCGAAGCCTTTTGGCCACCGTCGCCCACATGGACATGAACGGCTCCGTCATCGCATCTTCTGACTCTGAGATCCGCCAGTTCGGGGCCGACCTCTACACCTACTCCTGGCCCCGGGACGCAGCGTGGGCGTGTATCGCCCTCGACCGGGCGCGGTACCACCACCTCACCGGTGAGGCCTTTCAGTTCTTTGCGAAGACGATCACAGATCGGGGATACTTCCTCCACAAGTACACCCCGGCCGGAGACTTCGGGAGCACCTGGCACCCAGTCCCCATGATCCAGATCGATGAGACGGGCCTCCCACTGTTCGCCCTCTACTTCAACTGGCTAGTCGCAAGGAACGTCTGGACCGCGGGGAGGTACTTCGGGTCGATCGTATCCCCCGCAGCCAGCTGGCTCCTCCGGACCCTAGACGAGTCCGGCCTTCCTCCCGCGAGCTTCGACCTCTGGGAGGAGAGAAAGGGGATCTATACCTACAGCGCCTCCACCGTCTACTCGGGGCTTTGTGGCGCTTCGGAGCTGGCCCGGGCCCTGGGAGACGACGACCTCTATGAGGCCTGGTCGGCGGGGGCAGAGCGGGTCAGGGAGGCGATTCTGAGAGAACTTTACGACGATCAGCTCGGCCGATTTCGGCGGTCGATCGACGATCCGGCCCTCGATTCATCCCTCTTTGCCGTCTGGTGGTTCGGGGTCCTCTCTCCCGAAGACAGCCGTATAGAAAGGACAGAGAAGGCCATCGAGCAAGAGCTGTCACGACCGTCGGGAGGCGTCGCCCGGTACGAGGGCGATCGATACGGTGGACGAATGAACAGCTGGATCATCTGCACCCTATGGCTCGCCCAATGGCACGCGGCGGTGGGGAATTTCGGGAGAAGCATCGAGCTGATCGGCTGGTGCGCAGATCACGCCCACCCCACGACGGGCCTCCTCCCCGAGCAGGTGGCTGACGACGGCAGCCTGAGGTCTGTTCTGCCCCTGACTTGGTCCTGCGCCGCCTTCGTCCTGGCGGTGCTGGAGTTTCTTGAAGCTCTCGGAAAAAAAGGCGGGGTTTGCGAGCTCAGCCCAACCGGCTAAAAATCATCCATCGAGCCGGATTTTCGAGCCGGGTCTTTCTGCCTCGATCCTCTCTTCGAGCCGGGATTGGAGGAGGTCGAAGATTCGATATATTTCCTCTGAATTTGGAAGAAACTCCCTGGTCCTTTCCAGGTATCTCCTATCCCTGACGGCCAACAGAGCTGGCCAGAAGTTTATGTCGAAAACCCAGCTCGCCTGGAGGAGCTTGAAGTCGTTGAGAGATCGGAGATTTTTCGCCTTCACGATCTCTCCGGCCATGATATCTTTGTAGACATCCTCTGAGATATCCAGAAGGTCGGGAAGGTCCAATTCTAGAGCCTCGTTTTGGTATCCTTCCTCGCGCCGCTGGTAGTAATCGAGGAGGACGGCCCAGATGTCCAGTTTATCTGCGTCGCGGAGGAGCTTTGAGAAGAGGAGACACCGCTCCGACTCTCCCTCCGGGAGGGCGGCCCGGTTGTGATATGATATCGGCTTGAGGATGAGGTCTTTCTCCAAAGGATCGAGGGCGTCGAGGACCCGGTTTTCCTTGAGGACTTTGACGGAGAGGACGGCGTGGTCGCAGGATCTCCGGTCCGAGAAGGTTTCGTACCGGGCGTACTGGGGAAAGCGGCCGAGGTCGTGAAATAAGGCCATCGCCTCCGCAAGGCGGAGGTCCTCATCGCCGAGGCCGAGGGATTCGCCGATCTCGCGAATCTCGCCGCGGACGCGGCCGGTGTGCTCCTCCTTCAGAACGATGTTTCTGTCTTTTTCGAAGTCCCCGGACTTGAAGGTCTGAACGTACTCGGAAAACCAGAGGGAAAGTTCGTTTAGGGTCTCTTCGTCCATCCTGGGTCCCCCTGAGAGGTCTTCAGTCCTCGAAGGGGACGATATAGACGCCGTCATTCCGCTTTTGGCCCTTCACCAGCTCGCAGTGGCGGAGGATCGCAAACTCGTTCTCCAGCTCCTCGAGGGGCATGTCGAACCGCTTTGCTATCTCATCTCTTGTGGCCCCTCCCTTCGAGACGATGAACTCGTAGATCTCTTTCTGGGAATCGGTGAGCCCCTCGGATCCGACGAGCCCCGCCCTCTCCCTCAGGATCTTCTTGGACCTTACGGCCCAGGGGTCGCAGACCTTGATCCTCGCGTGGGCATTGATGTAGCAGTTCTCGCATATCCGACTCCCGCCCTCCTCGATGAGGTCCTCGGCCGGAAACTCGCGCTCGCAGCGATCACACTTCTGTATCTCTTCTTTCTCGTCCACCATTTTGATCCACCTCGCCCTCAACCTCAATCGTTCTTCAAGCCCTTCAAGAGCGCATCGTACCGCTCCCTGATCCTCTCGATGATGTCTATCTCGTAGGGCTGGTGGGTTGGAACCTGGATATCGGCATCAAGCTCCCGATAGTCGGGGGCGGCGGAGATCCCGTTCTCATCTGTCGGGATTCCCAGATCCAGAGCGATCTCCTCAATCATCGGCGAGAGGGGCTTTATTGGACGGGCTCCTGCCGCCCTTTCCCTGTACTCCGCAAGGAGGGAGTCGATCTCCTCTTGGAGGTCCTGGGCCTTCTCGGGATCGACCCTCCCCGCCTTCTCAGCGATCAGATCTATGCTCTCCTTCAATTGAGAGAAGGTCCTGATGGACGCCTCGATCAGCTCCCCTGAAAAGTGCTCTCTCGCCCTCTCCTGGTAGCCGGGGGCGATGACCAGAAGGTCGAGCCTCTTCATCAGCTGAATGTCGTTTTTGTAGGGATTGTAGGGATTGACAACGATAAAATCAAGGCCCATCCGCTCGGCCAGGCTTCTGTACATGGGGGTGACCCCGAGCCTCTTTCTCTCCTTCATCACCCTCTTGACAAAGTCGGGGTCGTCGAAGTCGAGGCCGAAGTACTCGGCAAAGCTCTTGGTGGTGGTGATGATCTTCGTCCTTCCCTCCTTCTCGGCCTGGATCAAACCCAGCTCTTCCAGCTCCTTGACGTGGCCATAGCTCTTGTTCCCCCGGAGCCTCGCAAGCTCGCTCTGGGCTATCGGCTGGTTATAGGCGATGATGGCGAGGGTTCGCAGGAGGGGAGCCTCCAGCTCCTTGGGGCCGACCTTGCTCACTCGGTCGGCTATGGAGGATCGGACCTGCATCACGAATCGGTCCTCAAACTCCCTCACCTCGATCCCGCCCCCTCTCTCAGAATAGTCCCGGACCAGCCCTTCGGCCACGATCCTGACGGTCCTGGCGGGAAGGTCCGTCACCTCCGCGATCTCCCCGACCAAGAGGGGCCTTCCGGCCGCGAAGAGGGCGGCCTCCACCACTGCCGCCAGGTCTTCGTCCTCCGATGGCAAATCAGATCCACCTCATGCGAGCGGCACCCCTTCGCCGTCGGGGTGCCTGCTTATATAAAGCTCGCCGAAGAGGGTCTCTTGGGTGAGCCAGATCTCTCTCCTCCCGGCCATGAAGAGGAGGGAGACGTAGTTCAAAACGTCGCTCTCGCCGAGGTCGGAGAAGGAGATCCGGTCCTTGCCCGCGAGCCTCTCGAAGATCAACCCTCGGAGGGAACGTATCCGCTCCTCGATCCCCTCCTCGTGGGCCCGTTCCATCGCATCCTCGACCGTCGGCTCGGGCATCTCCCTCGCCCTGCCGACCTTCCTCTCGGCGACCTTCTCGGCCCTCTTCAGCTCAGCGATCAGCTCGTCCAGGGTGACGGGCCTTCTCGTCCTCCTCCGGATCGGCGGAGCGGGGAGGCCCTCGACGGTCCGCCTCCTGACGATGGGTGTTACGTCATCGAACTCGTCGAGGAGATCGTCCTCGGGCTCCTCCCCCCCCTCCTCGATGGAGTCGGACTTCATCCGGAGGAGGATGCTGGCGTAGAGAAGGGTTCTTCCCAGGGCCGGAAGGTCCCTATCCCCCATCGCCTCGATCCTCTCCAGGAACTTCTCAGTCACCTGGGTGAGGTCCACGTCCCAGGGGTCGATCTCCCCCTTCCTCGCCAAGTCCAAGAGAACCTGAACCGGGTCAGGATCCAGGCCGAAGGGATCATGGAGGTCCAACGCCTCGACGACGGAGCTCAGTTGAGACACACCCCCGTCACAGTGGATATGTTATTCTCTTGCATCGTCACCCCAACGACGTACTTTGCCTCCAGGATCATCGGCTTTCTCAAGGAGACTACGATGAACTGGGCCATCTCGGCGATCCCCTTGATCAGCTTTGCCACCCTCTCGACGTTGGCCCCGTCCAGGAACATGTCAATCTCGTCCAGGGCGTAGAAGGGGGCAGGTCTAAACCTCTGGATCGCGAAGATGAAGGAGAGGGCGGTGAGGCTCTTCTCGCCACCAGACATCGCCTCCAGCCGGTGGAAGGCTTTTCGAGCAGGCCGCGCCCTGATGGTCATCCCGCCGGCGAGGGGATCCTCCTCGTTCTCCAGGAGCAGCTCCCCCTCGCCGTCGGAAAGGCGATGGAAGGTATCCCTGAAGTTCTCGTTGATTCCGTCGAAGGCGGCCATGAAGGCTTCCCGCTTCATCTCCTCGTACCGGTCCAGCTTCTCCAGGAGGTCTTCTCTCTCCCTCTGGAGCGTCTCCCGACGGTCCCGCAGCGTCTCCCGACGGTCGAAGACCCGGTCATACTCCTCGATGGCCAGCATGTTGACGGGCTCCAGCTCCTGCATCGACCTCTCCAGGGCGTTGATCTTTCTGATTATAGTCTGGCTTTTGGGGGGCTCCTCGGAGACGTCGATCCCGCAGGCCTCGATCTCGGACCGAAGCTCGTCTGCGGCCGATCTCATCTCCTGGGCCGCGCCCTCGGCCGCTGCGATCCTTGCCCTGATCCTCTCAAGCTCCCGGTCGGTGGAGTCGACCTCTCTGCTCTTGGCCATGGTCCTGTCGAGGAGCCGGCTTCTTTCTCCCTTCAGGCCTGATAGCTCCTCCTCGATCTCCCTCTCCTTTCGGGCCAGTTCATGGAGGGCGAGCTTCGACTCTCCGACCCGTTCGGCCGCCGCGCTCTTTCTCCCGAGGGCGGCCCTCTTCTTCCCCTCCCGGGCCTCCTTTCTTGCGGCAAGCTCGGCCGTCCGGGCCGAGCAGCTCGAAAGGCGGAGCCGATCGCCGGTGATCTCGGCCTCGATCTCAGAGACTCGCCGCTCCAGCCCCCGGATCTCGGACTCCAGACCGTCGGCGAGGGCCGAAAGCTCCGGGATCTCCGAGCCCGCGAGATCCTTTTCAAGAGTCTTCGCCCGCCCCTCGTAGCCCTTCGATTCGGCCTCTCCCACCCTGATGTCCTGTTCGAGGGAGTCGAGCTTCTCCATCACCTCGGCGGCCTCGGCCTTCATCTCGACGAGCCTCTTCTCCCGCTCCTGGACGGACCGTTCGAGCCTGAGCTTCTGGCCCTCGATCTCCTCTGCTCGGATCTCGATCCTGGACGCCTCCCGGGCCAGCTCCTCCATCTCCCTACGGACGGCGGAGACCTCGCTTTCGACCCGATCGAGCCTCTCGATCAGAGCCTCCCTCTCGGCCTGGACTGCGACCACCTTCCTCGTCGCCTCCTCCAGCTTCTGCCTCTCGTCCGCGGCGAACTTGAGCCTGGACTTGAAGTGGCCCCCGGTCATGGCGCCCCCCCTCTCCACAAGCTCTCCCTCCAGGGTCACCATCCGATACCGGCCCATCAGCCTCCTGGCCGTCGAGAGGTCACGGACCACCAGGGTCTCCCTGAAGACGTGCCAGAAGGCGGGAAGGAACCGAGGGTCGAACCCGACAAGGTTGAGGGCGTAGTCGATGACCCCAGGCTCGTTCGGCGGGGCCGGGGGCCTTCCCGAGGCCATCTTGTTGAGGGGGAGGAAGGTAGCCCGTCCGGCCTTCGACCTCTTCAGGCTCTCGATGGCCCTGGCAGCGTCCCCATCGGTCTCGGCGATGATGCTCTGAAGCCTCGCCCCCGCCGCCACCTCCAAAGCCGTGGCGTGCTCCTCGCCGACCTCGCCCAGCTCGGCTATCGTGCCGTAGAGGCCGGCTAATTGTCCAGAACTGATGGCGGACCTTATCGCCTCCACGGCCCTGCTGTATCCCGACCCCTCCCCGGCCGAACGGAGGGTCGCCTCGGCCCGGGCCCTCTCCATCTGGTACCGCTGGAGACGCTCTTCGACGGCGGCCATCTCCCGCCTTATCGATATCCGCGCGGAGTCGAGGTCGTCCCTCTCCTCCTCGATGGCAGAGATCCTGTCTTCAAGATTCTTTTGATCCCGAAGGATTTTCTCCTTCTCCCGATCAAGGCTGGCGGCCGTCTCCTTCGCCTCGGAGATCTCAAAGGCTGCCTCCTCCCCCTCGACCGACCTCCTCCTGGCGGCGTCGAGGTGGCGGTCCCTCTCCCGCATCAGATCTGCCACCCTCGACTTCGCCTCGTCCCACTCTCTCTTGACTGCAGAGAGCTGATCTCTCAGATCCGCGTAGCGGGCGTCGGCTCTGGCGATCTTCTCCCGGTAGCCTTCGAAGGCCTCCTCCCTCTCGGCGATCTCGGCGAGGATGCTCGCCTTCCTGATCGACCCGTCTCTGATCTTCGAGGAGAGGGCCTCTTCCTCCCGGCCAAGCCGGTCGGCCTCCAGGTAATCGGACCTCTGCTCTGCCTCCAGATCGACGATCTCGGCGTCGGCCATCTCGATTCTGTTCTCCTCGGCCTCGATCTGTCCCTTCCTCTCCACCATCTGCCTCTTGACCTCGATCTGCTCGTCCTCGCCCTTGTAGGTGATCTCAGAAGCCAGCTCCTTCAGCTCACCTTCCAGGGCAGAGAGCTCCGCCCTCTCCCGGTCGAGCCTTTCGGCCATCTCCTCATCTCTCGCCCTGAGATCGAGCCCCTCCCTCTCCAGCTCCGCCAGGTCAGCCTCCGCCTCCTTCAGCTTAGCCAGAAGCAGGAAGGCCTCCTGGCGACGTTTCTCCTCCCGCTGGGCCTGGTAGGCGAGGGCCCTGTCCCTCTCCTCGGAGAGCCTTTCGAGCTGGGATTCGACCTCCTCCAGGATTACGTCGCCCCGGTCGATCCTCTCCCTCACCACCTCCAGCTCCTCGAGGGCCTTCTTCTTCTTCTCATCGAACTCGGCGACGCCGGCGATCTCGTCGACGATCCTCCTCCTTTCCAGGGATGACATCTCGATGATCCTGGTGACGTCCCCCTGCATCACCACGTTGTAACCCTCGGGAGTGATCCCGGCTCGGGAGAGGTGGTCGTGGATCTCTGTCTGGGTGCAGGGGTTGCCGTTAAAATAGTAGATGCTCTGGTACTTGTTTTTGGTCAGCCTGACCTTCCTCGATATCTTGACGACATCTTCGTCCACGGGGACGGTCCTCTCGGAGTTGTCGAACTTGACGGTGACCTGGGCGAAGTCGGGGTTTTTGCCGTTGTCGCCCCGGTAAATGAGGTCGGGGAGCCTCTCAGCCCTCATCGCCCTGCTGGACGAGAGGGATAAGGCGAAGAGAAGAGCGTCGACGACGTTGGATTTGCCGCTCCCGTTGGGGCCTGTGATGGCGATGAAATCGTTTTGGAGGGGTATGACTACCTTCCTGCCGAAAGACTTGAAGTTTACGAGCTCTATCTCCTTGATGTGCAACCTCGACCACCTATGCCACTCCGATCCAGTCCGGAAGGTCTCATAAATCTCCCGTCCCGGAAATCTCAGGGGGCTTTCGCCCCTGAGAACCCCCTGGTCGATCTCTAACCGGAAATCCCTTTGTATCTTCTCATTAAAATACCTATTCAATGACGTATATCTCGTTTTCCCCGGGTTCGGCGGGGTTTTGTCTCGATCGTCGGTTGCGGGCCCGGGATATCCTATCCTACAAGACGTCTTCCGCTGCCTTTCTTCAGCCTTTTCGGATCGGATATGCCATATTTCGGCCAGCAAAAGACAGATTGATTAATTAATGAGGACCAACGAGAGGCTTTAGGGGCTGGATTCTTGCTGGAGTTTTTGACTTTCGTCGTGAGCCTGGTCGCCCTCTACTACGGGGCGAAGTCGATCACCGAGAGCGCCGTCCACTTTGCGAAGGTCCTGGGCGTATCCGAGTTCGTGATAGGGGCGACCGTCGTCGCCTTCGGTACGGCTCTTCCGGAGTTTTCGACCTCTCTTGTGGCGATGCTCGTCGACGGGGGGAGGCCCGAGATAGCAGCCGGAAACGTCCTGGGATCGATCCTGGCGAACACCGGCCTCGCCCTCGGCGCCGCGGCGATGTTCTACGGGATATACATCGACCGGAAGATCCTGGAGACGGACCTCTCCTTCCTCCTCGCGTCAATGCTGGCGGTCTTTGTCGTCTTTCTCGACTTCAAGATCACCTGGATCGAGGGGATCTTTCTGATCGCGATCTACCTATCCTTCATCCGCCACGAAATATCTGAGCACAAAAAGGGCGAGGCGAGGGGAAGCGAGAAGCTCAGGCCTAGGTACCTGGGCCTCTTCCTCGCTGGGATCGTCATGCTCTCGGTGGGCGCAAACTACATGGTCGAGGCGATCAGGGCGATCTCCGTCACATTGGGATTATCCGAGGCGGTGGTGGCGGTGATCCTCCTCGCGGTGGGAACCTCCCTCCCCGAGATCAGCACCGCCATCGTCGCAGCCAAGGGCGGCCGGGGCGACATCGCCATGGGAGACATCCTGGGAGCCAACACCTTCAACGCCCTGATAATCCTAGGGTCGGTCTCGTTGGTTCAGGATGTCGCTGCGAGCGAGGCCTTCATCTCCGCCACCCTCCCCGTCGTCGTCCTGATGAGCCTCCTCCTGGGCTTCATGGTCATGGGCAACAGGATAACGCGGTTTGAGGGAAGCATGCTGGTGGCGATATACTTGCTTGAGATCATCACGATCCTGACGATCCTCTGAAAAAAGATGCTCGAAAAAAAGAGTTTCTAGCCCGAGATTATCTTCTGAATCAGAGCCATCATCCCCGGTTTTCCCCTCTCGCCCGAACCCGGAGGCTGCGGCGTGCAGAGGCCCATGGAGCCGAGCATCTCTTTGTTGAACCGGTCGATGATCTCATCGAAGATCCTCTTGTATGCGACGCAGTGGGGGTCGACGCCCAATAGCTCCCCCCCCGAGGGCGCTATGGCGTTGTAGGGGCATCCGCCCCGACAGTATCGAATGTGGCGACACCCCTTGCACTCCTGGTCCACCCGCTCTTTGAACTCCTGCATCCGTCTTCCAGCCTCTGATCCCGCGAGGTCGGCCTGAGTCGGGCGGTCGCTGACGTGGCCCATCGCCCACTCGTCCATCCCCACGAACCGGTAGCATGGGTAGATGCTGCCATCGGGGCCCACCGCGAAGGTGTCGTCCATGCAGTCGACGTAAGTGCAGACCGTCCCCCGGCCTGTGAAGACGCATCGACAGAGGTCGTTGATGTTCCTGATCTCGATCCTGTCCATGTTCTCCAGGTACTTGTCCAGCAGATAGACGAGGAGCTCTCCGTATTTTTCGGGAGCCAGGGCCCACTTATCGGGGTCGCCGCTCTTCAACGATGGGAGGGCGGGATGGAGCTTGAGGGTGAGGCCGTTCTCTAAAAAGAAGTTGAAGATATCTTCCTTGAAGTCGATCGAGTACGAGGTGAAGGTGCAGATGAACTGGACGGAGAGACCGTGATCTTTTGCGACGGAGTAGCCGGCCATCGTCTTGTCGAAGTATCCTTTCGACCTCTGGAGGTCGTTTAGGTCCTTTGGACCGTCGAGGCTTGATCCGATGGGGATCTGGTAATCGGCGAGGACAGAAGCCAGCTCCGGGGTCATCTTCCAGAGGTTCGTCTGGAGGGCGAAGGCGATCTTTCCGGGTCGGAGGCCCTGGGTGATCGAGGCCAGAGCCACGTGGGAATGATCATCACGTGAAAGGGCCTTTTATGAGCCACGCTCTTTTTGGTATTCTTCAAGGTACTAATAGTTTTTCCGGCTCTCGATTTTTTTTGGGCCCTCGACCTCGCAGAGATCACCGGAGAGCTCAGACAGACTCCGAACCTGCCCACACCGCGGCAATCCCTTCAGGGGCCGAGCCAGAAGGCTTCTTCGTCAGAGGTGAACTCACAAGCCATGACGGCTCTGCTTTCGACGCCCTCGAAGTCCCAGCTCGGGAGGCTCCATCCTGAGCAGGCTCCGGGCCCTTCGTCATGTTCCTCTTCGGCCTCGTCTAGCTCTTCGGTCTTCGCCGCCGAGATCTCGTCGGAAGGCCAGGATAGCCAGCCGATCTCGTGGACACTGGAGCTGGCGGCGCAGATCCCCTCGCCGCCCTCGCCTCCGCAGACGGC
>LGFT01000094.1 GCA_001509375.1 Methanothrix harundinacea | reverse complement strand
GAAGGATCTTCGGCCATATCAGGACGGATTTTTTTGAGGTCGATCTGAACTCGGAGGGAAAACTCCGAAGGCGATGTATCATCGTTTTCGGCTGGCTCCCCCCTGGTCACCAATAGCTATTTACCTTATTGATATCAAGTCTGCTAGAAGATTGGCTCATTTACATGACCTATTGTGATGGCGAGGAATGAGTTCATATATTCTGTGGAGGTAACTACCAGAAGATGAGTTCCGAGATGTGCCCAGTATGTGGCCTTCCCAAAGACCTTTGCATATGCCAAGAGGTAGCCAAGGAGCAGCAGAGGATCACGGTGAAGATCAACAGACGAAGATACGGAAAAGAGGTTACGGTGATTCAGGGAATAGATCCTCACGAGATAGATCTCAACGAACTAGCAACATATCTCAAATCGGAGCTTGCCTGCGGTGGGACCGTCAAGGGCTACGGCGTTATCGAGCTGCAAGGCAATCATACCGGGCGTATAAAGAAGATCTTGGTTAAGAAGGGCTTCGGAGAAAATCAGATCCAGATTAGTTCCTGATAATCCGCACATTCATCCTCTCCGCCCTTTTTCGGAGACATCTTTTGGCGCTAGTTAGCTGCTAGTTAGCTTTGCGGGAGGTAAAGGGCTGCTGGGATCTATGCGTCATCCCTGAGCAGTTATATGAAAAATTAATAAAAAGTCGGCAGACTACTGCTGGAGCTTAGCAGTGTTGACTTTTTTGATCGGCTGATCGAGACCGAGATCGGAGCCCTCTGCCAGGACTATGGCGAAGATCCACTCGCTCAGCTCAGGGCAATGTTCGGGCACGCATTCGTTTATGCAACCCGCGCAGGGCTCGAACATTTCACCAACGAGAAGCTGCCTAAAGCGACCAGAGGAAGAGGGAACCCCGGCGTACCGAAGCCGATATGTCCTCACTCCATCGACCGATTCAGGCTCCCTGGTGATGATATCCTCTTTCAAGAGCTTCAATACTATCCGAGAGCATTTGCGAGAATCGATATCCAAACACTTCCACAGGTCGCTCTGCAGAACCCCATCCTCACACGACTTGATGTACTCCAGCGCTTCCTCATACATCTGGACACCCGGACAGTCACTCAACCGGACTAATGAGGATTATGTTGTTCCCACGGAGTATCACTGAGCCCAGCGATCGCGCCCTCTCACCATCTACGATCTCTACCGTCTCCAGCAGATGGAGGTTCAAATAGTCGTCCACACTGTTCAGGGTTCCCTCCAGAACGTGTCGTTCTGACCCCTTCATCTCCACCTTGATCTTGGACCCGATCAACGTTTGTACTTTCTTAGTTGGAAACACAAGTTTTGCCTCTCGCTCGTTTTTTATGGGCACTCAGCCCTCGGCAAGTGCCGCCTTCAGAGATGATCCACCAAATTGAGCAGAACCATATTAATGCTACGGACTTAAAATGGGGGCGATCAAAAGTTCACGCACTAGACCGCCACAACTTCCTTTATGCCGTCTACGTTCTTCTTCAGCTCTCGTTCTACGAAATTCTTGAGGGTCATCTGGGAAAAGGGGCATCCAGCACAGCTTCCGGTCAGCTTCACACTGACCACACCATCTTCGGCGATGTCTACCAGCTCAATATCTCCGCCTTCCATCCTCAGAGCATTCCTGATGACCTCAAGCACAGACTCCACTTCTCGTCTCAAATTCGGCATGGATGCTTAATCTCCTCGTACTTTCATAACCGTTACCTTTTGCCCCATTATCGTATACCTTATTCCTTTTAAAGCTTGTTCCAGACCCTTGACTATCGGCTCGCAATCTCCATCTATCACCGTATTGACCAGAACTCCAGGTTCTGCATGATGTCTTACCGCCTCTATAGTCATCTCGGGGTCCTCCTTCAGCCGAAAATCTCTCCACTCTTTGGGAGCCATGCCCTTGTACTCATAGAGATAAAATCCCGTTATTCCCAGTTCAGTGAGGGTGTTTATCACGGGGCCCAAATGCTCGTGATCTACAAATATCTTGACCAACGTCTTCATAAAATCCCATCATAATATTTCGACATGAGGCTTTAAATAACTTCCCCGTGTAGAGATCTTCGGCCACCAGATACGCTTTTATCCAGTCAGAGGGCTTAACCCATTGATCGATATGTCATGTAAGGACATCCGAGACGTGCTCTTAGAGGCGGGAATATCCATCGACGACGTCGTCAGTTCGGCCCTGGAGCTTTACGTTCCGCATCCCGGCGTTGAGACTAGAAATAAGGCCGAAGAGGGATTTCGAAGAGAGCTGGACCTCGCCCTCTCTGATCCAAACCTATGTCTTCTGATATACGCAGGGGTGCTCCTAGAGGAGGAGGGGAAGAGGGAAAACCTCCCGAACATGAGAAGCTCCGATTACGAGAGGGACCTGACCTACCTCATAGCCGACGAGGTGATCGGGATGACCATAGCCAAGTACATCGGAGGGTACAAAGGCTCCTTCGATTATGTCAGATATGATAAGGCCAAGCCCGGGATCCTGGGGATCCTCGGACCCTTCATGGACGACGTCATCGCAGGGCTGATCGGCGGAGTCTCAGCGAACATGTACACTCGGGCGGTGTTCGACTGAAAGATCTCCTCCTCGCCCTCAAGGGAGGCTTCGGCTTTCTCTCCACCATACCCGTCGGGATATCTATGGAGGGGATCGAGGCCCTGATGAGACACATCTATGTATTCCCCCTGGTGGGGGCAGCCCTGGGCCTGATCTACGCCGCCTTCGCCCTTGCCCTGACGGAGATCACACCTCCTGGGATCGCAGCAGCCCTCATCATTGTTGTGATCTACAAGCTCTGCGGGATAAACCATGTCGACGGCCTCGCAGACTTCGGGGATGGGGTATCTGCCCACACCACCGTCGAGAAGAAGATCAGCGCCATGAAGGACATCTACATAGGGACCGGTGGCGTCGTCTTCGTGGTGGTGGTGATCCTCGCCTTGTACGCTTCCTTGACGGCGATACCTCGTGAAGTCCTTCCCATCGCCCTGGTGGTGGCAGAAGTGACCGCCAAACAGTCCATGATAGCCTTCGCGGCCTTCTCGGAGCCCCTTCACAAAGGCTTCGGCTCGATCGCCATCGAGAGCACCAGTCGGTCCGACTTTTTCGCTGGACTGATCATAGCAGCCCTGATTTGCGGAGCCCTTGCGGGCCCCCTCGGCATCGCGGTCCTCCTCGCCGCCCAGGTCACTGCCCTCTACATGACGATAGTCTCCAGGAGAAACTTCGGCGGCGCCACCGGCGACGGCTTCGGTGCCACAAACGAGGTGGCAAGATGCTTCGCCCTCGTCTCTGCCGCGATATTGACGACCGACGGACTAGTAGGGGAGGTTCTCTTCTGGACGCCGTGGTGATGGCAGGAGGGCTTGGGACCAGGCTACAGATGGGGGAGAAACCGATGGTCCGGCTTCTCGGACGGCCCCTCATCGATTGGGTAGTTTCTGCCCTCCGGGACAGCTTTGTCGAGAGGGTCTTTGTGGCGGCCACGTCCAGCGTCCCCGAGACTAGACGGTGGGCCGAGGAGGAGGAGGGGCTCCTCGTGATGGAGACGCCGGGGGAGGGGTACGTTCCTGACATGATCTTTGCGGTCGAGGAGGCGGAGATCACAGAGCCGGTCCTGATCGTGATGGCGGACCTCCCTTTATTGAAGGGAGAGATCATAGACGAGATCATCGAGGCCTACGAGGAAGTCCCAGAGCCCGCCCTCTCCGTCCACACGCCCCTCGATGTATATCGACGGATCGGGGGGAAACCCGACGCCCTCTTCAACTACCAGGGGCAGTTCATCGTCCCCTCGGGGGTGAACATCCTCCTGGGCTCGAGGATAAGGTTTGAACAGGAGGACTACCACCTCATCCTCGACCGGATAGAGCTGGCGGTGAACGTCAACTCTCCGGGGGACCTGGCGATCTGCGAGGCGGTCCTCCGGGG
>LGFT01000093.1 GCA_001509375.1 Methanothrix harundinacea | reverse complement strand
GCCTGCGGCTGCACCGAGTACTGTGCTGGCCTTGTGGGCTTCAACTCGATATTCCAGGTGCTCTTCTACTCCGTCTACGCCTACGTCTTCATCACCGTCCTGCCGCCGATCCTCGGCGTATCCGAGGGGTTCGTGGTGGCGATAACGATCGCAGAGATCGCGAGAAGCGTCTTCGTATATCTCGGGATACCCTTCCTTGCGGGGATCATCACCCGATTCGTCCTGATCAGGAGGAGGGGCAAAGCCTGGTACGAGGAGTGGTTCATCCCTCGGATTTCTCCCCTTACGCTGATCGCTCTTCTCTTCACCATCATCGTCATGTTCTCCCTCAAGGGCGAGTACATCGTCGAGCTCCCCTTCGACGTGGTGAGGGTCGCCATACCCCTCATCATCTACTTCCTGCTGATGTTCCTATTTGCCTTCTACATCTCCTTCAGGATGGGCGTCAGCTACGAAAATACGGCGGCCCTCTCCTTCACAGCCGCCAGCAACAACTTCGAGCTGGCCATCGCCGTGGCCGTCGCAGTCTTCGGCATCAACTCCGGCGAGGCCTTCGCGGCGGTGATAGGGCCCCTGGTGGAGGTTCCAGTGCTTATAAGCCTGGTGAACGTATCGTTATATCTCAAAGATAGGTACTTTCAAGGAGTGCATACGGAATGCGAAGCAAACTAGCGATGCTTGAATCGGTTCTAATTGTCATGATCGCTCTTGCGAGCGGTGCACAGGCCGGATGCAGCAGCTGCGGAGGCGGCGAAGGCGTCTGGGACGGCCCAACATGGATCGAAGCGACACTCAGCGGATCGTCGGACGAGGCAGCCACGTCGAGCGGGATGGAAGCTGGAGCAGTTTTAGAAGTGAAGGCGGGCGCTGAAGAGGGAACTGAAGCTGAGCCGGACACCAACGATGAGATCTGCGCACCGTCCATAACCGCCGAGGAACTACGTGAGAGGCTCGAAGGAGATTCACGGCCCGTGATCGCCTACGTCAGCAACACCCCGATTCGGGGATCGTACATCGAGGGGTCGATAGCCCTTCCGTCGAAAAGCCTCATCCGGGCCGACGGATCTCTAAAGTCCATAGATGAGCTGGCGAGAGTCCTCGGGAAAGCCGGGATCTCCGAGGGGGAAGATCTGGTGATATACGGCAACTGCTTCTCCTGCGGCGATGCCACCTTCGTATACTGGATCATGAAGTACCTGGGCCACCAGAATGTGGCGGTCCTCCGGGGTTCCCAGCAGGACTGGTCCGCGACTGGCATCTCTCAATCCAGGGGGATGTCGGCGACGGCAGAGGACGTCTACATCCCCGACCCCCGCCCGGAACTTCTCGCAGATTACAAATCCGTAGCTTCCGGCGATCTTGTGATCGTCGACGCTAGAGCCCCCGACCAGTTCGGAGCGAGCCACATCGATGGTGCGATTAACATC
The DNA here is from genome assembly GCA_001509375.1 of Methanothrix harundinacea. Classification (GTDB taxonomy): domain Archaea; phylum Halobacteriota; class Methanosarcinia; order Methanotrichales; family Methanotrichaceae; genus Methanocrinis; species Methanocrinis harundinacea_D. The sequence goes on along the minus strand of LGFT01000093.1, from coordinate 2,719 downwards.
GACTATAACCGGGTGATAGAGGGGTTCTGGCTGAAGGACGACTCCGCCCTCTCCGAGATCTTCGTCGATCTAAAAGAGGATCGGCCGGTCGCCGTCTACACAAAGAACGGTGGCCAGGCCTCCATCGTCTGGTACGCCCTGATCCTCCAGGGTTACGATGCCAGCCTCTATACCTGGAACGACTGGCTGCGCCATCAGAGCTGAGCGAAGATGAAGGCTCAGGCGGACGGTGCCGAAAAAGATATTTGCGCTGCCGCTCAGCATACCAGCAGCGTTCCAATTTTTTTCCTAACTTTGTTCTAACTATGGGATTCTATCCCTCTGTCCGGCCCATCTTCCGTTCAGATTCCCGGGCATGCGAAGAAGTTGCCCTCCGGGTATTCGAGCCCCCCTCATCTCGAGGTTCTTCAAAGTGATTACGTATTTATTTTCCATGTAGTCTGTGAATTGCGAAACTCTGTACTTTAAATCTGAAATGCGTCTGCATCTGGTGGGTAAAGTCTGTCTTAATTCACTATCAGATACATCCAACCACTGTCTCGCCCCAAGAGCTCAGCGTATATCACGCTGTCATTACTGAGGTATCTCGCGGGCGAAATGTCCGTCTCAGGAGGCGATCGAAGAACGTGCGAGATTGGCCCTACAAGAACGGCGACCATCCCCCGCATCCCGCCCATCCCTGCCGCGGTCTGTGAATCTCCGAGGGCTTTGGCGACGGGCAAAGCTCAAATCCCCCCGGCCCCAACAGATACCTGATCTGGTTTTTAACTATAACGGGTGCTCTCGATGATTCTAAAAGCGGTCTTTCTGGGGCTGGAGGCGGGCGGCAAATCAGTCGTCATAATGAACGAGGACGACGCCGAGCGGCTGGGGGTTTTGAGCCTGGGGCGGGTGATGGTCCGGTTCGATCAAGTGGTGAAGACCGCGATAGTTAGCACCTCCTCAGAGATGATAAGTCCGGGCAGGATCGGCGTCTGCAAAAAGGTCTGGTGGGGCCTTGGCCTCGCCGACGGGTCCGAGGTAGAGGTAGAGGTGGCGGCCTTCCCCGATTCCATCTATTTCGTGAGGAACAAGCTCGCCGGAAGAAAGCTGACCTACGAAGAGATCCTGGAGATCGTCGAGGACACGGTGGGGGAGAAGCTGAGCGACGTAGAGATCAGCGCCTTCGTCACCGCGCTCCATAGCTTCGGCCTCGATCTGGACGAGGCGACGAACCTCTCCCTCGCCATGATAAGGACAGGAAGGACGATGAAGCTTGACGGGGGGCCGATCGTCGACAAGCACTCCATCGGAGGGGTCCCTGGTGACAAGACAACCCTCCTCGTCGTTCCCATCGTGGCGGCCGCGGGGCTATTGATACCGAAATCCTCCTCCCGGGCCATCACCTCCCCGGCGGGGACGGCGGACCGAGCGGAGGTCCTGATGGACGTCGGCCTCGGCCTCGACGAGATGCGAGACGTGGTGGAGAAGACCGGAGGCTGCATAGTCTGGGGGGGGTCCGTCCACCTCGCCCCCGCCGACGACATATTCGTCAGGATCGAGTACCCCCTCTCCATCGATCCCCTCCTACTCCCGTCGATCATGTCCAAGAAGAAGGCCGTCGGAGCCGACCTCCTCGTCGTCGACATTCCCACAGGGAGGGGAGCCAAGGTGAAGACGATCGGAGAGGCGGACCTTCTGGCCAAGGACTTCATGGAGATCGGAAGCCGCCTGGGGATAAGGGTCCAGTGCGCCGTCACCTACGGCGAGCAGCCTATCGGCAGCGCCATAGGCCCGTCCCTGGAGGCGAGAGAGGCGCTGGAGACTCTCATGAACCGGAGCCATGCCTTCGACGTCGCGGAGAAGGCGACGGCCGTCGCGGGGACGATCCTGGAAATGGCGGGAAAGGCCGACGGCAAGGCCCTGGCGAGAGAGATCCTTCGATCCGGAAGAGCCGAGGAGAAGATGAGGGAGATTATCGAGGCCCAGGGGGGGAACTCGGAAATCCGGCCAGAGGATATGGCCGTCGGAGATCAGCGGTTCACGGTCCGGTCGGAGAATCGCGGCCACGTCCTCTGGATAAATAACTCGTCGATGGCCGAGGTGGCGAGATTTGCGGGCTGTCCGAAGGACCAGGGGGCCGGGATCCTCCTCTCAAAGAAGATCGGGGACAGCGTAGAGGTGGGCGATCCGCTCTTCACCATCTTCGCCGAGAGGGGCGGAAACCTCCAGAGGGCCCTGGAAAGGCTCGAGGGGTTGAGGGTGATGGGCGTCGGAGATAGGATGGAGATGCTGATCCACGAGGTGAAGGAGAGGCCAGTCCCCAAGAGGAGCTTTACCCTGGACAGGTAAATCCTGAGAGGTCCGAGAGGAGCGGGCGGCGATACTCTCATAGTAATACCATCCCTGAAGAAATAGAGAATTGCGAGAAGTAGCTAGAAGTAGCTAGAAGTAGCTAGAAGAAGTGGGAGGTCATGAAGTTCATCGAGATCGTGGTGGAGGGGAAGGGCGAGGCCCTGGTGGAGATCAGTGATCGAAACCCGCAGACAGTCCGGGGAATCATCGAGAGGCTCCCCCTGGAGGGGAGGGCCCAGACCTGGCAGGAGGAGATCTACTTTGCTCTCCCCTTCGGCCTTACCGATGAGAACCCTTCGCCGCAGGCGGAGGCTGGCGACGTATCCTACTGGACTCCAGGCTCGGCCTTCTGCATCTTTTATGGCAGCTCCCAGCCCTACTCGGC
>LGFT01000092.1 GCA_001509375.1 Methanothrix harundinacea | reverse complement strand
CGTTCGCCTCGTCGAATCAAACCTTACCGGCGCGAGGCTTGGCCGAGTCTATCTCCAAGGCCTCGACCTTCGAGGCGTGGATCTCTCGGGGGCGTATCTAAAGGATGCCACCATCGACAGGATCTACCTCACCGGCGCTAACCTGACCGGTGCGGACCTCCGAGGTGCCACCCTATCGTCCGTCGAGATGACGGCTGCCGACCTCTCGGGGGCGAACCTGATCCGGACAAAGGTCGACCAGTTTACCCTCGTATCCCTCTCGAAGGCAAATCTGGAAGGGGCCCTGGTAGACGAAGAGCTGAAGAGGGATATAGAGGCTATAAAGTGATGGGGGAGCGCAGCCCGAAGGGCCCTTCTTCGCCCTCCCCATCCGATCCTATCGTCCGAGGATGACGTGGTAGTTGATGAACGGCCTGTGATCCAGGGTGATCAAGCCCCTCTGGCCGTAGATCTCGTAGGCCTCCGCACAGACCATAGTCCCGACCATCTCATCGCACTCGAAATCGCTGTAGTAGTTCCCGGCCCACCGGTTGCCGCCATTGTCTCGCCCGTTGAACTTGTTGTTATCGATCAGGGCGTTGGACATGATGAGGTTTAAATCCCCATCGAAGAGGTATATTCCTCCAAGCCCCGAGTTCTGGATCAGGTTTGACAGGAATAGATTCTGGGTGCTCTGATCCAGAACTTGGACCCCGTACTCGCCGCTCCCCAGGATGTCATTGTCTGAGACGGTAGTCCCCGTCGATCTAATGATGTGGATCCCGTCTGCGGTGCTATTCAGGATCCTGTTGGACCAGATATTGCTGTTGTCGCATCTGAAGAGGCGGATCCCGTCCATCGCACTGTTGGCGATATCGTTCTTCGAGACGACCACGTTATCGACCATATCCAGACTCACGCCGAAGCCGTTCTCTTTTATCCCGTTCTCTACGATTGAGTTGTCGGAGGAGTATAGGATGACGAGGGCGGTCGAGTGGTTATCTATTTTATTCGCCTGGACGAAGTTGGAGTCGCTCTCGTCGAATACGATGCCGTATCTCTTGTTTGCCGATAAATTGTTATAGATCACCATGTTCCTCTTACTATCCAGACGGAGGGAGATGCCACTCTCCCGATTGTTTCGGGCGGCGTTATGGGAGATGGTGTTGTAGCTTGATCCGAGGATTGAGATGCCGTCGAGATCGTTATTCAATAAGGAGTTCCAGGCCATAACGTTGTTGTCGCCTGAATCGACATTGATCCCCATGCCTCCACATACCTCGATGGCGTTAGAGGCGATCATGGTGCCGAAGGACCGGTAGATATCGATCCCGCTATTTATGCAGTCCCGGATCCGATTGCCGACCAAGATGTTGTTGTAAGAATCGGTCAGGTAGATCCCGTTGTCGGCGTTGCTGTGGATCGAGTTGGAGGTCAACTCGTTGCCAGAGGAGTGGGCTATGATGATGCCGTCAGCGCCGTTTCCCCAGACATCGCTATTTAAGACCCAGCAATTCCGGGACCGCTCGATGAAGACACCATACGCATTTTTGCTGATATTGTTCTTCACGATGCTGCTGTCGTTCACCCCAGCGAGCCGGATCCCGGCCTTGAAGTTGTCGGAGATCCGGTTCTTCGAGATCAGATGATCTGTGGAGTTGAGGACGCAGATGCCGTGGCTCGAAGAGCCGTATATGGTGTTGTTCTGGATCCTGGAGCCGTGTGAGAGGATGAGGACCGAGCCCGAATCGCAGGAGTCGTTGGTGCATCCGGCGATGATGAAGCCATCCAGAACGACGCCGCTGGCATTTATTGTTATGAGGGGAGCGGATACGTTGCAGCCTTCTACAACCGGCATCCCATCGCCCCGAAGGGCGATGGGCCTATCCACGACCAGGTTCTCCCTGTAAGTGCCGTTCAAGACGACGACCTCGCCCCCCGCCTCGGTGGCGTCTATGGCGTCCTGGATCTTAGAGAAATCCTTGGTGCCAGAGCCATCGACGAGGAGGGCTCCGGCTCCGAAATCGACCAGGACCAGAATCGTCAATATCGAAGTTTTCAATCTGTGCATGATAACTCCATACATGATCATTAATCATTAATTTACTTGTATCCCGTAGAGTTTAGTTTGAAATATATTACATAAGATCCCAAGGATGGTGGTGGGCGAGGGGGCGTCTGCTGCCCCCCCCCACCGATCTCACCGGCTCATCGCCCCAAGGCGATGTTGGAGTCGCTGAAAGCCCTCCGATCGAGGGTTGTCTCCCCCCTCTGGCCGCGGATCTCGTAGGGCTCAGTGCATAGAATCTGCCAGAACGTCTCCCCGCATTGATGATCACTGTAGTAGTTGCCGTCCCACAGGTTGCCGTTGTTATCCCAGCCGTTGAACTTGTTGTTATCGATCAGGGCGTTGAAGGAGGCGAGGTTGAAGTCCCCCTCGAAGAGATAAATCCCTCCCATGCCCGAGTTCTGGACCAGGTTTGCCAAGAAGAGGTTCTGGGTGCTCTGATCCAGGACCTGGACTCCGTACTCGCCGCTCCTCAGGATGTCGTTGTCCGATACGATCATCGCCGTGGACCGGATCACGTGGACCCCGTCGGCGGCGCTATCCAGGATCCTGTTCGCCCATATCTTGCTGCCGTCACATCTGATGAGACTGATGCCATCTCTTGAGCTGTTGGCGATCTCGTTTTTAGATACGACCACGTTATCGACCATATCCAGACTCAAGCCGAAGCCGTTGTCTCTGACGACGTTCTCGACGATGGAGTTGTCGGCGGAGTATCGCACGACGATGCCGTTTGCGTTGTGGTGTATCTGGTTTGCCTGGATGAAGTTCAGGTCGCTTTCGTCCAATATCAGGCCGTATCTCTTGTTATCCGATATTGTGTTGTTGGCGATTATGTTGTTTGTACTATCCTGGCGTAGAGAGATGCCATTATCCCGATTGTTCTGGATGATGTTGTTAGAGATTGTGCCGTTGCTCGATCCGAGGATGGAAATCCCGTTGATGTCGTTAGCGGATAGGACGTTCCGATTGGCGACGATGTTGTCCGTCCCGTCGAGGTTGATCCCCATCTCGCCGCACCTCTCGATGTTGTTAAACACGATCAAAGTGCTGAAGGACCTCGCAACGTAGATCCCGCTATCTTTGCAGTTCTGGATGGTGTTTGCCACCGTGAGGCTGTTGTGGGAATCGAGGTGGTATATCCCGTTCTCGGAGTTGTTGTGGATCGCATTTCCGGTGATCTGCTGGCCTAAAGAGGCGATGATAGCGATCCCATCGGCACCGCTGGCACTGATATCGTTATAAGCGATCACGTCGTGGCTGGAGTCCTCGATGTAGATTCCGTATCCATTCCCGCGGATCTCGTTATCGGAGATCTGGCTATCGTTCGCCCCCGCGAGCCGTATCCCGGCCTTGAAGTTGTCGCAGATCCGGTTTGACGAGATAAGGTGACCCGTGGACTTGAGGACGCAGATGCCGTGGCTCGAAGAGCCGTATATCGTGTTGTTCAGGATTTTGGAGCCGTCCGAGAGGACGCGGACCGAGGCCGAATCGCAGGAGTCGTTGGTGCATCCGGCGAAGACGAAGCCATCCAGGACGACGCCGCTCGCATTTATTGTGATGAAGGGGAGATAAGAGACGCCGCCCGAAACGACCGGCATGCCCTCTCCCCGGAGGGTGATGGGCCGATCGACGACCAGGTTCTCGCGGTACGTTCCGTTCAAGACGATTATTTCGCCGCCTGCCTCGGAGGCGTTTATGGCGTCCTGGATACTCGTGAAGTTTTCAGATCCTGCGCCATCGACAAAGTGAGTTTCAGCACCAGCTGCCGCTTCCGACAGGATCAGCGTCATCAGGATGAAACATTGCCATCTGAGCATGGGATTCACCTCAATTTATCTTATCTCGGGTCTTATTAATCTACTCTCGTAACTAGGTTCTTCAAAACTGGCATGGTGGGCCCGGTGGCCAGCCTCGATGGCATCCGACGAGAGATCTATACCGCCCCGGACCTCGCCATCTCCACCAGCTCATCCGTCGAGACAAACCTTGCGCCTTGAGAGGTAGAGAAGCCCACGAACCTCTTGAAGGCGTCCATGTAACCTTCGTCCCCGCCCGTTACGACGTTGGTGAAGATCACTACCATCGGCTCGTTCTTTTCCCTG
>LGFT01000038.1 GCA_001509375.1 Methanothrix harundinacea | reverse complement strand
AGAGCATGCCTGATCCTCCCGTCCCATTCTTGCCATCACCGCGGCCTCGGAGCAGGCCCTCTCAAGCTCTGCGAGGTCGCTATTCCGGGAGGTGTACTCGGATATGAGAGAGCCCAACAGTGCAAGAGACCATCCGAAGAGGAGGAGGAGCGCCAGGATGACGGGATAGAGGAGGGCCGTCGAGAAGACGAAGAGGACGTTGACTATCTCGACGTAGATGCTCACAGAAAGACCCCCATCCTCCTGCCTACGAAGCCGAGGACGACAAGCCCGAGGATGAAGAAGTAAGAGGTGAAGAGGTCAGAGGCGGGGATGGTGACGGGAGCAAAGGGCGTCGACTGGGTCTTGAGGTAGGCCGGGATCAGGAGCATCGATAGGATGTAAAAGAGTCCCACGAAGATCATGGCGTTACCGAGGGCCGAAGGAGCCTTCTTCACCTTTCCCACGGTGGCGGATAAAACGGCGATGGACGCGAAGAAGATAAGCCCCACGAAAGCTCCCACCTTCCAGCCTGCAACCTCCAACAGGCCCGCGAGAGCGCTGCAGGAGAGGAAGGTGGCGGCAAGGCAGGCAGGGCATGGGATGGAGAGGACCCAGAAGGTCTTCCGTGATAGATCGCGGCCGCGTCTGTTCCACTCTCTTGCGGTGGCGACTCCCATCGCCACCAGGAGAAGGGCGATCGCCAGGTGCATTGTGACTCCCATCTTCATAATCGAGCTTATGGCGCCCTCGGGGACGAACCCGAGGGCGAGGCCCATGACCAGCGAGAGAGCCAGGTACAATGTTGCGATGCAGAGAGTCTCGTTCCGGCTGAGGCTCGCAAGGCCGCACCCCAGGCTGACCTTCAGGGCGAAGATGATGATCCCGATCAGCACCCCAGAGACGGCAAGCCATGTTAAATCCAAAAAGGTCACCCTACCTAACTTGAGTGGATCAAAGTCAAGTTTACAGGATATAACGTTTACGCAAAGCCGTCTGCGTAATAGAAATATAGTTTGCATTTCTCAGATCGGATCTAAGATGATGATATCGGATTTGAGAAACCTCGAAAATTAAAGAGTTAGAGGAAGGGTTCAGGGGACACATTCATCTCCTCCTGAACCCCGCCCCTATCACCAGAAGGATGAAGAGGACGAGGATGATCCCCATCAAAGGCGCTCCCGATATCGAGGGCATGCTGCTCTCCTCCAGGACGTTCTCCATCACAAACCCGCTCACCTCGCCCTCCGCCGATTCGGTCGTCTCCTCCACCAGCTCCGGCTTTTCGGAGATCGCCGTCCCCACGCTCGATGAGCGGGTCTGGTTGGCGGTGGCAGAGGCGGGTCGTTCCTCGGGATAGGGGTGCCTGGAAGACCCGCCGCCTTTCTTCGGGCTGCTGGAGCTCGCCTTCTCAGGCTCCGCCCCAGTGAGGATTCCTTCCATGTAGCTATTCAACAACGGATTTCCGCAGGTGTGGTGGCAACAGGTTACGCCGTACTCCTCCACTGATTCTTCGTACTGCTCTACAAGCTCCCTTTTCATCTCTTCGGTGGGGTGCCAGTAGTCCTTCCTCGCCGCCTCCAGCATCCTTGCGGTCATCGACTGGCGCGAACCGGTCCATCTCTCGGGCGCCGGCGTAGTCGTGCTCCATCATCCCCTCTATCCACCGGGGATTGAAGTACCGGGCTCGAAGCTCCAGCCGATAGGCCCCCTCCAGGGGCTTCATCTCCACCTCGTCTGTGCTCGCGAGATCGGTTATGTACATCTCCGGGGTCTCGCCTTTGAGGGACCGAACGGCCAGCGCCATCGCTCCGAAGTACTGAAAGACGTCGTCGTTGTCCATGAGGCCGTAGAGGTTGGAGGAGTCGCTGTGAACCGCAACGTCCACCGTCTCCAGGTTGAGGCCGAAGAGCTCCTCGTTCGGCTCGCCCCAGAGCCCTCCGCCGTAGACGTAACCCTGACCCGAGATGTACCGGTCGGCCACCTTGCTCTCGTTCTCCCAGGTGGAGCTTGCATCCACCACCTCCGCGATTCCACCTCCGCCATAGGTGCCGGGCGCATCAATAAAGATTCGCGACTGTGAGAGAAGTTTAGCGGTCTCGTTCTCGTATCCCTCTTCCAGGAGAGCCGCCCTTATCACCTCAGACCTCGCACGAACTCGATTCATCTCTGGGGGCTCGTCGAGCTCCGCTACAGTCCGTATCGCCTGATCGAAGAGCTCTACGTGGTTTCCGAAAGTATCCCGATAGAGGCCAGAGGGCGTGAGGACGACATCGATCCTGGGCCTGCCGAGCTCCTCCAGCGGTATCACCTCGAACTCCACGATCCGGCCCAGGCTCCTCACCGGGCGGACGCCGAGAAGCCCGTAGATCTGTGCCTCGAAGATGCCCCTGTGGCGCATCGTCTCAACGCTCCAGAGGACGAACCCCACCTTCTCTGGATACTCACCGTGAGCCTCTCTGTACGCCTCCAAAAACGAGTTGGCGAGCTTTATCCCCAAAATCTCAGCTTCTTCGTCTGGGATCGTGCGGGGATCGAAGCTGTAGAAGTTGTTCCCTGTGGGCAGGGCGTCGGGCCTTCTCACGGGATCGCCGCCGGGCTCAGAGCGGATGAACTCTCCTGAGAGTGCCCTAAGGGTGTTGTCTATCTCTCTTGTGGATAAGTCCAGCCGTCTTCCGTAATCCTTTGCCAATTGGAGGTCGGACGAGATCTCGTCGGAGGCGCCGCCCAGAATGGCGTCCTGGGCCGCTGTGATCTCGGTTCCGTTGATCAGGACCTCAAAGAGGAGCTCTCCAGCTCTGTCACTGCTGTTCATCGAAAATCCGACATCTTCGCCCGTGATATTCTCCACGTGGTCGATATAAGAGTTACCCAGCATCGATCTGACCATCTCCACCTTGCTGGTGCCGTTCGGTGGAACCCCGAAGACATGAAGCCCTTGGGGGACAGCCTCGTCTCGCAGCTCCAGGAGGTAGTCGTGGAGCTCGGCATCGAGGAGGTTGTCGAACTCAGCCTCGCTCATCTCCATGAGCCGGGACGAGTTGACGTTCAAGTCGAGCTCCAGATCCAGAGAATCGTACAGCTGAACGATGGACGTTCGATACGACGACTTGAGGGCGGGATCTGTCGCGCTCTCGTATGATTCCATCTTGTCTGAAAGGGCGAGGAGCTCGTCGTAGAGCCCTGATGAGACGATTGCAGGGGTGAGATGGTCGATCATCACGGCGTTTCCCCTCCGCTTCGCCAGAGTCCCTTCGCCCACGTTGTCCATTATGTAGGGGTAGACCACGGGCATGTCCTGGACCAGAAGCGGCGGGTAGTCATAACGCGAAAGTCCGACCTGCTTTCCCGGGCGCCACTCCTGAGTTCCGTGAGTTCCAAAGTGGATGATGGCGTCGGCACCGAACTTGTTCTCAAGCCACAGATAGAAGGCGAAGTACTGGTGGCCGACGGGGACCGAAGTATTGTGGTAGAGAGTCTCCTCATTCATCTGGCTTCCGATCATGGGCTGAGGCGCTATGACGATGTTGCCGAACTTGAGAAGCGGTATGACGAATTGACCTTCGTATACCATCCCTCCATCGCCCGGAGGTGCTCCCCACCACTCTTCGATCTCGGCGCGGACCTCATCGGGGACCTCGCCGCTGGTCCCGTTGTACCACTCCAGATAGTCTTCCAAAGGCACCAGCTCTACATGCCCCGACTCCACCACCTTTCCTAGCTCTTCTGGGGCCCACGTCCCCACGTTCCTGCTGGCGACAAAAAGGTCGATGATCTCCTGTCCGGTGGACGGGAGGGGTCCATCGCCCAAATGGTACCCGCTCTCGTTCATCTTCGAGAGGAGGAGAGGTATGCTGGCGGAGATGTCCAGGTAGCTCGCACCGATGTTGTTCTTGCCCCCGCCGTGATTGTAGTAGATGATCGCCACCCGTTTCTCCGAGTTGTTCATATTTTTGAGATCGCCCCAGGCCACGGCGCGATCGCAGAGCCAATCGATCTGATAATCCACTGGCTCATAGTACATCTCTCCAGTGATCGGGTGCTCCGTCCTGCCTTCTGCCCAGATGTACTCGATGGTGCCGTCGATCTCCGGCTGTACGATCTGGAAGGGGACGGATTGAGGACTGAGGCCCCAGGTGCTGGCTTCCCACTCATCAGGGGCGAAGTAGTAGTCTGTAACCACCTTTATCACCGGAACGTTGAACGCCTCGATCCTCTCCTTACCTGCCTCAGGATCTTCATAGTAGAGGCGGAACCCTTTGAAAGAGAGGATCAGATCCACGAGGACGTTCCCATCCTCGTCGGTGAATAGGTGGGCGCCGCTTTCGATGAAGTTGGAGGGGACGGCGATGACGTTCACGCCCCGCGATTCGAGCTCATTCATGGTGGCATCTTCTTCCCAACCTATGATGCCTATGGTGAGGTTCGCGGGGTTGTAGACGTGGCCATCGGTCCTGTTCTGATACCATTCGAGGTACTCGGTGGAGTTCTCGAAGACCTTCTTTGGATAGGTCTCGGGACGGTAGATCCCCTCGGTCGGGATCTCCACCTTCGCTGGGGGCTTGTACTCGACGTATTGTCCGTTCAGCTCCGCCCCGGTCCAGCGGATCCAGTTGATCATGTTCTCTTCGCTCGGCACGCCGTCGTTGAAGTAGCCGGATATTGGCGAATATAGTGGATCGGAAACGTTCACGTTCGATATATCCCAGACGTCCACCATCTTCATGAAGGTGGGGATGCGGACGCCCGCGGCTGCGGCTTCCCGGAGCCTCTTCGCGAGGTCGTTCATGGTGGTGCCGCCGATGTGGGCCACGTATATCACGTCGTACTCGGAGAAGCTCTCCTCCGAAGCGACGGCCTCCTCTCCGTCGATGAACCTGATCTCGAAGAGGTCCTGGAGCAGGGGAGTTTCATTGTAGACCCCCACCACGGCATGCTCCGTAGCGTCGAGGTTCATGATGAATAGGATGCGCGTCTTAGAATGCAAGATCACCGGCTCGGAAGCCTCGAGATCAGGCCAGCGGCCGAGGAACTTTTGCCCCATGAACCAGAGCATGTTAGCCATGTTGTCCTCTCCGCCCTGGACCCAGTATCTCTCGATATTTGTGTAGTCGGCCGAGAACAGGTCGACTTCCGGGGCGGTGATGTTGCAGGAGAGGTTGTATCCGATGAACCTGACGCCTATGAGCTTGGAGTCGTTTATGCCATCATTCCAGCTTTTCGCCAGGGCCTCATTCTGGGATTCGATGAAGACGACGGCATAGTTCGAGAAGTTCATCTCGACGGGAAAGGTGTCGTTCCCGGCGAGGATCGTCACGTTCAACTCAGAGGCTATGGCGGGACGGACGGCGGCGTTTTTTAAGGGGACCTCGTTTAAATCAGTCCCCAAAATGAACAAAAGTTCGTTGCTCTTAGGAGCGTTGTAACCTTCGATGAGTTCTGTTACGTTTGCTGAATCGTCCAAGCCCGCCTCTGCCATCAGAGCATAGGTCAAATCCGTCCCCGATCTCTCTTTCGAAGCGCCGTCCATCTCCGCAGGCGAGGAAAGGGTGACGCAGATCGTCAGGACTATCAGCAACTGAGCGAATAATGGGAAATCTACGATCCTCCAGGACATCGTTACCACCAGGCAAACATTTTTGATCTCAGGCAAATTTTGTTTATTTAAGCATTTTGGATGCTGGAATCCCCTTTTTGGACCACACATCAGAGCATCTGATTACTCCATAAATGCTCGTTCCGGCCTTTCCAGGCCAGAGCCCCCGCAGAGCCGCCGCCTGAATGGGAGCCTTCGCCAGTGGGGAGAAGGCCCCGATCCGGGTCTGAGCCACGGGATTCAAGGCGCCGAAGTCTGCATAGCGTCGAGATCTTCAGATTAAGAACGCATCCGTTCTCCCTTCTCCACAAAATCCCTTCTTCCAAAAGACAAATAAACTTGTCCATCCCTCCTGCAAAGGACATGACGAGATTCATCGTGGTCCTTGGGACCTGTTCCCACTCAGGAAAGAGCACCATCGTCGCCGCCCTATGCAGGATCCTCAAAAACCGGGGGCTAAAGGTCGCCCCATTCAAATCCCAGAACATGAGCCTCAACTCCTGGGTCACCTCAGAGGGAAAGGAGATGGGGATCGCCCAGGCGGTCCAGGCCTGGGCCGCGGGGATCGAGCCAAAGGAAGTGATGAACCCGATACTCCTCAAGCCGAAGGGCGACCGGACCAGCCAGGTGATCGTCTTCGGGGTGCCAGTCGCCGACAAGTCCGCCGAGGAGTACTACCAAGAGATCGATGGACTGAAAGCTGTGGTGGATAGGGCGATCGAGGAGCTGGAGAGGGAGTACGACTACATCGTCGTCGAGGGGGCCGGCGGCGGGGCGGAGATCAACCTCTATGACCGGGACATAGCCAACATCTACGTCGCCTCTAAGCTTGCATCCCCCATAATCCTGGTGGGAGACATCGAGAGGGGTGGGGTCTTTGCGAGCCTCTACGGGACGATGAAGCTCCTCCCCCCCGATATAAGGCCCCTCGTCCGGGGCCTCGTGATAAACAAGTTCAGGGGCGACCCTGCGATCTTGGAGCCGGGGCTCGAAATGCTGGAGGAGCTCGCCGGCGTTCCCGTCCTCGGCGTCATGCCCTACCTCGACCTGAACCTTCCATCCGAAGACTCTGTCTCCCTGGGGGACAAGAGGGGCAGTGGCGAAGGGAGAGGTGACGGCGAAGTCGGCGAAGCTGTCGAGATCGCCATCATCAGGCTTCCGAGGATATCAAACTTCACAGACTTTGAGCCCCTGGAGCGGGAGGCAAAAATCAGGTACATAACCCCCGGCGAGCCTCTGGGAAGGCCAGACGCCATCATAATTCCCGGAACCAAGAACACCGTCGCAGACCTGGAGGATATGAGAAAAAACGGTACCGAGAGGGAGATCCTGGCCCATCGGGGCGCAGGGGTTCCGATCCTGGGGATCTGCGGAGGCTACCAGATCCTTGGGAAGAAGATCGTGGACACAGGGATCGAGAACTCCAACGATTCAATTCCGGGCCTCGGCCTCCTCGACCTGGAGACCCGGTTCGATAAGTACGAGAAGAGGACCATCCAGGTGGAAAAGACGGTGACAGGAGATGGTCCAATCCTGGGGCCGATAAAGGGAGAGGCCGTTCGGGGATATGAGATTCACATGGGCATGACCACCTCTCGGGACCTCCCAGCCTTCGGTGACGACGGCGCCGTAGGCGCCGACGGCCTCGTCATAGGAACCTATCTTCATGGGATCTTCAGCAATCAGAACTTCAGGGACGCCTTTTTGAACTACCTCTACTCGAGGAAGAACCTAACCCGGAGATCCGCCCTGGTGGGAGATGGGTACGACGAGCTGGCCCGGGCCGCCGAGAAGTACCTGGATATGGAGAAGATCTGGAAGATGATCGATCTTGACCCAGAACGGTCGCAGGACTGCAGTTAAATCTCAAAGTTAACTATAATTTATCTGAATCATCTTAACAAAAAAAAGAGACCCAGCCAGGAAGAGATCACTTCTCGGATTTCAGCTCATCTATCCGGGCCTTTATGCTCTTCAGCTGGGCCTCAAGGCTCTCGGCCATCTCCTCCAGGTCCGCCATCTCCACCTCGGGAGAGGGGGCAGCTGGAGCGTAAGGCCAAACTCCTGCCCCTGGCGACGCTGCCCAGAAGCCGGGCTGCCTCGACCAGAGGCGGAAACCTCTGCCTCGCCCGCCGCCCCTTCCGGCGCCAAAGGGCCTGCCGTAGCCAAACCTTACATATCCCGGGGCGTCAAACCCCGAACAGTATCCCATGCCCCTGCCGGTTCTTGGTCCATATCCTGCAGGGCCCGTTCCATCTCCACCAGGCATATATTATTCACCTCACTCTATATGCAGCCGGCCGATAAGGTCCATAGAAGGCAAACGGCATCGGTCCGAAGGACCTGAAGCCGGGCCACTGCCTGGACCGGAAGTAAATACCACCACCCCGGCCTCGCCTTCCGCCCCTTCCGGCGCCGAAGGGCCTGCCGTATCCCAACCTTGCATATCCCGGGGCATCAAACCCCGAACAGTATCTCATGCCCCTGCCGGTTCTTGGTCCATATCCTGCAGGGCCCGTTCCATCTCCACCAGGCATATCTTATTCACCTACCTCGGCCGTTTGGGACGGTAGCTCTTTCTATTCGAAACCGTCCCAATGATCCCTTATGTGATCTAATATATAAACATTTCGTATCGGCCGGGGAAATTTTAAATATAATGTCCCAAATACGAGCATTTCATGAGCCCGGGCAGAGGCAGACGACGCGGCCAGCGATGGATCACCGAGATCCCCGAAAAGAGACGGTTTGAGCCGGAGGGAACAAAGAGGGGAGAGGATGTAAAGATCAGCCTGGAAGAGCTGGAGGCGATACGCCTCGTGGACCTTCTGGAACTGCAGCAGCAGGAGGCCGCCCTCTACATGGGGATATCCCGCAAGGCCTTCTGGAACGACCTTCGGAGCGGAAGAAAGAAGGTCGCTGCAGCACTAGTCTACGGCCTGGGAATGACGATCGAGGGGGGAAGCTACATCTTAAGAGAAGGCGCCCCGAAGTTCGGATCATCCATCTCAGAAACGAAGCCAGAGGCGGGGAAACCCATCGGGGACCAGATCTTCCTCATGGAGCGGGAGATGCTCGCGGTCGAGGAGAGGCTCGCCAGCATCAGTTCGAGGATGGAGGCCCTGAAGAAGAGATCGGCCGAATATGAGTGCGAAGACTGATGAAGCGAAGCAGACGATGGATTTTTGCGGGACTCTATCCGAATTCGCCTCATCAGTGCTATCGGTTCAAAAACCAGATCAAATAATCCGGATAGGATGAATGGTTCCAGCCTCTGCTGCTCAGGTTCTCGGAGCTCTGGTTCAAGAAACGGCCAAGATAATCCGGATAGGATGAAAGGTTCAAGCGCCCTTCTATGCTCTGGTTCATGAAGATCTCGAAGGCGGGGGTGTAGAGGCTGTAGTTCGTCGCAGTCCTCCCCGTCTCCCTATCCAAGAATTCGACGAGGTAGTCTGGATACGAATAGAGATTTCGCTCAGCTGGAGCTGTGCCCATGAACTCCTCGAAGGCCGATCCATACTCGGAGTAGCTGGTGCCGGGCATGGCCCCAGATGGCCCGACAGCGTCCAGGTAGCCCTCATCCTCCACCCCAGCGAAGGCAGGGGTGAGGAGGATCGCAAAACATACCAGAATAATTGACGGCGATATCATGATCTCGAATACAATATTACCATGAACAATCTATAAAGACTTAACCCGAAAAATGGGACCCAGCTGATTCCTGATGGATAAGAAGAACAACCATCTATTATATAATCGAAGCCAGCATGATTCGAAAAGGTAGATAAGGGGGTACGGAAGTTCTACTCCCCCACCGGGGAGAGACAAAGATGTTAGATTACCTCAGAATGCTTCGCATCAGAGACTGGATCAAGTTCTATCCGCTATTCCCGCTGGCGGGGGCCTATCTGGCCGGAGGGGGACAGGACCAGACGCTCCTCGTCTTGATCGCATACCTCTGCCTCATAAGCTACGCCTTCGTCGTCAACAACTACTTCGATGCCGAAATCGATAGACAACACCGCCGCAAAGTGGAGTCGGGAACTAACCCCCTGGCCGCGGGAAAGGTCGATGAGAGGGGCGTTCTGCTGCTGATGTTCGCCCTGGCCTCAACCCCCCTGATCCTCTCCTTTCGCCTGGACCTGACGGGCGCATTATTCGTCGTGATCAACCTGCTGCTTTTGACCGCCTACTCCGCGAGCCGCATCCGGCTCAAGGAGCGATACCTCCTAGACGCAGTGAGCCATGGCCTGATGTTCGGGGCGATCCCCTTCCTCACCGGTTTTCTCCTCTGTGGAGGAGACCCCTCACGAGGGACAATATTGATATCTCTGATATTCTTTATAGTCGGCTGCGAAGCCCTGATAGCCCATCAGATAGTGGATTACGCTGAGGATCTGGGATCGACGACCACCACTGTGACGAGGATAGGGGAGAAGAATGGCCTCTTGATGCTGGGCGGCCTTGCGGCCTTATCTCTCGTATTCGCCTTCGCCGCGGCCCGCCTATACCAGATATCCATGGCGGTGGCGGCGGCTTCGGCCCTTTATCTGATGATCTATCCGGCCTATTCGGTGAGAGGTATGTTGAATGATATCAGTCATCGTTCCCGCGCTGAACGAGGAGGAGCAGATAGCTGCGACTCTGAGGTCCCTTGCCAGCCAATCCCCGGAAATCGGGAGCTACGAGATAATAGTAGTCGATGGGGGCTCCGCTGACAAGACCGTCGAGATCGCGGAGGAGTACGCTGACAGGGTTATCCCCCAGATCCACCCAGGGATCGGTGGGGCAAGACGGGACGGGGCAGAGGCGGCCCATGGCCGGATTATCGCCTTCACCGACGCGGACACCGCCTTTCCGAGAGGGTGGCTTGAGGTAATAAGCAGGAACCTCGAGCGACACGAGGCGAGCACAGGGCCCGTTTTATTCCAGAATAGAGACCTCAGGACAGAGATTCTGAGCGCGGTCCGAAGCTCCTATAAGCTCCTCAAGGCGTTAAACTTCTGCTACATGATCGGCTCCAACATGGCCATGAGGAGAGATACGTACCGGAAGGCGGGCGGCCATCGGGACATATCCCTCCTGGACGACTACGACCTCTCAGTGAAGCTCTTCAAGATCGGGGCTGACGCCGTCTACGACCCAGACCAGATGGTCTACACCTCCTCCAGACGAGCCCACAAGCTCCTGACCTACGGCGTGACGGTCGCCTACGGCCACTACAACTACGCCGTCACGAAGGACTACGAGAAGCTCCTGAACTACCCGAAGGTGGATGATATGACGATCAAAGATGTCCTGAACGGCATCCGCTGGGGAAGACCTGTCGTATCGGCGGTGGAGACGGTCCAATCCACTCTGAAGAGATAGAAAGAGGCACATCCAAACGCGTCGCCCCGCGCCCCCGGCACCGACATCTTTATTTGATAGGTCTGCGTATGCCCCGCCCAGCGGGCCGGTAGATCAGGGGTAGATCGCTACCTTGGCATGGTAGAGGCCTCGGGTTCAAATCCCGACCGGTCCATGGGGCTTTTCCGCTGTTAAACCGATTTCAACCCTTCTAAATTCGATTTAATCCCGGTTTACGACCGTTCCAGCTCTAAGTAACCTTTTCAGAGTCGGTCAGATCACATACCCCACCGAATTTTCCCGAATCTCGTAAGCTCTTTCCGGGTCGAAAGGTTCAGATATCATGGAGGTGTTGGTTGATGGATATGCTTGGGGCGATAGAGACCCTGATTTTGGCCTTCACCATCGGGCTGACCGGAGCCCTGGCCCCCGGCCCAACCCTGGTGGCCACCATAAACTCGTCCCTCCAGAGGGGGTGGACGATGGGGCCGAAGGTGGCGGCGGGCCACGCCCTCGCTGAGGTGGCGGTATTCCTCCTCATCGTCGTGGGGTTGGCAACGATGGCAGAGGAGCATACCGCCATCGTCGCCGCCGTCGGCGGGACGGCCCTGATCCTCTTCGGCCTTCTCACTTTGAAGGGAAGCAGGACCGCCACCATGGAGATATCTGAGAGGGGCGCGACCTCAAACCCGTACCTGGCGGGGGCCCTGACCAGCATCGCCAACCCCTACTTCTGGATCTGGTGGCTATCTGTCGGATCGGCCCTGGTCCTGTCGGAGCTTCGGGAGGGTCTCCTCCTCGCCATGATATTCATGATCGGCCACTGGGGCGCTGACTTCGGTTGGTACACCCTCGTCTCCACGAGCCTGGACCGGGGAAGGACCCTCCTCTCCGAGGCGAACTACAGGAGAACCCTCGCACTCTGCGGCACCTTTCTCGTTCTTTTCGGTGCCAGCTACCTGACAGGTGCCTGGTCCGGCTAGATGTAATCTCAACCGCGGGCAAGTTTCGGCAAAATCGCCAGGATCTTATATAATGCGGGAGGGAGGAAGAGGAGGAGAATATCTCTTGAACTGGGAAGAAGATGCCGCATACATCAGGTCCATCCGCCCCTACATACTCCTGTCAGTTTACCTGTTCTTTGCGACGGCGGTCCTCGGGTTTGTCGCCTCAGTCCAAAACCCGGAGCTGGCCGCTACCTACGTCGGAGACGTTGCGGAGAAGCTGCAGTGGATCCTGGACCTATCTCCACCCAAGATGATGATGGCGATATTCCTGAATAACCTCTTCGCGTCTTTGATGGCCCTCCTCCTGGGGGTGGGCTTCGGGATCATCCCCCTCGTCGTGGTGGTCACGAACGGGCTCGTGGTCGGTCTCGTCGTCCATCAGGCGATGCTGGCTGGGGGTCTGGCATTCGTCGTCGTCGCTATCCTGCCCCATGGCATCATCGAACTTCCCACGGTCCTCGTATGCATCGGCGTCGGCTTTCGGCTCGGCCACCTCATGATCAGAACGCTTCTAGGAAGGGGGGGCGACCTGGAGGGGGAGCTTAAGGCGGCTATACGCCTCCTCCGGTGGGTCGTCATCCTACTCTTCGCGGCGGCCGTCATCGAGACCTTCATAACTCCGGTTCTCATACAGCCTTTCGTCGAGCCCGTTTTAGATTCTCAATCATCTCCGGTGATCTGATGACCGAGTCCAAACTACCGAAGAAAGAAAACTTCAGCGAATGGTATCACGAGCTTTTGAAGGCCGGGGAGATCATCGACGTGCGTTACCCCGTCAAGGGGATGTGCGTCTGGTACCCCACGGGCTTCGCCCTCCGAAGGAACGTCTACAACCTGATGAGAGAGCTCCTCGACCCCGACCACCAGGAGACCCAGTTTCCCCTCCTGATCCCGGAGACGGAGTTCATGAAGGAGGCCGAGCACATCAAGGGCTTCGAGGACGAGGTATACTGGGTGACCCACGGCGGAACAAGCCCCCTCGACATCAAGCTCGCCCTCCGCCCCACCAGCGAGACGGCGATATATCCGATCTTCAAGCTCTGGGTGAGAAGCCACGCCGACCTCCCTCTCAAGATCTACCAGATCGTCAACACCTTCCGGTACGAGACGAAGCACACCCGCCCCCTCATAAGGCTCCGGGAGATCACATCCTTCAAGGAGGCCCACACCGTTCATGCCACCTGGGAGGAGGCGGCAGAGCAGGTGGAGGCGGCCCTCACCATCTACGCCGAGTTCTATCGCCGCCTCGCCATACCCTTCCTCTTTGCGAAGAGGCCCTCCTGGGACAAGTTCCCCGGCTCCGACTACTCCATCGCCCTCGATACAGTGATGCCGGACGGAAGGACGCTTCAGATCGGGACGGCTCACCTTTTGGGGACGAACTTCGCCACCACCTACGACATCACCTTCGAGAATGAGGCCGGGGAGCAGGAGTACGTCAATCAGACCTGTTACGGCGTCTCCGAGAGGTGCATCGCCGCACTGATATCAGTCCATGGCGACGACGTAGGGCTAGTACTCCCCTGGTCGGTGGCCCCGGTCCAGGTGGTCATAGTACCAATCTTATTCAAGGACAAGGAGGGAACGTTGGAGGTCTGCCGGAACCTCAAAGCGAAACTTGTGGCCGCCGGGATGAGGGTCACTATTGACGAGAGCGACGAGAGGCCTGGGGCCAAGTTTTACAAGTGGGAGCTGAAGGGCGTACCCATTCGAATCGAGATCGGGCCGAGGGACATCAAGAACGGGGTTGCGGTCCTGGCACGGCGGGACGGTAAAAAGCTGACCGCGCCCTTGGACGGTTTAGAGCAGGCGATCCTGGCGGAGGCTGCCGACCTCCACGAGGCGATGGTGGCGAAGGCCCAGGCCTTCCTCGAGAGCAAGGTGAAGGACTGCGAGACGGCGGAGGAGGCGAAGGAGCAGACCTCGACCGGAGTCGCCCGGGTCTGGTGGTGTGGCTCGGAGGAGTGCGGCCACAGAATCGAGGACGAGGTCGGCGCGGCCCTTCTCGGCGAGCCCTGGCGCGCCCAAGAGATATATCAGGGGGGCTGCATCGTCTGCGGCGCGAAGACCGAGAAGTGCGCCCTCCTCGCGAGGCAGTACTGAAACCTCATCAGAGATCCCAAGCCGAGAAGATCATGAAGGTTCTGATCGCCGAGTACGCCATCGCCACGGGTCTATCGGGAACCTACCAGGTAGAGGGGAAGGCGATGCTCTCCATCCTCGCCAAAAGCTTCGAGCGGCTCGGCCACCACGTCATTTACCCGACGGCGGGGCCCTCCATCGGCGCTGGGCGGGGAATCGTCCTCGAAGGTAAAAGCGATGATCACTTCGAGGATTTCCTCGCCGGGACTGAAGCGGATGCGGGGCTCGTGATCGCTCCTGACGAGCTTCTGCCCGGATTTCTGAAGACTCTTGAGGAAAGCAGCACCACAAACCTCGGCTGCTCCCCCGCCGCCGCGAGGCTATCCGCCGACAAGCTCGCCTGCACCCGCCGCCTCGAAGAAGAGGGTGTTCCCGTCGTCGAGATCGCCGATTCGAATGACGACGGCCCCTTCGTCCTGAAGCCGAGGTTCGGGTGCGGCTCTGAGAGGATGGAGCTTGTCGACAAATTGCCGGAAAACCTGGACGATAGGATAGCGACAAAGTACCACCAGGGCGAAGCCCTCAGCGTGAGCCTCATCGCCTCTGGCGACCGAGTTCTGCCCCTGACAGTGAACAAGCAGCTTGTCAAGGTAGAGTCTGGATTCCAGTACGAGGGCGGGATCGTCCCCCGCCGCTCGGACCGGGAGGAGGAGGAGATCTTGAAAGCCGCGAAGATGGCGGCCCTGGCCTTGGGCCTGCAAGGTTATGCCGGGATCGACCTCGTCGTAGGCGACCTCCCCCGGGTAGTGGACGTGAACCCGAGGCCCACCACCTCCATCGTGGGGATCGCAAAAGTGATGCGCGAGGAGCTGGCTGACCTGATCCTGAGGGCGAGGTTTGCGACGCTGCCGGAGAGGGTGGCGGTGGTGGGGAGTTGCGAGTTTCGGAAGGGGGAGCTGGAACTGTAGGAGGAGGGCTATCTTCGGGCCGGACTTTCTGGCTCGATTTTGCCGCCTTGCTAGAAAAGTGGTGATAGCAGATCGTTCTATCTTCTGCCACTGTCGCCCCGCACGAGCTTCCAGAAATCCTCTTCAGAGATGCCCAGCTGCTTGAGGATCTCATAAAATAGCCATCAGCCAATTTCGCTGTTGCCGTGGATGGGAATGGTCGTCGCCCGTCCATCCGGATGCTTCCAACGGGCGTGGCTGCCTTTTTGTCGGATCTTTTGAAATCCAAGCTTTGCGGCTGCCTTTTCCAGGTCCTCAGCTTTGGCAGGCATGGACGGCCTCCAGGTCGACGTCCTGGGGCAATCGCCTTCCTTCTTCTCTGTATTCTTCTTTGATCATCTCGAAGACGTTGGCGATCTCGGCCTGCGCCTCTTCGGGAGTTCGCCCCCATGCATGGCACCCTGGGATGGCGGGTACGTAGGCTACAAAGGTGCCATTATCCTCCGGACGAAGGACAATTGTATAGTCGTGAAGGCGCTTCATCGGAGGTTATTTTCGCGTTTCAGAATATAAATCTACTCTGCAAAAGGCAGCTTGAGGTCGCCTGTTGGGCGTTTTTGCGCCCGGCGAGGGCAGGCGCCGCCCTCGGAGCTGGTCTATTGGGCTCGACTCGGCCGAACGCCAGGCCCAAAATTCAGCTGAGCGCAGACGACGGGAGCTCATTGCAAAGTTGCAGGGAGGCTCAGGGGCCCGGCGCCATATTCCTGGAGTCCGCGTTTCTTTGGCCCTCATTCGAGAGGCTGCGAAAGAATCGGGGCCGGGAGGGGTTTGGCGCGCCTCCGATCGTGGGCCCTGGTCTATTCGTCGCCTCCGGCGACCGGTGCCCCCCCATAACCATCGACAAGCAGCTCGTCAGCGTCGAGGCGGGCTTCGAGTACCAGGGCGGGATCGTCCCCCCCGCCGCTCGGACCGGGAGGAGGGGATCCTGAAGGCGGCGGGCATGGCGGCCCTGGCCCTGGGCCTGCAAGGCTACGCCGGGATCAACCTCGTCGTCGGCGGACTCCCCAGGATCGTGGACGTGAACCACCATCTCCTCCGCCTAGCGGGTCGGATGATGGCCTCCATCCCGTTTAGCACATCCTCAACGAAAACCCACCCTAGCACCATCTTCCCCTCTTTTTGTACGTGGTAGGAATAACGCCTGAAGTCCCTGCCAAATGCTTCGTTGATGTAGAGGAGGACGCATCCGACCACGAGCGTTGCAACAGCCCGGATCGCCTGTCTTCCGGGCTACTGGACCAATACCATTACTTCGATCTCCTCGATGATCTCGCTGGAAGAGGGGGCATCGAGGAGCGCATCGCAAGTTAACGGGCGAGCTCAGTGGTCCGGCCAGTTCTCGAGGTCTCGATCCTAAACTCCTGCCTATGCAATAACCATTTTCTCAATTGAGTCTAACAGCCCGCGAATCCACCCAATAGTTTAAGTACTATTATGGTTACTATTCTTAACTATGACATATCTCGTCAAACAGAAGATCCGGGGGCGCACATATGTCTACGAAGCCGAAAATTTTTGGGATCCGGAGAAGAAACAGTCCAGACAGAAACGCCGGTATCTCGGCGTTTGGGACGAGGCCGCCGGCAAGATCATTCCTAAGACCGCAGAACGTGATGTTAAGACGACAAAATCATTTGGCCCGTCATATCTTCTGAATTCTGTGGCCAATGAAATCGATCTCAGAAAGAAGCTATATGAATCATTTGGAAAAGATGGAGATTTGATTCTCACTGTAGGAATGAGCAAGTTACTACATCAAACGTCTCTCAAAAATCTTCACCATGTCCTGGATGACTCGTTTTTGCCGGAAATGTACTCGCTGAAGGAATCATTCAGCTCTCAGTGGCTCTCAAGTTTTCTTGAACGACTATCCGTTAACGAAGCTGCTATGACATCTTTTTACAACTCTCTTGTAACCAGTGAGGACGAGACATTGATATTTGATATTACCTCCCTTTCTTCAGCTTCGCGAAATATCGATTGGTTGGAGTGGGGGTACAATCGCGATGGATTGGATCTGCCCCAGGTCAACCTAGGATTGGTTCTCTCGCTGAACAACCACTTACCTCTTTACTTTAAGTTGTTTCCGGGGAGCGTCAGCGATGTTGTCACTTTAAAAAATCTAGTGGCTGAAGTCGAAGCATTTGGCATAACAAAAAGTATTTTCATTCTTGATCGAGGGTTTTACAGTGAGAGCAACATCAAAGAGATGACATCTGAGCATATCGATTTCATCCTTCCCCCCCCGTTTAGCGTCAACATTGGCAAGGGGCTCATCAGCGAGACAAAACGAGATATCGAAAATGCGGCTAATGCCAGGAGGTTTGGAGGAGATATCTTTTACGTCCTGGAGAGCGAGGTCAAAATTGGTGAAGTTGATGCCTACGGATACGTCCTGTTCAATAAGAAACGCGAGGGTCAAGAGACAAATTCGTTTTACAATAGGTTGATAGATATCGAATCTGCTCTTAACGGAAAAGAGTTCCATAATCCAATGGGTCAATTTAAGCAGATCGCCGGAAATTTTGAAAGATATTTCGAGTGCTCAGTGGAGGGAAAGACTATCCACCTGCGCAGAAGAATCAATGCAATATCGCAGGCAGTTAACCGATTTGGAAAGACGATCCTTCTTTCGGCTACCAAAAGAAAGTGGGAGGAAGTGCTTTCGCTCTGTCGAGAAAGGGATGAAGTAGAGAAGAGGTTCGATGACCTGAAGAACGAGCTTGAAGTAATGCCATTGGGAGTGCAGAAGATTGAAACGCTTCGGGGATTGTTGTTCATCTTCTTCATATCGTTGATCCTGAGGGCGATATTAATTCGAAAGGCGAGGGATGCAGAGCTGCTTGAGAAGAGACCCATCGAGGAGATTATCATGGAACTCGCAAAGCTCAGGGCGGTCAAGGTCGGAAATAAGTGGAAGCTGACCGAGATATCTAAAAAACAGAGAACGATTCTTGAAAAGATGAAGATTGGAATTCCAGTTGAAGCAAACCTGGTTATTAAAAAGGCCGGAGTTTAGGATAAACCCCAGTCTTGCACGTCGTCGCAGCTCATCGATCCGGCAGCCGTATTCTGGCATAGATATATGGACGAAGTCGAATAAAATATAAAAGTTCAGAAGGAATTCAGAAGGAAGTGCGAACATGATATCAGAGGAAAGATCGAGATCAGAAGAGAACCTGGACAGAACGCTCAGAGAGGCAGCTGAGGGATACGGAGATCTGATGGCCATATCGGTGGTCCACCACGTTAGCATGAAAGCCCTCAGATCCAGATGGATGGAGCTGCAGATAAAAGAGCAGGAGAGGATCAAAATGCAAGAAAAATTGAGCGAAGAAGCGACCTGATCTTGAAGCAGAAAAAGTTTTCTCGCAGCTGAAGCCTCCAACTATTCCAGAGAAGGCTGACGGCGAGGGCAGAGAGGTCAGGATTCTCCAATCCCGATCTCAGATCCCAAAATTCTGATGTGTTTTTCGCCTTGCACCCGGTTTCTTTAAGACCACCATATTAGTTGATATCGTCTTTAGACGGCCCTGGACGTCACCGATTTTGATGGACGAAGGCTCACAGAAAGGGCAGCGGATCCCTCTTCCTGTAGACGAGAGCCTGGCAGATGGCGATGAGGTCGCCCCCTTTAGTCTTGACTTTGATGGAGTAGGTCGCAACCCTGTTCGACCTGCTCACCTCCGTTCCCTCTGCCTGGAGAGTCTCGCCCTTCTTTGGAGAGCTGACGTAGGTGACGCTCATGCTGAGGGCAACAGAGACGGTGCCGTGGGAGTTGGAGGCAATCTCAAAAGCCTCGTCGATGAGGGAGAATATGGCCCCACCGTGGGCCATCCCGAAGACGTTCTCCATATTCTCGGTGAATTTCATCTCCACCAGTGCATATCCTTCGTCCACCTCGACCAGTTTGAGCCCCATCTTCTTAGCGTAGGGCTCCTCTGCGACCCTCCTCCGGATCGCCTCAAATACCTCTTCGCCCATCCATCAGCATCTCCGTACAATCGCTTCAACTATCAGATTATGTGACCATTTGTGCTTCGAATATCGATCTCAATTGCTGTGTCGACATCTCAAAGTCTGAGTTCGTACCTCATCTCTGTGACGGTGCTCCCCCAGATCTCTGAGGTCTTCACCTCCGTCTCCTCAAAGCCGAGGGACTCATAGAGGCTCGTCGCCGCCTCAAGCCCCCGGACCGTCCAGAGGAATACCGAAGAGTACCCCACCGATCGGGAGAAGTCCAGCGCCTCCTCCGCGAGCCTCCTGCCCAGGCCGAGCCCTCTCACCTCCGGGGCGAGAAGGAGCCACCGGAGCTGGGCCTCGGTCTCAGAGGCCTTCAAGATGGCGACGGACCCCACGATCTGATTCCCCCTCCTTTCGCCATTCTTCGCCCTATCCGCCCGCTCAACGATCCAGATCCGATCCAGATCCGATCTGGACTTGACGAACTCGGCCATGGGCCCCGCGACGTAGGCGTCGAAGGTGGAGTCCCACCCCTGCTCCTCAGCGTAAATGGCCCCATGAAGATGGACCACCATCCCGATGTCGCCGGGCAAAAGGTCGGTCCGGATCGTTATGGAAGGGCTCGAGTCCTTGGACTGCTTCGCCAGCATCTTGCGAACCGTCTTAGAATCTCACCATATTTCAAAATTGCCTAGTCCTTCCGTGGACTTCTGGCAGGGCCGATCACGAGAAGGTGGGGGCCCTCCATGCGGAGATCGACGCCCTCCTCGCGGGTTACAGGGAGAGGGCGATAAGAGCCCGGCCGATCAAGCCCTTAACGCCCATGATCGAGGAGAATCGCCCTGGGCCTGGGGGTCCCCACAGACGAGAACGGGATGACAGCAGCCCCAGACTAACTAGAAATCGAGACCGAGATCCAGGTTCCGACCCACCAGCCCTACGAGATGGAGATCGTCGAGAGGATCAAAGAGAGGTATGAGGCGCTCTTGGAGGGCTCGAAGGCGAAGGACGATTGAAGTTTGAGACGAGGTGGATCGAAATAGGAGACGAGAAAGAAGAAGAGATGCAGAAGTGCGATCGCTGTGGATGTGAGCATCCGGCCGAGGACCTCATCGAGGAGGGCGGGGCCAAAAGGGAGGAGATCGCCAGGCGTTTCAGCCTCAGGCCCGATGAGCTGGAAAACGAGTTTGCGATCCTGAGGCACTGCGAGCTGGTAAAGGGACAGAAGAGGGAGGACGGCGTCTACATCGTCCCCTTCGAGGATTAAGATTGGATTTGATGGCTCTGGTGGTTTTATTCCGGGGCCTCCACCAGGGCGAGCCTAATGCCCTTCATTTTTCGCCTGTAGGCATTGCCGATAAACCGCCGATATATTGCCGATAAATTGCCGATAACTCGTAGGACCTCCCTCGTTTCGAGGGGTCTGCCACCATCAGCCAGCCATCTTCGACCCACCCATTGATGAGCACCCGTGCCATCCGGTCGGAGAGCCCCAGGGCCTCGGCGACGTCCACCTCCCTTCCCTCGATCTCCTGGCCCGATATCGCCTCCTCCGCCTGCCTTGGCGAGGGTCAGCCGGTTCCCCTCGATCCGGGTGGAGTGATGAGTCTCACTTGCAAATCAGTGGCAGTTCGGTTACAGTTCTCTATATGCAACGCTTCGGTGTCGTACGTAAAAGACGACGATCTCCCGCGCCTCGTGAACTATCTTGTATATGACGCGGTAATCGCCCGCTCGAACTCGATAGAAACCTTCGGTGCCGTAAAGCTTTCTTGCTCCTCTGGGAATGGGATCGAGAGAGAGGCCCTCGATGATCTCCAGGATGTGAGATGCTTTATCCTTAGGAAGTTTTCGAAAGTCCTTCTCCACGCTGGCCTTGAAGGTGATGGTGTAGTCGCCCATCTCGCCCTCACAGGCGTCTCTTCATCTCTTCTAAGCTGATACACGTCTCGTCTTTGCGGTCAGCGATCATCGAGAGATCGTGAAGATCCTCCTGCAGCTTTTTATACTCATCCAGGGGGAGGATGACAGCGACCTTCTGGCCTTTCGCATCAACAACATACTGCTCTGCAGCGCCCAAGAGACCACCTCAACAACGAGTTAGTATGTTTCTCTCGGTATAACCGGTTTTCGTAGTCGAAGTGCTGGCGTGCTGAACCAAACGCGAGATGTATCCATCGCCATCGATCCGGGTGGAGTGATGGGTCGAGCGGAGGCGGGCCCGGCGGCGGAGCTTTCGCCTCGGCGGCCAGGGGGAGGGGCGTCTCGTCCACCACCGCTCTTGCGGCCTCGATCTCCATCAGTGTACGGGCTGTGGCGGGGGTGATGACGTACCGGGGGAGCCAGGGGG
>LGFT01000037.1 GCA_001509375.1 Methanothrix harundinacea | reverse complement strand
AGGTACTTTTCGATCTCCCACCTGCTGACGTCGGTCCTGTACTCATCCCATTCGACCTTCTTCGATGCTATGAAGTTGGTGAAGACGTGGTCTCCGAGGGTCTCTTTCATGAGACTGCTATTCTCGGTGAGCATCAGGGCCTCGATGAGGCTTCCCGGAAGGGAGGTGATCCCGGCCTTCTCCTTCTCCGCCTCAGTCATCTTGAAGATGTCCCGCTCGATCGGCTCGGGGAGCTCGTACTTATTCTTGATCCCATCCACGCCCGCAGCGAGCATCACAGCAAAGGCGAGGTAGGGGTTCGCTCCGGGGTCAGGGCTCCTGTACTCGACCCGGGTGGCGTTCTCCTTTCCGGGCTTGTACATCGGCATCCGTACCAGGGCAGACCTGTTTCTCCTCGCCCAGGATATGTAGACGGGAGCCTCGTATCCGGGGACGAGGCGTTTGTAGGAGTTGACCCACTGGTTGGTGACGGCCGTGAGGACGGGCGCGTTTTTGAGCAGGCCCGCTATGTAGTGCTTTCCGATGTCGGAGAGGTTGTACTTGTCGCCGGGATCGAAGAAGGCGTTTCTTCCCCCTTTGAAGAGGGACTGGTGGACGTGCATCCCCGTCCCGTTTTCGCCGAAGATCGGCTTCGGCATGAAGGTGGCGTAGTAGCCGTGCTGCTGGGCGATCTCCTTGACGACGATCCGATAGGTCATCACAATATCGGCCATCTTTAGGGCCTCCTGGTAGCGGAGGTCGATCTCGTGCTGGGAGGGCGCCACCTCGTGGTGGCTGTACTCGACGTTGACTCCCATCGACTCCAGGGTCAGGATCGTATCGCGACGGAGGTTGCTCGCGGCGTCCATCGTGGTCATGGCGTCAAAGTAGCCGCCCTTGTCCAGGATCTCCGTCGACTTGTCATCTTTGAAGTAGAAGTACTCCAGCTCAGGGCCGACATATAGGTCGTAGCCCATATCCTTCAGAGCCGCCAGGTTCTTCTTAAGAACGTATCTCGGGTCGCCCTCGTAGGGACTTCCGTTCGGCTGGAGGATGTCGCAGAACATCCTGCCCACGTTCTGCCCCTCCTTCGCCCTCCAGGGGAGTATGGTGAAGGTCTCAGGGTCGGGCTTGGCAACCATGTCGCTCTCTTCGATCCGGGCGAAACCCTGGATTGAGGAGCCGTCAAAGCCCATCCCCTCATCAAAGGCCCCCTCGAGCTCCGAGGGCGAGATCGCAAAGCTCTTGGGGAGCCCCAGAATATCTGTAAACCACAATCGGACAAATTTGACACCCTTGGCTTCAATCGCCTCAAATACTTTATCCTTGCTGGAAGACGTTACCATCTCTTTTTTGCCTCCTCACTTAGAACTCTTCCCTGGCGATTTATATCTGTTTGAGACGATTTCACAAAAGTTATGAAGATTTAAGATCAAAGGCCTTCGGCTTTGCTGAAAACTACATCATAAGGCCAAAAAAATGATAGAACCACACCGAAAGGAAGTTTTCAGGAAGGAGTTGTTGAGATTCCCTATTGATTGAGCGACCAGTACCAGAATCCATCGGAGATGCCTCGAGCTGTGCCTGGCTATATTGGCAGACGAAGGGACTAGCCATGCCCACGCTGCAAAATATTCCTAACAAGTAATCGATTATTCGACAAGTATATCAACTGTAATTCGAACATTTACCATACCTAAACCTCAGGTGAATGGATGATAAGTGACCATAAGCAAGGAGAAAACCCTCATTATATTTGATACTCGTTCCCGATTGGGTGGCGATAAGATGATGGTTTGATATGTGCCATAAGAACAATGGTGTTCATCTCACCAGAGAAATATCGCTGCATGCACCTGATTTCTTTGAATCCTGTGTGTGTTGTGATCCTTTTGAACGAAAAATCGCAATCTGTTATAATTGAGTGATGGTATGAATCAAAGGGTAGACATGCAAGAAAGACTTGCGGCGCTAGAAAGAGAAATGCCTGACGTGACGAAAGCTTTGACACAACTGCACGATGAAGCAGCCAAAGAGGGTGCTCTAGATACAAAAACCAAAGAGCTGATATTGGTAGCGATCGCCGTGGCCCTAAAGTGCGAATACTGCCTGTGGAACCACGTGCCAATGGCAGCTAAACTCGGAGCTACTCGTCAGGAGATCCTAGAGGCGACGGGAGCTGCCATATTGATGTCAGGAGGGCCTGGCGCGGCCTATGGATCGGTAGTTGTTCTCAGGATACTAGACGAGTTGGGGATCTGAGGAAAGAATAACAAAAAGGTGAAGCTAGATGGCAGACGAGACCAACCTTGTTAAATGCGAGAATTGCGGCCAAGAGGTTCCAAAAGAGGACGCGTTCCATGAAGGTGATCAGCTCATCTGTGAGGAATGCTACCTTGATAAACACCAAAAGATCAAAGCTTGCGACCCTTGGGGAGTCCACTCCAAGAAGGTCTTACGAGAAAGAGCAGGCCAAGAAGGAACCGAAGGACTGACAGATTTGCAGAAACGGATTTACGAACTCATTGTTTCCAGAAATGGGGCCACCCAGACGGAGATCGTTCGAGAACTCGAAATTTCGCCCAATGAACTGCAAAACCAAATTGCCATTCTGAGGCACTGCGAACTTTTAAAAGGGCAAAATAGAGATGGTGTCGTCTACGTGGTGCCCTTCGACGCTTAAAGGCATCACAGCATAATTATTGAGCGGATTCATGAGATCGAATCCCTTGACAATCGAGCGGAGCCTTTGAGGTGTCGATCACCTCCACAAACCCGAACGCTCTGATATCGGCGATCGCCCACGAGGTGGCGGCCTTCAACCTTACTGAGGGGCCGTACCTCCTGGCCGGGTCAACGGGATCGAACTTGAAAGTCGTCGCCCATCGATCTCTGCCAAAGTTCTCGGCCGAAGGCCGGGGAAGTATCCGCCCGAGGCCAGGAGAACTTTCAGCTGAAGGCGAGGGAGATAACCCCCAGGACTGAGGCGGTCACCACGACCCCCGCGATACAGACGCCGATGGCGATGGCGGGAAAGGCGTGCCTGAACTTGAGGCCGAAGATGAAAGCGATCGCCGATCCTGTCCAGGCTCCCGTCACTGGAAGGGGGAGCGCGACGAAGAAGGTCAGAGCGAGAAGGCCGTACTTTTTGTGCCTCTCAACGTGGTTTCTGTAGGTCCTGGAGAAGAGCCAGTCGAAGAATGCTTTGCCTGGACGGTATCGCATCAGCCAGCGAGATACGGGCTCCAGGTAGAGGAGAAGAAAGACTACAGGCACCAGGTTTCCGATCACCGATATCCCGTAGGCCTCCACGGGCGAGAGGCCATAGACCCCCATCGCGAGAGGTATTGCGCCCCGAAGCTCGAAGATCGGCGACATCGCCAGAAGGAAGGTGGCGAGCCAGCCCGGTATCGAGCAAAATAACCCTATCAGACATATCCCTCCCCTTCAACCTGGACCATAGATCCCCCGCGCTATAGCTGAAATCGGTGACGAATTAAGGACGAAAGCGAATTTTAGTCCCCTATCGAGCCCTTTATGCTGACCGTCAGCACCGACTCGTCTTTGGGGGAGGTGACGGAGATTGTCAAATCCACGGGGATCCGACCGAGGGCGACCTTCAGAGGGGCGTCCTTTTGCCCCGCGACTTCAACCTTGACTCCTTCAACCATCTTGGCAAAAGAGTTGGCGATCTGCTGAATTTCGGGAAGATCGACAGCTACAGGGCTCTCTCGCTCGCCGCTCACCTTCACAGATATCGGCGACCCTATATCCACACCGACCTTGAGGCCTCCATCCTTTCCTGGCCCCTTCACCTCAGCCACGATGGGATACCTCTCAGCATCTTCGCTTCCCTGTACCTTGGCCTTAGCTTCCGCATTTACGTTCAGAGATACCATGAATTTCCACCTGGAACCTACTTACGGCATCCTCTCATATAAATGAATGCGAAGGAACATTTGACACGACCCGCCCTTCAATCCGCGGCATGGCATCAAATCGCGACCCTCCTTCGCCTCGGTCTGCCTGATCCGTGGTTGAGGTCGCCGCCAGATCCTCCGGACCTCAAACGACCTCCTGGCCAACCGCGGGCCGAAGGCCCCAGTACCCTCAGGATCCGATGACGGGCCTTAAGGAATTCTCAGCTCCCGGAGTCGACCTGATGAAGGCCCAGTCAGACCTCCGGTCTGTGTCCAGGCCGTTAGGGTAGCGGCACCATGAGAAGTCGTTTCCCTCCTGGTCGGTTAGATGTGGCGTTTTGTCCACTTCGATAGCCGCATCTGTCATCAAGTAGACGGTCCCATTTTCTGCATGAACCCAACGCGGATCACCTTCCACCACGTAGAAATCGTTGCCCTGAAGAGTCGTCCCCCTGGGTATAGGTATTGATCCCGTCCATCTGCAGGATGACGGCAATATCTCGACGATGGAAACGCTCCATCGGCCTATATCAACGGCATCTTCTCCATTGTTGTAGAGCTCCACCCACTCCGTCGCATCTCCCGGTGGATTCAGCTCCACCTCATTGATGACCACCGCTCCTGGCCCCCCCGATACGATCGATATGCCAGCGAATAACGTCAAAAGCGCGAGCAGCAATAGCAAGATCAGTTTCATGATCAACCCCCACGTGAACTTCAGATCTGAGTCAGGAACTTACCTTTCCTGGCTCGCTAGATGAAATCGATCTCCGAATAAATAACCATATCGATCGGAGCAAAGGGAAAAGGTCACCAGAACCTTTGCCAGTAAAACTTCATGTTCCCTCCAAACTCTTGCTGCTTCTTGCCATTTAAGAATTGACGGCGTTTTTGGTGCCCTTACCAAATACCCAGTCAGACCTCTGGTCGGTGTCAACGCCGTTGGGAAAACGGGAGTTGGTGAATATGTTGTCGCTCTGATCGATCAAAAGGTGGGTCTTGTCCATTTCTATGCCGTCTCGCGTTTTCAAGATCACTATACCTCTTCCTGTATCGTGAAGCCAGTTGGTGTCACCCTCAGCCACATAAAATCCGCCGGCCAGGATCGCATTTCCGGGAAAGATTCGTATGGATCCGGTCCATGTGGGATCAGAGTCGACGATCTCGACCCTCCATCCGCTTATGTCAACCATTTCCGCTCCGCTGTTGTAAAGCTCCACCCACTCAACTGCATCGCCGGGGGGGTTGAGCTCCACCTCGTTGATCAAGACCGCTCCGAGACCCGCACCAGATATCGCCAATACGCCAAATAGGGATACCAGCAGTCTCATCGAAATTCGGTACATTACAAAATCCCCCACCACAATTCGAGCTCTACTCCTGTCAACAGCAATCGTCGAAACGATCTCCAATTAAATAATCGTATCGATCGGGATGAAGATGGGTTCGGACTGATTCTCCTATCAACCATATCCTAATATGCCAAAAATGATGGGCAACCTGGAAGATCGCCACCTTAAGCGAAAAATTCCAGGTCCGAATCATGGGAACTAATCTTCATTCGTCCAACGTTGCTCAAATTAGGACCGTATGCTGAGGACGTTTTCTGCCCTTGGCGTGGCCTTCATAAGCTTCCAGTCGGACTTCTGGT
This sequence comes from Methanothrix harundinacea, assembly GCA_001509375.1. Lineage (GTDB taxonomy): Archaea > Halobacteriota > Methanosarcinia > Methanotrichales > Methanotrichaceae > Methanocrinis > Methanocrinis harundinacea_D. Next base: position 25,837 of record LGFT01000037.1, on the reverse strand, counting down.
CCGTATCCAGGCCGTTGGGATATCGGCCGCTGGTGAAGTCGCTGTCGCTCTCGTCGACCATGTAGTGGGTCTCGTCAACCGTTATGCCATCGGAATCCTTGAGGACAACAGTGCCGCTGTAGTCCTGGCCCCACTCCTCCTCGCCCTCAGCGACGTAGTATCCCCCCGCCGGGATGACCGTGCCCTCTGGTATCGATATCGGTCCATTCCAGGGCGGGTTTTTGATGGTGACGACCCATCCGCTGAGATCGACGTCCTCTTCGCCGCCGTTGTAAAGCTCGACCCATTTGGTGGCGTTTCCGGGCGGGTTGAGTTCCACCTCGTTGATCACTACAGACCCTGCGCCGATGGCTGCCAGGCCGAAAGCGCAGAAGAGAGATATCAAGATTGCTGATAAACTTCTGCTCGTACTAATCCCCCACATATCCTTTTGGAGTCCCAGGTAAGCCCAGGACGTACGGGCTGAAAATAGCTTCCAAGTAGATAATAGTGTCGATCGATCGACGGTCTATCCATCGGAGTTCTCGAGAAATTGGCGGGGACGACCGATCGGCTGCGGCGCTCCCGCCTCGCCCAAGTCAATGCTTTATTACGATCCATCTTGTAGTAGTTTTCATGCAGTACTCAGAAGGACGACTTGGCAGGGTCTTCGTGATCAGACTGGAGGACGGCGAGGATCTGATCCGGTCTATCCAGCAGTTCGTGGAGGAACTGGATGTCACCACCGGCCTGATCCATTTTCTCGGAGCCCTAAAGGAGGGACGGCTCATCGCGGGGCCGAAAGAGCCGACGATACCGCCGGGGCCTCCCTTCGTCGAGGAGCTGGGGGGGGCCTGGGAGACCTTCGGCGTCGCATCAGTCTATCCTGGGGACGAGGGGAAGCCCTCGCTCCACATCCACGCCTCGGCAGGGCACAGCGACCGCTCAGTGACGGGCTGCCTGCGGGAGCGAGGGACGACGTATCTGGTCGTTGAGGCGGTGATCTTTGAATTTCTGGAGCTTGAGGCCAATAGAGAGATTGATGAGAGATCTGGGCTTCGCCTTCCCGTCCTAAAAGAGAGGTTGTAGATGAGAAAGAAGAGGAGCAAGAGAAGACAAAGGGGCGGGATGAAGGGGTCGCCGCCCCTGCCGATCTCGAAGGAGGAGGCGAAGCGCTATGGCATCGACCAGTTCGACGTGATCCTGGTATCGGGAGACGGATACGTCGACCACCCCTCCTTCGGCGTCGGCCTGATCGGCAGGGTCCTCCAGGATGCAGGGCTAGACGTCGGGATTATACCCCAGCCCGACTGTAGGCGCGACGAGGACTTCTCCGCCCTGGGGGAGCCGAGGCTCTTCTTCGGCGTCGCCTCCGGGAACGTCGACTCTATGGTGAACAATTACTCGCCTAACAAAAAGAGACGACGTCGGGACGTCTACTCCCCCGGCGGCCGCCTTCTCCGGCCTGATAGGGCATCGGTGGTCTACGCCAACAAGGTTCACGCCCTATTTCCCAAAACCCCCCTCATCTTGGGCGGGATCGAAGCGAGCCTTCGGAGGTTCGCCCACTACGACTTCTGGTCGGATTCCGTCCGGGGTTCGATCTTGGCGGACGCTCCTGCGGGCATGGTCGTCTTCGGGATGGGGGAGAGACCGATTCTGGAGGTAGCCCGCCGGCTGAAGGTGGGCGATGGAGTTGGCGAAATCAGGGACGTTCCCGGGACCACCGTCAAGATGGGGGTGCGAGAGTGGAAGAACACCGACCACCACGGATTCGTCGAGATCCCGTCCTTCGGTGAGGTGGCGAAGGAGAAGAGGATCTACGCCGAGGCCTTCCGCCTCCACTACTTTGAGCAGGACCCCTTCCGAGGAAGAAAGGTAGTCCAGCCCCATCCCAAGACCGTCGTCGTTCAGAACCCTCCCGCTCTCCCCATGACGACAGAGGAGCTGGACAAAATCTATGAGCTCCCCTTCAGCAGAGCCGCCCACCCATCTTACAAGGAGAAGATACCGGCCCTGGAACCGGTCCGCTTCTCGATCACCACTCATCGGGGCTGCTTTGGGTCCTGCTCCTTTTGCGCCCTCACCCACCATCAGGGAAGGATCGTCCAGAGCAGGTCCATCGAGTCCCTGACTAGGGAGGCAGAAAGGATGACGAAGTTGCCGGGATTTGCGGGTGTCATCCAGGACGTGGGAGGCCCCACCGCCAACATGTACGGTATGGTCTGCAGCCGGTGGCGGACCTGCGGCACTTGCGCAGATAAGCTCTGCAGCCCCGACTGCCCAAGCCTTGAGGCAGAACACGGCCTTCAGGTCGAGCTTCTCCGCCGCCTCCGGGAGATCCCTGGAGTCGAGCGGGTCTTCGTCAGCTCTGGGATCAGGCACGACCTGATCCTTGCCGACCAGACCCCAGCAGGCGCCGAGTACCTCGACGAGCTGACCCGCCACCACGTATCGGGCCACCTTAAGGTGGCGCCCGAGCACGTATCCGATCGGGTGCTGGCGGCGATGCATAAGCCATCGAAGGCCGTCCTGGAGGAGTTCAGGGAGAAGTTTCGATCCCTGAGTCGGGAGGAGGGAAAGGAGCAGTACCTAGTCCCTTACTTCATCTCCGGCCATCCAGGCTGCGAAATAAGGGACATGGTGGAGCTGGCCGAGTACATACGGGATCACCGCCTCTACTCCGAGCAGGTCCAGGACTTCACGCCCACGCCCATGACCGTCTCGACCTGCATGTACTATTCTGGCTTGGACCCCTTCTCCGGAAAGCCGGTCCACGTCCCCAAAGGGCGCGAGAAGGAGATCCAGAGGGCCCTCCTTCAGTTCCGGGACAGAAGAAACTGGGGGCTCGTCCGGGAGGGGCTTCGGATGGTGGGGCGAGAGAACCTGATCGGCGACGGGCCGAAGTGCCTGGTGCCGAGGGGAGGAAGGTAAACGGAATAAACGGTGCGGCTCAGTCAGACGGATCGGATTTTAACGAACGAAACGAGCAGGACAACAGATGCCAGCAAGTCATATTCCACCTCTGAGATATGAGCTTCTTACATCATTTTTCTTCAATAATTTAAAAAGATTTGGGCGCTGCTTTGGTCATAGTTTTAGATGCTTCAACCAGACCCCTCCAGGATCGCTAAGGTCGTGGTCAGGTGGATCGCCCGCACGAGCTCGGGAAGGGGAAAATAGCCGCCGAAGAGGCCGAGGTGAGGACCGTTTTCGACCTCTTGGTCTGCTCCACCAGGCCCCGCGCCCCTGACCAGGCCCCTCATGTACCTCTCCCCTCCCATCTCCTCCCTCATCCTCGATGCGAGGTGGACCCAGTCGATGCAATCGATAAGAGGTGTTTTGGATCGGGAAAAGGAGGTTGGGCGGGATTTTTTAGAGGTGAAGGCAAGAAAGTAGGTCTCAAAAGCTGATCGGAGGGCCTCGGTCACAAGATCATCGTCGAACCCGCCGGAAATTCGGAAATAGCTTGCTAGGACCAGGCTTATGCTCAGGAGCTGGTCGCCTATTAAGTGCTGAAGCTCTCTTGGCGAGATCTCGGCGAACTGGCGGAAGTGCTCAAAGTCCGCGATCCCTGAGAGCCTGAGGTTGGGATATTCGCAGGACTTCTGCCACCGGTCGAGCCTTCCCGGAATCTCGGACCACCAACGGTAGATGCCTCTATCCCTCCTACGGCCGACCTGCTCGCGGTTGTGGAATAGGGGGATAAGAGCGTCGTGGACGAGACCGTTTCGGGCCAGAACTGCAAGGTCATGGGCAGATCTTAAGAGGCCTTCTAATACTGAATCTGAAGAGAGGGTGGGGTCGTTCAGGTAGTTGAAGTAGCCCCGAGGCGGAGAGTAGCAGATCGCCATGGGGTCGGCCAAAACTTTCAGGTCCTCTCGCAACTTCTGGGGCAGGTCAGAGAGGCGCAGCCTGAAGAGGTATCCGTCCCCATTCAGGTCTATGGGCCCGGGAAGAGAGCTTTTGAGACCGAGATCTTCTCGAAGGCGACCGAGCCGATCCTGCATTGCCGCCTCCAAGAGGAGCCTGTTGCCATCTTCCGGCCCGAGGCCGAGCTTGATGGCTAATTTTTCCACCTCTGAGAATAATACGAGGGTTCTGCCGACCCGTTCCAAACGGTCGATCTTAGGGCCGAAGAGATCGTTGAGGCCGATAAGCCTCAAGTCCAAACCGTTTATGGAAGGCGCTTCGTCGTCGAATAAGGGGGAAAAACCTAGTTTTTCTTCGCCCAGGATGATCCCCGATATCTCATCGAACCCGGTGTACTCCACTCTCCTCACGATCCCCTTGCAATCGACCCTGCTTCTGAACCGGTAAAGAGAGGCGATCTTCGCCGGGTCCCAGGATTTGCGACCGCTCCGGGTGAGCGCCTCTATCTCAACTCGGATGCGACGGGCCAGGACTCGAGCCGCATCCCTCCGGACGAAGAAGGAATCGTCCTTTAGCCTCTCGGTAAGAACCCCATCGGCTACCGGCCCCATTCTGACGAGGGACTCCACCACCTGTTCATTACCGGAGGGAAGAAGCTTCATCAGCCGGTCCAGCTTCTCGGGATCCGGCCCCGGAACCCCCAAAAGGTCGATCAGGGCCTTTGCCGCTCTCTTTTGGACCTGGCGGCTCTCATCATTGAGGACGGCGGAAAGGGCCTCGACCACCCGAAAGCCGCCGATCTCGCCCAAGGCTTTTGCCGCCTCCCAGCGCACCACGGGACTCTCATCGACCAGGGCGGAGGCGAGATACGGGATGGAGACGGGATCTTTCATCTCCCCCAGGGCCCTAGCCGCCCTCCACCTGACCTGGCGGGACCCCCTCTCAAGCTCAGACCTCAGCCTTTCTTTAAGGGATTTCGGAGTTGTGACTGCGTCATCAAAGTCATCTCCAAGCACAAAAAATTCGGTGGAACTCCCCAGATATGATCCGCACGCACCGACCTTTTGCAAGCCATAAACCCTCCTGAAAAAGAAAGAGGGCCGAAACTAGTTATAACTTCCTTCGGTAAGGGTAGCTCATCTGCTCTCCGCACTCGGTGCAGGTGACCGTAATGACTCCGTCCCGAAGCCTCACCCGCATCCTATCGGGAGATAGGTAGCACCGACATCCTTTACAGATCCGCCTCTTCAGGCGGCGCGGGATCCGGACCCTCATCCTCATCCCCATCTTCCTCGCGATGGCGACATACCTGTCGCTCCTCTCGGGATGTAGGGTGTGTTCCTCCTCAGCGAGGAGAAAGAGCCTCTCGATCCTCTGCCTCGCCAGGTCCCTTGCCCTGTAGTATCCCTTCTTCCTCCTGGCCACGATTATAGCTCACACCGGGACGTATAAAAGATATACTATTTCTAGGGGAGGGAGAATCTCCATTGAAGATGCCCGCAAAATCCCCAAAAAAGGGTCCTCGTCCCGGTCCCAAGATCGCCCCTGAGATGAGAGATTACATCCAAAACAGCATCTCAGAGCTTCGGATATGCACCACCTGCGAGGGGCCGGTCCTCCTGCCGGTGAGGCTCAGCCCCCCGAAGCCGATGGACGTCAAGATAGATGTCGAAGGCAGAACTCTCTACATCTCCGCGGTCCAGGCTCCGCGGATAAAGACCATCGACGGCCGGATGCTCCCCAAATGCGTCCTCCAGAAGAGGAAAAAGTGTCTATAGGCCGATCAGCGGGACGCGAGCCACCTTTCCAGGGCGCAGATCGAGGCCCCTCGGTGGGAGATCTCGTTCTTCTCTGCAATCTCCATCTCGGCGATCGTCTTTCCTCCCACCTCGAAGATGGGGTCGTACCCGAAGCCTCCCGAACCCCGGGGCTCAGCGGTGATCTCCCCCTCGAGCTCTCCGCGAAAGAAGATCGGCTCCATCCCAGGCTCCGCGTACCCCAGAACCGACCGAAAGACCGCCCTACGGTCTTCGATCCCGTCCATGAGCCGCAGGATCCCCTCATTTCCTATGGTATCGAAGATATAGGCGGAGTAGACCCCCGGAAACCCCTTCAAGCTCTCGATGAAGAGGCCCGCGTCCTCGATCATCACGGGACCGTCCAGCTTCTCTTTTACCTCCTCAATGCCGAAGGCGGCCACCTCCTCGAGGGAGTCGGCCTGGATCTCGGTATATCCGACGTTCCTCTGCTCGACGTCCCCGAGGATCCCCTTCGCCTCCTCGAACTTGCCCCTGTTGCCGGTGACAAAATATATCATGAAGGATGCACCTATAAGCACCTTCGATCGGGCTCTTATTAATCGGCTTTCCTTCTCTGGCCTTCTAGATCGGCTTATTCATCTGATCTTCATCTTATAATGCGCCATGCCGAGATCTCTTGAGGGCAACGTTTTTCATCCCCGGCATCACATCCTGCCAGGAAGAAGAGAGGAGCTGATGTGGTCATGCCGGAACTGGGGGATAGGATAGCGGTCACAAAGGACGGCGTTCGCCGAGAGGGCGTTCTGATGCCCTCGGTGAGCGGCAAAATTGTCATAAAGATGGACAGCGGCTATAACGCCGGATTCGACGGGGAACGCTCCACCGTGGAGCTGATGGCCAAGGGAAAGGCTCTGAAGATCGCGCCTCCTCCGACCCTGAAACGACGAAAGGGGCTCCCTAAGGTCTCGATCCTCTCCACCGGAGGTACGATCGCAAGCAAGGTGGACTACAGGACCGGGGCCGTGACCAGCCAGTTCTCGGCCGAGGACATAATATCATCGATCCCGGAGCTTTTGGAAATCGCCAACTATGAGGGGAAAGTGATCTACAACATCCTCAGCGAGAATATGAAGGCCGAGTACTGGCAGGAGCTGGCGAGGGCCGTCGCCTCCGAGATCAGGAAAGGAACCGATGGCGTCATCGTCACCCATGGGACCGACACCATGACCTACACCGCCGCCGCCCTTTCCTTCATGGTCAAAACCCCTGTTCCCGTCGTCCTCGTCGGCTCTCAGCGGAGTTCCGATCGCCCCAGCAGCGACGCCGCCATGAACGCAGTCTGTGCTGCCTCTGTTGCGACAAGCGACATCGCTGAGGTCAGCGTGGTGATGCACGGCTCCACCAGCGACGACTTCTGTTTCGTTCACAGGGGAACCAGGGTCCGAAAGATGCACACCTCTCGAAGGGACGCCTTCCGAAGCATAAACCAGCACCCCATCGCAAAAGTAAGCTATCCCTCACGAGAGATAGAGATTTTTGGGGACCACCGGAGGAGAGGCGAGGCCGCCCTGGAGGTGACCGATGAGCTGGAGCCGAGATGCGCCCTGGTTAAGTACTTTCCCGGAGCAAAACCCGACGTCTTCGAGCATTACATAAACTCTGGGTACAGGGGGATCGTCCTGGAAGGGACGGGCCTGGGCCACGTCGCCTCCGACTGGGTGGATACGATAAAAAACGCCAGTGATGCAGGGGTTCCCGTGGTGATCACCTCCCAGTGCCTCCGGGGAAGGATCTGCGATCGGGTCTATGACACGGGAAGAGACATGCTCGCCGCCGGAGGAATCGAGGGCCAAGACATGCTCCCGGAGGTCGCCCTGGTGAAGCTGATGTGGGCCCTAGCCAATGCGCCTTCTGTCGAGGAGGCCGAAGCCCTGATGAAGATGCCTATTGCGGGAGAGATCTCGTCCTCGACCCTGACGACGGTATAAGAGTCGAAACTATGAGGGCAGATAGAAGGCTCTCTTCCCCAGCCCGTTCGCCTTCCCCCAACGCTTATAAACCTGATAGATGAATTAGGCTGGCTCAAGATTACTTTGGAGGAATTCAGCTTTGGCACGTAAACCAGCAAGCATGTACAGAAGACTGGAGCGCCCCTACACCCGAAGGAAGTACATGGGAGGCGTTCCGGGGAGTAAGATCGTCCACTACGACATGGGCAACCTCAACACCGAATTTCCGGTCACTCTGACCCTGACCGTCAAGGAGCCCTGCCAGATCAGGCACACGGCTCTGGAGGCCGGGAGGATCACCGCCAACCGTTACCTCATGACTTATGTAGGAAGGCTCAACTTCCACCTGAAGCTGAGGGTCTATCCTCACCAGGTTCTCAGGGAGAACAAGCAGGCCACCGGTGCCGGGGCAGACCGAGTCAGTAGCGGGATGCGGCACGCCTTCGGGAAGGCTGTCGGCACCGCCGCGAGGGTGGATGCGGACCAGAAGGTCTTCTCCGTCAGCACCACCCCCCAGTACGTCGCTCACGCCAAGATGGCGCTGAGGAGGGCGGGACACAAGCTTCCCACGCCTGTCTATATAGTGGTCGACAGGGGCGCCGAACTTATAAAGTAATTGGAGTCAATCGGTGTTCTGATGGAAGATTATATGAAAGGGCTCGAGCGGGCCATGAGCAGACTGCCACCCTCCAGGGGAACCGAGGATAGGTTCGTGATACCCTCACCCAAGATATTCTACGAGGGGAAGACGACAGTTCTTGAGAACTTCGCCACCATCGCCGACGCCCTGAACAGAGATCCGGATCATCTGATGAAGTTCATCCTCCAAGAGATGGGAACCGCCGGAAAGATCGAGGGGCAGCACGCAGTGTTCCAGGGAAGGTTCACGGAGCAGAACCTCGAACGACATATCGACTCTTACGTCCAGGAGTACGTCATCTGTTCTGAGTGCCATCGGCCCGACACCCAGCTCATAAGGAGCGATCGCGTCCTGACTCTGAAGTGTGAGGCCTGCGGAGCTCACCGACCAGTGCGGAAGAGGAAGACGAAGACGGTGGCGCCCAAGGACGTCATCGAAGAGGGGGAGACCTACGAACTTAGGATCGAGTCGGTGGGCAGAAAGGGCGACGGGATCGCCCGGGTGGATAAGTTTATGATCTTCGTTCCCGGGACCGCAAAGGGCGATATCGTCCGGGCCAAGATCAAGAAGATCAGTGGGACTCTCGCCTTCTCAGAGGTCGTGGAGAGGAAGGGCTCGTCCTGATGGGGGGCTGATCGATCATGGAGCCTCACATCAGCCTCGAGTTCACAGACCGCAACCTCTACCAAATGGAGTTCTTCCCCGCGGACTTCTGGAAGACCTTCGCAGAGAGCTACAACTCCCTCCCCTGGGAGGAGAGAAGCGATCGGAGGCTCGCCATCATCGCAGAGAACTACTCCTACCTTCTCGACCTCCTGGTACATGCGAGGTTGTATTACCTGAGCAGAAAACCTTACGAGGAGAGGTTCAAGTAATTTTGAGCCCGCCTGGAGCCAATTTAGATGGACTCGGTCAGCTGCTACCTGGTGCGGGGCCTTCCGTCGATCCGGGAGGGAGACGACCTGGCGGCTATGATCCAGGACCGTTTCCCCCTCAGGGACGGCGACGTGGTCTGCATCGCCTCCACCGTCGTCTCCAAGGCGGAGGGGAGGTCGAGAAAGCTCGGGGATTACACCCCCTCGCCCAGGGCGACGGAGATCGCCGGAAGGCTCGATAAAGATCCCAGGTTCGTCCAGGCGGTCCTGGAGGAGTCCGAAGACGTCCTTTTCGACCGACCCTTCCTCCTGGTGGCGACGAAGTTCGGCCACATCGGCGTCAACGCCGGCATAGATCAGTCCAACGTCGGCCAGGGACGAATCCTCCTTCTCCCAGAAAATCCCAAAGCCAGCGCAGACCGGATCAGGTGGGGGTTACGAACGGACTGTGCCGTAATAGTCACCGACACCTGCGGGAGGGCTTTCCGCTGTGGGGTCGCAGGAGTCGCCATCGCCTGGTCGGGGATAGGAGCCCTCCGAGACTGGCGCGGGAAACGCGATCGCGAGGGAAGGGAGCTTGAGATCACCCAGGAGGCGATCGTCGATGAGATCGCAGGAATGGCGAACTTCTTGATGGGCGAAGGCGGAGACGGGACCCCCGTCGCAGTTGTGCGGGGGCTTGAGTACCCAAAGTCCGGGGGCGGGATATTTCGGCCTAGGGATCTGGACGTGATCAGAGACCGACTAGGCGAGATATAGCTCGATCTAGCTTGCGATTTTGACTACCAAATATGCGACCGATCAGAGTTGTGATACCCTTCAAGCTCGACTGCGCAAAGAGCAGGCTGTCGTCGGTCTTATCTTCCGAGGAGAGGGAAGGACTGGCCCTGGCAATGCTGGAGGACGTGATCGATGTCGTATCGGGATTGGGCAGAGTTTCGATTCTGATGAAAGACCCGCTCCCGGAAGCCGGAGTCTTCAACCGCCTTCGATCCAGGTCTGAGATCGAACTCATCGAATGTCCCCAAGAGCTGGACCCCGCTCTTAATTCCATGATCGAGGCCGAGAAGAGAAAAGGCTGGCCTTCGTACCTCTTGATCGCTATGGCCGACCTCCCCCTGATGAGGCCATCAGACCTGGAAGGGCTCGTCAGGACCCCCGGAGATGTGGTGATCGTCCCGGGGAGGGGCGGAGGGACGAACCTGATTCTGGTAAGGGACCCGAAGTTTCGGGTCAGCTACTACGGTCTCAGCTTTCTGAAGCACCTCAAAGTGGCGGAGGAGCTCGGCCTCTCGGTAGGGGTCTATGAATCTTTTCGGTGCGGATCGGATATCGATGAGCCCTCGGACCTGGTGGAGGTGCTGATCCACGGCCGGGGGAGGACGCCCGAGATCTTGAGGAAGCTGGGCTTTGAGCTTTCAGGCAGAAGGGAGAAGGCGAGGGCGGGATGTCATCGATGAGATGAATCGTCGACGAAAGTCCCACCTGAGATGTACTGGCAAAAGCCGTAGCTTATGGGCCCCGTCTTCGTCATCTCGCAGGGGAATTCAGGACACTCGAAGCAGTGCCTCACGTTTTTATTGAAGGCTCAGGTCGCTATTTTGCAGAACTCGTTCTCCCTGGGAACGCATCCCGCATCTCCGTTGGGACAGACGCCTTTGGCCCTTCGAGGACATATCTCACAAGGTACGCCGCAGACTCCGATACTCATTTGTCATCACACCATGGCAGACAACTCTAATAGACTGTGACCCTCCTCACGCCGTTGATGTCCATGAGGAGCCGGACCAGCTCCCCAGGGATCTTCGCCTCGGTGATGATGGTGAGCTTCGGCTGCTCCACGAAGAAGGGATCGTCGGAGACCGCCTGCCTTATGGATAGGCCGTACCCGGCGACGGCGCTCGCCACCTCGCCGAGGAGGCCAGTCTGGGAAGCATCCACGGGGGTTATCTCGATGACCCCCAGGCCCACGACGGGGGCAACGTCCGCGAGGAAGGTCATCGAACGGACGTTCTTGAAGATCTTCCAGAGCTCTTCATCCTCGACGATCGCCGTGGCGGTTGTGTCCACCACCCTCCTGTCCACATCCAGCTCCTTTGCGATCTGGGCGTGAGGTATATCGATCCCTCCCGAGACGACCCTTCCCCGCTCATTAACCTGAAAGCCTCTCTCCAAGACCAGCCTTACGACCTTCTCCTGAGCCGGATAACGCTTGAACTTAGCCAGAATCTCCCGCCACATAACATCGCCATTTTAAACTGTATTGCACTAAATTGTACAAAAGCCCTTTCATCCGAAGCTTCTTCGGCGCCTCCGATCAAGGCTTTGGAGACGCAGATGAAGGGTGAAGGGTGAAAGATGAAGCGAGAGCTCCTGCCCTCAGGAGAACATCTCCGCCGGCGGATCTCTCGTCTCCTTCTTCGCCCTAGCCACCGCCTCTTCCAGATGGTGTTGCTCAATTGAGACCTCGTCTATGATGGCGCCATGAAGGGCCACCTTCAGGACCTTCTCCACCAGATCCCTACCTGAGAAGCCTTCAGTGAGCCTCGCGAGAGCGGCTGGGTTAATCGTTCCCACATCCACCGGGAGGGTCGAGATGTTCTTTTCGAGGATAGAACGCCTCTCCTCGACGTTCGGGAGGCCAAACCTGATCTCCTCCTCGAACCTGCTCCGGATGGACTCATCGAGGAACTCGATCTTGTTGGTGGCGGCGATGGTGCAGACCCCCTTCCTCGAGTGGATCCCATCCATCTCCGTGAGGAGGGCGTTAACCACCTCCGAGACGTCGCCCCGGAGGTCCTGGTACCTCCTGTCCAGGGCAATGGCGTCCAGCTCGTCGATGAAGATTATGCAGGGGGCCATCTCTTCCGCCCTCTTGTAAAGGCCATGAATCTGCCTTGAACCTTCCCCGACGAACTCGCCGATGAGGGTGGTCGCCTTTATCGGGATCATGGGAACCTTCGTCTCGCCGGAAAGGGCCTTTGCCATCATCGTCTTGCCGGTGCCGGAAGGGCCGTAGAAGAGTATGTTCCTCGGAGCCCACTTGCCGAAACGCTCGGGCTTGGAGAGGAAGCTCTCCACGATCTTCATCTTCCTTCTCGCCTCCTTCTGGCCAACGATGTCATCGAAGCTTACCTCGCTCTTGATCTTGGCTGCCTCTGTCTTCTTTTTCTCCACCACAATCTTGGTGTCTGAACCCACCACAGAGACGTGAGGATGGGCCCTTATGACCTTAAAGGCGAAATCGGGATAGAGCCTTCGATCGAAGAGGTAACACCCTGGTCTCACCAGCTCGCCATACCACTGTTCGCGGGCGTAGCGCTCGAAGAGACGGGGGTCAGCTACCTCGGGATAATCCTGAAAAACGCTTTTGAGAGGATAACCTGCCGGTCTCAAAAGGAGATATCTAGCGCCTGAAGTCCTGCTTCTTTCCAGCTTGCCGCCGAGCTCCTTTGTACCGGTCTTCTGGATCGATCGCACGTCTTTTATCACGAGGCCGAAGATAGTTAAAGGTATTGGCCTTTGTTCGCGGGTTTAAGTTTTGGACCTTCCGATAGTAATTAATACAACCTCACCCTACCTTACGGCCAACTGGCTGAACATGCTGAGGTGAGGATATTCATGGGAGATAATGGATTAGCAATCGTTCTGATGATAGTCGGGTTCCTGGTCACGTTCATGCTGCCTCTCTACGCGATGGCAGCGATATTCTGAGGTTTCCGGCGCAAAATCCGTCGATCGCACCAGAGGGTCGGTCGCAACCAGTGCCCTTCGTCATTCTATTTTTGTCAGGATCTGCTCCAAAGAGAGCTTTGGGTATCCGTATCTCTCCCGTCAGAGATCTTTTTCTAGCGATCCGCAGCTACGGCGTCCCATGGCAGATCCTTCTCATGACGACTCAGCCCTCTCTCCTCTTATTAGTCCCGCCCCAGAGGGGGTCGTCTCCGAACCTCTCCCGCCACCATCTCTCATACGTCCTCTTCTTTTCCCGCTTGTGCTCCTCCTCGCCGAAGGGGTACTCATAATTTTCGCAGTACGAGAGGACGACCTCGTAAGCCCTGTTGATCCTCTGGGCCATCTCTTTGCAGAGCTCCGGATGATCTCGGCAGGCGTCGGGGTGCCATCGGGCCATGAGGTCCCTGCGGCGGGCCTTGATCGTCTTCAGGCTCGCCCTCTCGGGAAGGCCGAGGACCTCTGCCGCCCATTTCAGATCCTCCGCCCTACAGGGCGGCCTTTCGTCTTCAGATATCGATCCTCACCCCGAAGAGCCGCTCGAACTTCTCGTACTTGGCCCGGGCCCGGTAGAGGTTCTGGCGGGTGTAGGCCTCGCCCCTCACGCACCGTTCCATGTCCCTCAGCTCCGCGGGGGTGAAGACCGCCTCCAGCTGTTCTTTAGGAAGGTCGGAGATGCCGGAGGTTTTGGACCCCTCATTCGCGGACCCCACGGATTCCGCAGCTTCTAGATCGAAGTCGCCCTTCCAGGACCAGGACGGATCGTATCGCGATAGGATCATCCTCTCGCATCCGCCGCAGCGGGACGCCACCAGCCACCCCTCAGAAACCCGGAAGTAGGCGAGGGACGACAGCTCCACGTCGCAGTCGGAGCAGAAGCCGGTCACGTTCCCCTCCACCGAGTGGGGTTCGAGCTTCCGCCCTCCAAAAAAGAGCCGTTTATTCTCCTGATCCAACCTGTACATCTTATCTTGAGGTTTTTATCTCTGGCCCAGGACGTCGGCCATGGCGTATACGCCACCGGGGGCTGCCGCCACCCATCTTGCGGCCCGGACAGCGCCGCTGGCGAAGGCCTGTCGGCTGTGGGCCTGATGTTTTATCTCCAGCCGCTCGCCGGGTCCGGCGAAGAGGACGGTGTGGTCACCGACGATGTCTCCCGCCCGGACGGCGTGAACCCCGATCTCCTCTCCCCGGAGCCCCTGCCCCTCCCTTCCGTAGACGGCCTCGCCCTTGCCGGTCGCCTCCGCCAGAACCCGAACGGCCTCCGCTGCCGTCCCGCTGGGGGCGTCCACCTTGTTTCGGTGGTGGGCCTCGATCACCTCGATGTCGTACCCCTGCAAAGACCTCGCCGCCACCTCGATCAGCCTCCAGAAGAGATTGACCCCCAGGCTGTAGTTCGGCGAGATGACGGCGGCCACCCTCCTTCCTATGGCCCGGGCTATCTCCCTTCTCTGATCCTCGGAGAGGCCGGTGGTCCCCACCACCAAATGGACGCCGAGGTCTGCTGCCGCCCGGACGTTCTCGACCGTGGCGGCCGGCGTCGTGAAGTCGATGAGCACCTCCGCCCCCGACCCTCTGAGGACCTCGGCCAGCTCCGAGGCGTCGGAGACGACGACCCCTCCCCCCAGAGGGTCCCCGACTCCCCGAACGTCGAAACCTGCCACCAGCTCCAGATCCTGGAACTTGCCGACCTCCTCGATGATCAGCTGGCCCATTCTTCCTCTGGCGCCTGCTACAGCGATCTTGACGGTCATCTAAACTCGCCCAGGAGGTCTACGGTCGCTTTCAGCCTCTTCTCGTTCGCCTCCGACATCGGAGCCAGAGGGAGCCTCAGAGGACCTGCGGCAAGGCCGATCATCCCCGTCGCCGTCTTCACCGGGATGGGGTTAGTCTCCAGGAAGAGGTCCCTTGCCAGGGGTGAGAGGATGTAATGCATCCTCCTTGCCGCCGCCAGGTCCCCCTTCAGCATCGAATCCACCATCGCCACCATCTTCCTCGGGGCCACGTCCGCCACCACCGATACGACGCCTCTCCCTCCAAGGGCCATGATTGGGAGGGTGAGGCCGTCGTCTCCGGAGAGGACCCCGAACTCCTCGTCTCTGGTCAGCTCGATGATGCTGGAGATCTGAGAGAGGCTTCCGCTCGCCTCCTTGATCCCCACCACGTTCTCGATCCTGGCCAGCTCCGCCACCACCTCGGGCTTGAGGTTGACGCCGGTCCGGGAGGGGACGTTGTAGAGGATCAGAGGGAGCTCGCAGCTCTCGGCCACGGTCCTGAAGTGGGCGATCATCCCCCGGTCGTTCGGCTTGTTGTAGTAGGGGGTGATCAGCAGGGCCGCATCGGCGCCCGCATCCTCAGCGTGCTTGGTGAGCTCCACCGCCTCCCGAGTGTTGTTGGAGCCGGTGCCCGCCACCACCTTCACCCTCGAAGAGTCGACCGCGACCTCTACGACCTTCTTGTGCTCCTCAAAGGTCAGGGTGGCAGACTCTCCCGTGGTGCCACAGGGAACTATTCCGGTGACTCCAGCCTCGCCAAAAAACTCGATATTTCCCCTGAAGCCCTCCTCGTCCAGCTCTCCGTCCTCTTTGAAGGGCGTGATGATGGCCGGCAGCACACCTTCAAACATCCACCTTACTCTCCTCGAAACTGGACTTTGCGGGTTATGTAGCCCGCCACCCGATTGCGGATGGACTTGTACTTGATGTCGGTGTACTCCGTCACCATATCCTTGTTATGCTCGAAATCGTTGTTGAAGACGCCCTGGTGGGTCTTCATCAGGTCACCTGCAAAATTTTTGATGTAGTTAGGCTTCACACTTCCCATATCGGACACTCCAAATAAAGAACCGCAATGTCAAAGAATCAAACTTCAATTTATAGGTTCCCGTCTGGCCGATAGACTTCTCGCTATCTTGACAGCGAGGCTCGCCACTTCACCAGCAGAAGTTCCGAGAAGCCTGACCATCGGCTCCTTTCCGGACCCTCCTAGGTCCCAGATGACCTGAGGCACCCCGGCAGATCCTGCCCCGGACCTGAACCTCTTTATCGCCTCCGCCGTGCCCCAGCTCATGGTCTTCGAGCCTGAAGGCTCGTCATCCCGGCTGAAGGAGGACGTTGTGAGCCCCAAATCCCTGATCGCGTCCAGGACGTAGGGACTGTATCTTATGTTCATCCCAGACCTCAACCCGGGATCGAAGCTCATGGCAGATAGAAGTATCCGAGCCACGTGGCTGCTCGCCCCGAACCGGACGGCTCCACAGGCCTTGACCCTCCGCCCCACCCTCACCATTCTTCCCTCGACGGCGGCGACATCCTCAGGACCCAAAGCTTGCGATATCGCCATCCCGAGGTTCGACCCCACCTCCGGGATCAGATGGCTAACGGCGGGCTCCTCTGTGAGGATGTCGACCCCCCTCTGGACATCCGTCATGACGGCAAACCTCTCGGCCCATTCCACGGCTTCGCCCAGGGGGTTCACCGGCGATGGGCCCCTGCCGACGTTGATGCTTCTTTTGACCGAATCTGCTGCAAACTTCTTTGCAGCGGGGCAAGCCCTATCCAGGCTCCAGCCCCGGGCCAGATAGGCCGTCAGGGCGGCGGAGTAGGTGCATCCTACACCGTGGTTTCCGCCCTCCGCTCTCTCGCCCCGGATGATTTGATGCCCTCCATCAGTCACCAGAACATCGTTTCCCTCGAGGTGGCCGCCAGTGACGACGACGGCACTGGCCCCGAGGTCGAGGATCGCCGACCCCGCCTCAAGGGCGCTCTTCTCGTCTGTTACCTTGAAGCCTGTGATCGCCTCGGCCTCGAAGATGTTGGGGGTGACGACCCGCGCGATGGGGATCAGCCTCTCACAGAGTTGGGTGAGGGCCTGGGATTCGAGGAGCTGGCCCCCCGCCTCGGCCGCCATCACCGGATCCACCACCAGAGGGATTTCTCTGTTACTAAAAACTTCGACGACCTTAGAGACGATCTCTTTTGAGCAGAGCATCCCGGTCTTGGCGGCGGCGATCTTGAAGTCCTCGAAGATCGCCTTCATCTGGGCCTCGACCGCCTCGGGAGCGAGGGGATAAACCTCTCCGACGCCCATGGTGTTTTGAGCCGTTATGGCTGTTATGGCGGAGGTCCCGTGAAATCCGAGGGCGGCAAAGGTCTTGATGTCAGCTTGGATTCCGGCGCCCCCAGAAGAGTCGGACCCGCCCGTCGTCAGAAGAACCTTTTCCATGGATCACCTGCGGCCTTTCGCCTTCGTCTCCGCCTCTCGAACCAGCTCCTCGGGTAGCTCGTACTGTTGGGCCGTCTTCAGAGCCTTGTGGTAGAGGCCGGAGTCCATGAACTTCGAATAAGCCTTTTCGGCTGCCTTGATTCTCATATCGTCGGGGAGCTCGAAAGAGACCGCGATCTCGGCGGCGTTCTTGGCGAGGCCATAGTCCATGCTCTTCTCGAAGGCCTGGACCGCCGCCTCCCTTATCATCTCAGGGGGGAGGCCGAACTTCTTGGCGTACTCCGCCGCGGCCTTATAGTGCTCGCCGTCTACCTTCCTTTGGAAAGACCTGGAGGCTGCATCCCTGATCAGCTTCTCTGAAAGAGAGTATTCCTTCGCTAGGTCTGCGGCGAGAGAGTACTCACCAAGGCCCAAGACCCTCGAATACTCCTTCGTCACGGCGTCCCGGAGCATATCGAGAGGGAGGGAGTGGTCCTCCCTGATCTTCGCGGCCTCCTTGTACCTTCCTTGAGCCATCTTCTCCTCGAAGAGCCCGACAGCCTCGGTCAGAGCTTTCTCTGCCATGATCAAAACCACCTCAAAGACCATAATTGGTGGTCATCCTATAAAAATGAGGGCAACGTCATCGGAGGGCCGTAACGAAAGCGTACTGGCTGGTGGTGGGGAGCTTTCGCCTCAGCTCCCTTATCTCCGGCATGTAGATAATCACCATCTTTCTGTCTCCCCGGTCGATCTTCAGGAGCTTTCTGACCAGCTCGCATTCAGCCTCCCCCTGTACCCGGGCCGAGCCGCTTCCGTACTGGGGAGCCATCTCTATCAGAATAGGAAGCCTGATCCGGTCCCAGAGGTAGCGGGGCAAGGACTCAGATATCAGGTCCAGCTCCTTTCTGTCCATGATGTAAAAGGTGTTGTCCTTGCCCCGGATCCCGGGTTTCTCCTCTTTGAGAAGCTCTACGAGCTTTTTTCTCCTTCCGGGGAGGTGCTGGTTCATCGACTGAACCGTCTTGACTATCAGCCTGTTGTCAACGGCGACCATCCCTTCTCCCTCAGTCAGGACAAACTTAAAGGTTATCCGTGAACCTACCTCTAAAATCGGAACTATGCCTTTGAACTCAGATGTCCTCGAAGGTGTGCTGGACGGGGTTACGCCTGACCTTCAGATGCCTCATGGCGGCCTTCTTCACTCGCTCTCGGTTCTCCTCGGTGGTGTAGACCCCGAGCCTCCAGGCCGCAAAGTGGGCGCTCTCCATGATGGTGACCAGGGGGGACACCTCCCGGAGGGGCTTCTTCTCGCCGTCTTCT
Organism: Methanothrix harundinacea; assembly: GCA_001509375.1. Lineage (GTDB taxonomy): Archaea > Halobacteriota > Methanosarcinia > Methanotrichales > Methanotrichaceae > Methanocrinis > Methanocrinis harundinacea_D. The sequence goes on along the minus strand of LGFT01000037.1, from coordinate 7,443 downwards.
CCGATGATGGCCATGTTTCCCTCGGCGATTCTGGGAAGTTCGGGCTTGTCGACCAGAACGTATAGCGGTTCGATACCCGCCACCTCTGCGATCTCCTCGGCGATCCTCCCTTCGCGCCCTCGATCTATCATCCCCGGCGACTCGAGCCGGTCGCGGCCGACGTAGACTGCTCTCTTGAAGAGGTGTCTCGACCTGATCCGACCTATGATCTCCCCAGGATAGCCACCGCTTGAGATCATGGCGGCCACGAGCTCGGTATCGTCCATATCCCGGATCTTCCGGGGATCGGCCCCCTCCTCGACCATGACGCGAACGCCCACATCCAGCATCTTCTGGGCGATTCTAGATACGTGGTGGAAGTAGACCGTCGGGTACATGAGGAGCCTCGATACGAGAAGGGACTCGGCGGCGTGGACCCCCCCCTCCTCCAGGGCTATGTGGCCGTCCCTCATGGTCATCGTCTCCATCAGCCTCTGATAATCGATGACCCCATAGGCGACGCCGGTGTAGTGGGCGTCGCGGGTCAGGTAGTCCATCCTGTCGACGTCCACCTCGCCGCTCACCATCTGGCCCAGAGGGGTCTCTCCTCTTATAAGCCTCTGGATCCGGTGGGGTTTGAGCCCGTAATCGGCCAAGGCATCCCCCAGCTCGCCCCTCTTCAGCCGGTCGGAGACGTTCTCATGCTCCTCCCGGAGGAAGCCTGAGAGGACCTTCTCGGTGACGTGGGAGAGGGGGCCGTGGCCAACGTCGTGGAGGAGGGCTGCGGCCCTGATATCCGTCGCGTCGTCCTCATCCAGCTCGAGATGCCGGGCCAGAAGACCTGAGAGATGATAGGCTCCCAGGCTGTGCTCAAACCGCGTGTGATTGGCGCCGGGGTAGACGAGATTGGCGAGGCCCAGCTGCTTTATCCATCTAAGCCTCTGCATCTCTTGGGTGTCTGCAAGATCTCGGGCCATATCGTCGAGCTTGACGTAACCGTGGATCGGATCTTTTATCGTGGTCATGAAACCCCGAGGTCTCGTCGTCCTCCGTCAATTTACCCTTTCCGCAAGATCGGGATAATTTTAATAAATCCGGGCCCTATAAGGAGAATAGATGATCAGAAATCCCCTCTTGATCTGTGCAGCTCTGATATGTCTGATGACGGTCACAAGCCCGGCCCTATCCGGGAACTATACAGACCTCTCGGGCCTCTGGGCCTTCAGATGCGAGAGGGACCAGGCTTCAGGCGACTTCCTCCTGGAGGAGTTCACGGCAGCTTTATTCACGATCGGATCGTCCATCTCGGGGGCCTGCACCGGCGGATTCCCTGAACCCTGGAACGGGATGGTGACAGGCCAGTTCGATGGAAGCAACATCGAACTGGAGGTTTTGGTGATACAGCATCCCCTGACGGTCGCGAGAATGGCTGGCGTCACCAACGATTCGGCCGTCATAGCAGGAACCTTCGTCTGCTCCGACGATACCGGAGCGGGTTGGAAAGGTACGTTCAGTGCCTCGATGACGACCCCCGAGACTGCCCTCTACGAGCCAGCCGCCTCAGAGCCCATCTCCTTCGTTCCAGCCGTTTCGGGAGGAATCTCGGATTTCGAAGAGGAGACAATGGCAGCCCCCGTCGAGGAAGCCCCCAAGAGAAGAGATCTCCAAGTCATCAGCTACACCAGAGACACGATCTACGCACGGCCCGTGATGTGACCTCGATTCCCGAGATCGCATCCTTTACCATTGATCCAGCCTGATGCAAATTTTAAATACACATCAGCCACTAAAGTACAATTATGAGCGAAGCGGAAAAGTTCAAATTTGAGGCGGAAGTCGACGGCGAATGCAGGATCAGAATACCTACAGATCTGCAGAAGGCTTCCGGTGCTCTCGCGGACAGCATAGTCACCATCAAGATGAGGCCCATCATGGACCAGGAGAACAGGTCCATCGAAATCCAGCCAAAGATGCCGGAAAATTTTGAGTTTACGGATCAGGTCGACGGTGAGGGCTTCGTCAGGATTCCCGAGATGATAGTTAAATCTTCAGGCATATCTCCTGGCTTTACAGTCTCTGCCAGCGTAGAGCATGTATTGATGGAGGAGAAAAAGGAGCCCGCCTACAAGTATGAGTTCCTGGACAAGGTGGACGCAGAAGGGCGGATCACCATCCCAGGAGTCATCAGAAGCTCTGCTGGGATCGACTCTGGCGATGTAGTCTCCATCAGGCTCAGGCATGTTCTGGACTCGGAGAACAGGCCCGTAGAGAGGATAGAGGAACTCGTAGACAAGTTCGACTTTTCAAGCCGGGTGGACGAAGAAGGGCGGATCACCATCCCTGGAGAGATCAGAGAATCCGTGCCCATCGCCCTTGGAAGCGTTGTAACCGTCAAGATGGAAAAGGTGCTGGGCTAAAAAGAGTCACAAGCCCGTCAAACGTTTTTAATTTTTTGAGGAAAAATAGGAAAAGAGATGGTGCCCTTTTTTAATAGGCATCCACGTCTTGTGCTTTCGTCTCGGCGACTTCCTCCAGCTGGCAGACCTCGCCCTTGCAGAGGATCTCGTCCTGCTCCTGGTATTCCATGTAGGGGTTGTCGGGGATGGTCACATCGAGGCCCATGGCGGCTGCCATCAGCTCGACCTGATCTGCGACCTTCACCTCCGATTTCATCGCGTTTCTGCCGTCCATGATGTTGCGCCTGCAGAAGGGGCAGGTGCTGGAGATAACGTCGGCGTTCACGGCCAGGCCATCATTGACCCTCGCCGTGGCACAGCCCAGGGCTAGATCAGGCTGTCCTGCCTTGACGCCGCCACCGGCTCCGCAGCACCTCTGAAACTCCCGGGAGCGGGTCATCTCCTTGTAGTTGAGGCCGGGGATCGAGTTGTAGACGTCCCTGGGCGCCTCGAAGGCCCAGTCCCTGCCATTGACGTGCATCAGGTGCCTTCCGGAGTGGCAGGGGTCGTGGAAGGTGACGTTCAGGTCGTTTAAGGCCCTCTTCCACTCCACCTCGCCATTTTGGATCTTCTCCCTCAGGTAGACCGCCAGGGGGACGTTCTTGTAGGGGATGTAACCCTCGTACCACCTCGGCCAGTCGATGGTGGCGGTCCTCAAACAGCCTGCGCATGCGTAGACCACGGTCTCGACGCCTCTGTCCTTGATGGCGTCGACGTTGTGGACAGCGTGGTCTCTCATCACGTCGCGCTGGCCGGTCCTGACCAGGGCCGAGGAGCAGCACCATTCGTCCTTGCCCAGCATGCAGAAGGGTATATCCAGGGCGTTGAGAATCCTGACCGTCGCCACGCCCAGAGCCTGCTGACGATAGGCCGCGGTGCAGCCGGCGAAGTAGGCGATCTTCGCCGAGTCGAGAACCTCGGCGTCGTCTGGAACGAAGCAGAGTCGATCTTCTTGCTTTGCCTGGTAGGGGTTTCTGTCCTTTCCGAGAAGCATGGGGAAGAAGGACTGCTTGCCCCAGGGTCCGTTTCCTCTCTTAACCAGGTTGGGCCTTATGGCCTCCCACAGCTCTACGGTGTTGATTCCCGACTCGCAGACGGTGCCACAGACGCCACAGGTGGTGCACATGTAGGTGTCGTCCATGAACTGGTTGACCTCATCCTCATTCAGGGGTTTGGCTCCGAAGAGCTTCGCCCGGAGGCCATGCTGACTTCCGAGGAGCTCCCTGAACTTGGCGATCTTGTACATGGGGGTGATCTCGGGCCGGTCCTTGTACACATCGTAGGTGGGACACCACTTCATGCACTCCTGACATCGGGTGCATCCATCCAGCTCCATGAGCTGGGTGGACATGAGAAATCCTGATAGGAGGGGCTTCCCTGCTGGACTTTTTTTATCTTCTGCCATCTTATTCGCCTCCTCTGTTTGCGAGAATCGTCAGTGGAGCAGCTATTACGTGCATGTACTTGCTGTAGGGAAGGATCGCGACGAAGAGCACCAGCGCCAGGATCGTGTGGAGCAGGGAGAAGTGGGGGGCATATACCGGGTATGCGAAGGCATCTCCGACGAGGAAGGAGTTGCCCCGCAGCCACTCCGCGTAGAATCCGGTGATGGTGATCAGAAATACTCCGCCCAGGAGGACCACGTCGTAGGCTGAGGTCCGGGATCTGACCTCCCTGAGGAAGATCCTTCTTAAGACCCCAATGGTGGCTCCGAAGAGGAGGAGATAGCCGAAGATGTCGAAGGGAAGCTCCATCCATCCCTTAACCATCTCAGCCTGGTGGGCCAGGCCCAAGACGTTGAAGTGCTCGATTATATCCATGAAGAGGCCGAGGCCCGAGAGGGCGGCAAGGGTCAAAAACCCGTAGAATATCGTCATGTGCATGACCCATCTCACGGGGCTCCTTCTAAGGGTCCGTCTGAGGAGCAGCACGTCGAGGATGAGGGTCTTTACGAATACCCAGATGCCATCTTTGAAAGCCTGATGAATCCATGTTGCTATAAAAAGCCAGAAGCTGTGTCGCAGCTCATCCTGATAACCGGTGGACCCCATCCCCCACTTCTTAAAGTTAAAGTAGAGGCCATAGATCCAGAATCCCAATACCACAACGGTAAGGGCGATCACTATCCAAAAGGTGAGACCAAGGGTGTAAAACGCCATCTTATTTCCTCCTTTTCTAAACCACTACCGACTCCATCCGAAGATACTATAAATTCTTACTCCAGTATGCCCTCGTCCTGCAGGTACTCGACGACCTGCATGAACTGGCCCTCGCTCATGTTCAGCTTCGCCTTGATGGCCTCGACATCGATGTCTCCGCCCGTCTCCTCTATGAAAGAGATGACAGCGTCCTCGAACTCGGAGGGGTCCTCGACCTTCCAGCCGTCGGAGACCTGCTTGCCGTCGACCTTCCTCTCCACACCGTCGACGACGGGGTGGTCGACCTTCAGCAGGAAGGCCTTCAGGGCAGCGAGATCTGCAGCGTCCTCTTCGGTCGCGATCTTGTCGAGCATCTCGGCGTCGATACCCTCCTTGATCCGCTCCTTGAGCTCCTTGGGCATCCAGACGATACGTCTCCAGCCGCCGTCGGCCTGAAGGAACTTGGGCGAGAAGTAGTAGAGGATGCCCATGCCCAGGAAACCTACTACCTGCTTGCCGCCGCCGGCCTGACCTGCCATGGTGGAGAAGGGAAGACCGTTGGGGGTCGGGTTCCTGAAGTCGCGATCAACGATGCCGATACCGTCAACCTCGGGCATGTAGAAACCAATCGTCTCGAAACAGCCGCAGGAGGTGTGGGGCGCGTCGAAGAACGTGTACAACGCCATCCTGTCGTACTCGCCGCCGGACCTCGAGGCCGCCATCTCGTTCACCGACTCGTACTCGCCGGCGATCTCATCGATGACGCCCTCTTTCGCGATCGGGAACTGGGGACCTTCAGGGTCCACCTTGGCCGCGGCCCGGCCGTCGAACCAGGTGATGGCTCCGCACAACGAAGGCCTGTCAGGGGTAACGCAGCAGGCGCTCGTCGGGGCGAAGGCCTGGCACAATGTGCAGCCGTAGAAGACGTCGACCTCCTCGTCGTGGAGACCCTTGGCACGCTCGTCCCTCGCGTGATAAGCTGTGTGAGCCTCCCCGAGGCCTGCAGCAACCTCTTCGGGAGAGGTCAGAATGATCGCCTCCATCTTCTCGATGAACGGCATCTCGGCCTTGTAGAGGTTCATCACGTTCTTGAAGATCTGTTCAAAGGAGGTGACTCCAGCCTTCTTCAGGTCGAGGCCAGCTCGCATCCAGATCGCGTCCCTCTGGTTAAGGTGCATCAGGCCATGGACGTACGAGAGAAGGGCGTGGTTACGCCTCTCGATGATCGACTCCAGGTCCTTCTCGATCAGCTCGCCGGCCACCTTGACTTTGGGACCGCCCATCTCAACCCAGATGTCGCCTTTCCTGATCCGCTCCCCCTCGTACATGGGGGACATGTCCAGTTCGATTTCTTCTGCCATTTCTAAAAACTCCTTCGTAGAAGATTGTGCCCAGAATAAAATTTGCGCAATTAAGGCGTCCTTTTCGGCTGTTCGCCACATCATAACAGAATCTGGACGCCATCTCCATCAGCCTCGCCGATCTGCAGACTCTTGAGGAAGTCAAAATAGACCCAATTGATCCTTCACCAGGAGGTGAGATCTCGTAAGCTTCGATACTGATGCATGGAAGTCGGAGTGAGGGCGAAGGAGGTCAAGAGACCGTAACCCATTTTATGTTGCCAGTTCAGAGTATGCGCTAGCAAACCAGAGGGCAAAGGAGGTCAAGCCTATCACCCTCCATATCATTGGTCCGTCGTTCCTGGCCGATTTTGAGCCGAAGCCCGGGTACGGGATCTTCCGGCGAGCCCGCCGGTCTTGACCCCGCCCATCTTCGCCCACCTTCTTCAGCGCTGCGATTACCTCGTCTACCGCCTCGTGATACTGTTCGGGATCGAATGCCAGGTTTCCGAAGGTCATGTCGGCGTTGACGTGGTAGTATCGGTCGATGGAGACCCTCTTGATGTCCCGGTTGAAGTTCTTGAGCGCAGAGAACATGGCGCTGGCGAACTTGTAAAAGATCCCCATGAAGATCACCACGTCGTACTGCCCCTGACCGTCCAGCCCCTGCCAGTCCTTGAACCGGAGGTAGTTGGTCAGAGGGTGAAGTCCGATCATGGTGACGTTCTCTGTGTAACCCCTCTCGATGAAGCCCTTGATGGAATGGGCGGTGGCCGCTATGGGAACGCCGGTCTTCCCGATCTCGATCGCCTTGTCGAACATCACGGGGTCCTCGAAGAACTCAGCTCCAACGACGAGGAGAGGTCTCTTCGCCTTCTTGATGATGGCCCCTATGACCTTGGTGTTGTAGGCCCTCTTCCAGTCGATCTCCCAGCCGTACTTCGACTCCAGCTCCTTCATCATATCCTCCTTCCACTTGAGGGGGAGGTCTGAGGCGTGCCGGACGTAGATCGGCCAGTCCGGGGGCATGCAACCGAAGTACTTCATGCAGATGTCGCAGTAGTGGGTCAGCTTGATCATCCTGCCCTGGCTGTTGTCACTGGGCCTGAAGCAGAGCTTAGCCATCATGAGCATGCACTCTTCGACAGTCTCGGCGACGTAGAGGAGGTGCTCTGGCGCGGGCTCGCAGTAAACCCTCGAGCCGTCCCGGGCGTCGATGATCTCCCAGTCCTCCTTCTTGTCGGTCCTGCCCAGGAAGGCTCTCCTGTACATGACGCTGTGGGGCTGGACGACGGCGGGGACGCCAAGCCTGTTGAAACCGGTGGCGATGGAGGCGGCCTTCTGGGACATAGCTCCCCAGGCGACGCCGCAGGCGCCCACCTTGCTGAGGATGTAGTCGGCGATGTCGTCGTAGTTAGCACGCTCGTTCCTCCCGGCAAAGATGGTAGCGACCTTGATGGCGGCTCCGTGGATGTGGGCGTTGGAGACGCAGCTACCTATGTTGCAGATGTTTCTGCCGTCGAAGCCGCC
>LGFT01000091.1 GCA_001509375.1 Methanothrix harundinacea | reverse complement strand
GGAGACATCGGCGAATCCGGCCCGGGTGAGGAGGGGGTAAAGCTCCCGGCCGATCATGGCGTTTCCGCCCGCCCGCTCCTGGAGCCTCACCTGGCAGCCGATCACCTTCCGGGCGGCGAGGCTGTCGGGGTGGAAGTATGTGGAGCCGTGGTCGCCCTCTATCGCCGTGATCGTCCCTCCGGGCTTTATGAACTCCTTGAGGATCAAGAGCGCCTCGACGGGCCTCGGCAGGTGCTCCAGAACGAAGCAAACGAAGAGGTGGTCGAAGGTTCCCTTCGGGAAGGGGAGGTGGAAGATGTCCCCCTGGAGGACCCGGACGTTTGCGAGGCCCTCCTCCTCGGCCTTCCTCTTCGCCTCGGCGGCGGAGGATCGGGAGATGTCGAGGGAGATTATCTTCGTCCCTGGGCTATTTTTGGCGAGGGGGACGGTCTGGGCTCCGACGCCGCAGCCCGCCTCCAGGACGAGAGATCCCGGCGGGTAGGAGGTGTCGGAGTGGAGGAGGTCGACGAGGGTGGCGGCCTGGTCCAGGAGCCGGGTGCTCTCCCTCGGGTGGTAGCCGTGGACGTACGGATCGACCATGAACGGCTTTTTGCCGCGTGTTTATATATCAGGATTTCCGCCGACTGCGAAGCGAAATTGGAGAGAGGTCGGATTTGGCCGCAGGCCATATTTTGAGGGTCATCTGAAGAGATTTAGAAAACATACCTGAAGTCAACACATATTAATTCAGGTAACTACTCACCCCTCGACCACCCAATTTATTATTTTAGAAAATATATTATTTCATCGCAGCGGCAATAGATAACACAACGTGTGGAGAACGTGGCCAGATGATGTCATTTTCTATTTTATTCGAATACCCCGCTGCTTGCTGCGGGATGCGCCGCCACCAGTTTGACTTTGGCACGAGTTTGTAGTCAGATTATCCTAAGCACCTGAAACCAATACCATCAGACTGATTTTGGGGTACACGAGTAATTACTTTCGATTCATATAAACCCAAGATAACGTTCAGCTAACAAATTATGAATAAGTAAACGTTTCATATAAACCCGATCTTATATTCAGCTGAAAACTATCATTTTATTCCATCTAAGTGTTGCCATCTATTGAGGTCCAACTTATGGATGTATTGGCATGAGCAGAAAAAACACAAAAAGAAAATGGAAATTATGGGCGAGTTCACCTTATGATAGATCCAAGACGAGTCATAAAGTCTCTAAAGTGTTGGCCTCAGATACGAGAATCTCTATTCTCGAAATGCTCGTTTCGAGGCGCATGACTTTAACTGAGATGTCAAAAAAACTCGATGTTCCAAAATCAACAGTCCATAGAAATCTAATCGTACTAACAAGTTTACATCTGATTAGAAAAAATAATGAAGAGCGTAAATGGGTCTATTATGATCTAACGAAAGAGGGGGAACGATTAATTATCTCGATAGAAACATTATATATAAATTTAATGTCCGAATTATAAAAATGTATTAAAACTTATCCGTAGATGGGGGACCCTTTACGGTAAATTTTCTGCTGCTTCGGTTATGGTGTATCGCTCCAAAGGTTCCATCAGCGGCTGCTCATCTTCGCTCGGAACTGCGGCAAAAGCTTCACTCAGATCTACTACGGCGCCACCATCCGTGATACAATACAGGTTGTCCATGATGCCATCCATGACGTAAGGCTCGTCTCCAAGACCATCTCCGTCTGCGTCTACCCCTTCGTGACCACTCCAATAGTTGCCCATGTAGCCGACAAAGCCGGAGCCGTTATATCGATACGTTATCGGTTCGGTCGAGTTCCAGAAATTGGTCAGGTTTTTGTTGTCGGGATCGGAAAGAGAAGTCGCAGAAATGGCGTTGTTCTTGATATTGTTCCTGAAATCGTTCAAGTAGATCTCGTTTTCGTTTGAACCTACAAGAGAGATGCCATTCTCGTTGTTGCTGGCGTTGTTCCTGGTGACGGTGTTGTTGTCGGAATCGCTCAGGATTATGCCATCTAATCCATTGTTGACAATTTCATTTCCTATAATCGCGTTATCATCGGAGGATTCCAGCTTTATGCCGTCGAATAGGTTATTGTTCACGTAATTACTCTCAATGAGGTTGTCACAACCTCCGATAATGCTTATGCCCTCCTCGTTCTCGCTGGCGCTGTTGTTCTCTACAGTTGAGCCGTTCGTATTGTATAGAAAGATGCCGCAGAAGTTGTTATCGAGAAGGGAGTCTTTTATGGTGACGTTCTCGCAGTCGAAGCAGCAGACTGTGCCTGCGTTCGATGAAGAATCTATGATCGCGCCAGATACGTTTCTCAAGACGTAAATCAATCTCCCATCTACCAAGTTGCTGACGTCAACGTCGTTGTAGTATAGGTCGGCACCGGAGCATATAAAGTTTATCGCGCTTCCCACCATCGAGTTGTTCCTCAAGATGTTGTTCTGCGACTGTGATAACTCGATTCCGCTGCCCATCATGGTTATGCTGTTGCTGGCGTTGTTATCTGTGAGGGTGTTATGGTCAGAGTTTTGGAGGCCGATGCCTCTGAGGTTGTGGGCTACATTGTTGTCTTCGATGAAGTTGTAGCTGGAAGATTTCAGGTCGATGCCGCCATTTTGGCTGTTGGTGACCTTGTTTCCTCTGATGGTGTTGTTGCTGGAGGAGATCAGCAAAATACCGTAGTCATTTTCCCTGACGCTGTTACCTACGACCATATTGCCATTCGATCCTATCATGATCCCTGCCTTTCCGTGAATTTGAGTCTTCGGTGGCTTCGATGGCACAAATTCACCGTCCAACGGAGGTAAAGTTGCCAGAGGTCTAGGTATCACTTCATGTGAAGATCCCTCCTCGCCCGATGGAGGTACATCTTTTGAGCCAACGTTTCTTTCCTCATCCACCGGCAATTCCAAGAATACATACTTCCCCGTTCCTGCTAGGCCGGCGCTTGCGTTCGTCGCCTCGAAGCCTTCGAGGAAAATTCCGTCGACCGATAGAGTTATCGCGTTGCCGTTGCCGCCGGCGTCCACAATAGGCATCCCGCTCCCAGTGTCCAGTCCAACTAGCGTGAGCTGCTTGGTCACGTTCACATTTTCTAGATAAATGCCGCTTTGCACCTTGATGGTGTCGCCAGGTTCGGCCGCGTCTATGGCTTCTTGTATACTCTCTCCAAGACCTACGGTGATCGTTGCTGCCTGGGCAAATCCCACCGGCAAGACGATCGCTATCGCAAGTCCATAAACATATTTATGGTATCTGTCGTTTAGCATAATAACCCCCATGTGTGAGATCAAAGAACCCGTATTTAAATATTTCGTTGTTGTTCCGAAAATGTGAACATTTTCGACAGTTCTATTAAGTTTGGATTAGTATTAATGCTTGTGCTTCGATTGGAAGCACTTTAAGTGGGGGTGAAAGAACATGAAAAGAATGGCAATAAAGACAGCTCTGGCTGCAGCATTGCTGATAGGACTGGTAATTGGTCCTAGTATAGGTGAAGACGTAGAACAGGCAATAAAACTTGGAAGCATCGGTGAAACAACGTGTTACGGAGATACGCAACTTAACTCCGGAGATTCGACCCACACTTCATACATCGTGGGCCCTATGATTGACGAGATCTGGGTGTGTGGATATCTTTATGTGCCTGAATACGGCTCTTGGTATACTGGAGGTTGGAAGCGTGCGTCTCCTGGCTTTTACAGTGTAGGTTATAGGATTGGCAGCAGCATGCCCCCTGGCGATTACGCATGCACGCACCATTACTTCTACGAACCAGGTTATCCGCCTGTGGATAAGTGGACAGATCGCCTTGGAAACGTACTTTCTGCAGAAGCCGCTAAAAATATCGCTGCCGAAGTTGCCTCCGCTGAAGAGATTTCGACCTAAGGCGTCAGCCTAAGTCTCTGATATGGGAATACGCAAAGATCATACTTTTAAATTTTTTGCTCAATCTGTGATAAAATATTCAAAATCAAATTGCGTGCAGTCGGTTTTTGGGATTTCAGAAATCATCGAGTCTTCGTTGCCCAGATTCCCTTGATCTGCACGATTGAAACTCTGCTTTTGTTTTTCCCTGTGCAGTCACCAATGTTTATCGGTTTAAGAGTGCACGAAAAACGGGCGAGGGTTCACTTCATCCCCGACCTAAAGGTCGGGGTATTCGTGACCCTCCGCGCTCCCGAAGTAATAAAAATCCCCTATTCAGTACATCCTCCTCCCCGGCTTTCCCCTCCATTCCACCAGAACCGCCCGGCACCCCTCCCGGTCCATGTTCACCAGCTCCATCTGCTCCAATTCCGCTTCGCCCTTTATGACGTCGTAGATGAGGCTGTCGTCAAAGCCGATCTCGGCCACGTCCTCCCTCACGGTCCCGTAGACGAGCTTCTTGATCCTCGCCCAGAATATAGCGGCAAAGCACATGGGACGCCGTCTTGGACGATGACCGCGCCGAAGGGGCCGCCGTCGTCGTTCTCGATCCCCTCCATCGCCTCCTCCAGGGCGATGGCCATGAACTCGTTCATTTGACTATGTCCTCTTTCGGGGGCATCAGGTTAGCGAAGGCCCGGGCCACCACCTCGCTGAGAGCCGGGTGGATCACCATCGACCTTGCCATCGGCCCGTAGTCCTGATCTCCGGCGTTCATCAAGTAGACGACCTGCTGGGCGAGGTCAGCGGCCTCGGAGCCTGCGATGGAGCACCCCAGAATCCGGCCGTCGTTCCTATTGACGATCACCTTCACCAGGCTCTCCTCCTCGGCCATGGCGTACCCCTTGGCTACGTCTCTGTACTTCGCCCTTCCCACCAGGATCTTGTAACCGGCGGCTTTTGCCTCCGCCTCGGTCATCCCCACCGCCCCCACCTGAGGGTAGGTGAAGACGGCGTGGGGGACGGCGTGGCGGTCGACCTTCTCCTTCTTTTTCTCCTTCTCCTTATCTTTCGTCCCCTCTTCGCCGAAGGCGTTATCCCAGGCGATCCGGGCCTCGCGGTTTGCAGCGTGCCTGAACATGTCCTTTCCGATGG
>LGFT01000036.1 GCA_001509375.1 Methanothrix harundinacea | reverse complement strand
TGAGAACCCTTCGCCGCAGGCGGAGGCTGGCGACGTATCCTACTGGACTCCAGGCTCGGCCTTCTGCATCTTTTATGGCAGCTCCCAGCCCTACTCGGCGGTCAATCACATCGGAAAGGTGGTCCGAGGGCTCGACATATTTTTCGGGATCGAGGATGGCGATAGGATTATCTTGAGGAGAGGCGAGCCTTGACGGCTGTGAGGATGAGCGAGTGAGCACGGGGTGGTGAGGTTGCGGCCTGGGGTGAGCTGGATTTGGATCAAAGGAACTTTACGAGTGGAGGCCGAAGATATAATCCGAATCGAGTTCTGAGTTGATAATAAACTGAGGTGAAACTTTTGACAAAATTGCTGGTAGTCTATCATTCCCGAAGCGGGAACACCGCCAGGATGGCCGAGGCCGTAGCAGAGGGGGCGAAGAGCGGTGGTGCTGATGTGGCCATCAAGAAGGTCGAAGAGGCGACTTTGGAGGATCTGACTGGAGCCGACGGAATCGTCTTCGGGGCCCCCACCTACTTTGGGACCCTCTCCGGTGAGATGAAGAGCTTCATCGACAGGTCGGTCCGGATCCGGGGCAAGCTGGAGAACAAGGTCGGCGCGACCTTCACCTCCTCAGGGAGCCTCTCGGGCGGGAACGAGACGACCCTGATCTCGATGATCGAGGGGATGCTGATCCATGGGATGGTCATCGTCGGCGATCCCATCGAGACCGGAGGCCACTACGGCGCCGTCGCCGTGGGGATGCCTGACGCCCAGGCCCTGATTGGCTGCCGAAAGCTCGGCGAGAGGGTGGCAAAGCTCGCGAAGATCATCGGCTCGTCCTGATCCGGGAAGACCATGATATGAAGAGCCCAATGGAAGATCTGCTGGATACGGCCGAGAAGATCAGGTCTATGGAGATTCGAGGGGCAGCCCTCATCGGGAGGGCTGCAGCCAGGGCGTTGAAGGAGTTCGCCCTCTCAATCGAGCCCTCGGACCTCGCTGAGTTCAACGCCGAGGTAGGACAGGCCGCCGATATTTTGCTCAATACGAGGCCCACAGCGGTATCGCTAGCCAACGCCATCAGGATGGTGATGCGCCGCCGGGGGGACGACCTGGAATCAGCCCGGAGATCCCTGGCCGAAAACGCCGACGACTTCGTCGAACGGTCGCTTTTGGCCGTGGAGAGGATCGGAGAGATCGGAAGCCGACGGGTCCGGGACGGGGATGTGATCCTCACCCACTGCAACTCCTCGGTGGCCCTCTCCATCATCAAGACCGCCTTCGACGCTGGCAAGGATATCAAAGTCATCGCCACCGAGTCGCGGCCCCGGTATCAGGGCCACCTGACGATAAAGACCCTCGACGGCTGGGGGATCACAACGGAGCTCGTCGTCGACTCTGCCGTCAGGACTGTCATCAACGAGGTCGACGAGGTTATCGTCGGCGCCGACGTGATAACCGCCAATGGCTCCCTCGTCAACAAGATCGGGACCTCCCAGATCGCCCTCGCAGCCCACGAGGCGAGGACCAGCTTCATGGTGGCGGCGGAGACCTACAAGTTCAGCCCCGAGACGATGATGGGCGAGCTAGTCCCCATCGAGATGAGGGCGGCCGAGGAGGTATACCCCGGCATATCTGAGTTCAAGCACGTCCGGGTGAGAAACCCCGCCTTCGACGTCACTCCCCACCAGTACATCGACGTCATCTGCACCGAGGTCGGTGCGATCCCGCCGGAGATGAGCTACCTCGTTATAAAGGAGATGCTGGGCTGGGAGATGGAGGGACGGATAAAGTGACCGCTACCTTCTCCTTATCCTCTCCGAGATGAAGATCAGGGCCAAAGCTCCCAGGGCAGCGCCGCCCCCAAATCCCGGCGTCTCCTCCTCACCCTCCCCAGGTACAGATTCCTCGTCTGTTCCCCCCACATCTCTAACCACGGGGCAGGGCGGGTACTCTTCGGGCTCAGCAGAATCGGCACCTTCGGCCTCCTCGATTCTCGGGGCAACATCGTCGCTCACGATCACCTCCACCTCGGTCCACTCCGGCGGAGCGCCTGTGGCCACGATCCCGACTTCAAAGGAGTAGCTTCCCGGCGAAATGTCCCCCGCCTCCACCGAGAGCTGACAGTCGAACTCCAGCGTCGTCCCGGAATCTACCCATTTTGTGCATCGGGGACCGACTATCGATAGCCCTTCGGGGATGTTCCTGAACTTGAGGCCCGCATAGGTGCTTTTGCTCCCCAGGTTCTCGACGAAGATGGTGAAGCTCGCTTCGCCTTCGGGGCTCACGTAAACGGTCGGAACCTCCACTATCTTGAAGAAGACCGATGCCTCAGCCTGGCCAGCCATCAGCACCAGCAGAAGAACCGGCAAAATTCGTCTCATGTTCTTTTATAGGTGGATGGTGATTAAAATCCTTTCGGAGAAACTTCGATGCCGTGAAGGAGATGCGAATACGGATCGGATAAAAAATGGTATGAAATTTGCGGATCGATCCATCGAGATCGCAAACTCCACCAGAGGGCCTAAAGGGGCCTATAGCGGCATAGGAGCACCTGCTCCGGGGGCGATATATCTCTCGCTGTAGGCGGTCACGTCCACGGGCACCCTCCTCCCACTCTCGTTGGTCGTTTCCTCGGCCGGAGTCGTCGCAGCGGTCTGCACCTCCGGGGCCTGGGCCGCGGGGGATACCGTGGAGGTTGTCTCTTCAGGCACGTTGGCGGGCTCATACCCCGAAGTGTCGGGGCTGGTCAAAAAGCCCATGACGTTTCCCTCGTTGACCTTGCCCTCGCTATCGGATTGGACGAAGCTTCCCGTTAGGGTGCCTTCGGTGGCGATGCCTCGGATCAGGGTCGAGACGAGGACGCCGCCCCGGATGGAGAGAATCTCAAGCTCGACCTCGCCTTCATCCGCCGATCCCGAGACCACGCCGTTCCAGGGGTTCGTTGCTTCGGAGTTGGCAGCGCCGAAAAGGAGGCTTCCGGACTGGTAGATTACCATCGATATCTGGGCGTCGTCGAGGTTGAGAATCCAGGACCCTTCGAGGGCCTTGGCATCTGCGACCGCCGCCTCATCAGCAGCTACTGCTTCATCTGTAGCTGCCGTCTCGACATCGGAGTCCTCGGACACCGTTGGGCAGTTTTCACCCCACTGCCACCCACTAATTTGACCTACCATTTAATAAGCTTTTCATAGCCTAAAGGTCACCCGGATTTTTGTTCTAAGTGCCTCCGGCGGCAGAATCGAGCCTCAAAAGCATCTCCGCAGGGTCCGTCGTCGGAGACGTGCAGACCTCTCCTGAGCATACATAGGCCGTTGCCTTCCCGTCCACCATCGCCATCTTCTCTGTAAACTCGGCGATCCCGGCGATCTCCGGGTCCCAGCCCTGCGATCTGAGGAGGACCACCGATCTTGGCAGAAACTTCGACCTCAGGGCCCTCAGCATTTTTTTGGTATCCTGAGACCCCGCTCGTCCCGTGACCACCACCTCTGAGGTCGGTCCCAGGGCGAAGTCCAGGGCCGACAGGAGGTGAAGGTGGGCACCGGGAACCCCCCTCGCCTGAGCGGCGAAGGCGTCGAAGGCCCTTGAGGCGACCTCTTGGAGCTTCGAATCACCGGTCATCCTGGAGAGCCTCAAAAGGTCCAGGACGGCGACGGCGTTTCCTGAAGGGAGCGCACCGTCGTGACCGTCCTTTTTGCGGAGGATTAGATCCTCGCCGTCCACGGGGGTGAAGTAAAATCCTCCATCCTCGTCGTCCTCGAATCGGCTCACTAGATCCCGGGCCAGGTCCAGGGCAGCCCTGAGGTATTTTGTCTTGAATCCCGCCTCATAAAGCTCGATGAGACCCCATATCAAAAAGGCGTAGTCGTCCAGGTTTCCAAGGATCCCGGAGGAGCCCTTCCGGTAGCGGTGAAGGAGCCGGCCCTCCCCGTCCCTCATCTTTGCCAGGACGAAGTCTGCGGCCCGGGATGCTGCCTCCTCCAGCTCCTCATCGTCGAGGACTTGGGCGCCCCGGGCAAGGGATGCGACCATCAGGCCGTTCCAGTCGGCGAGCACCTTGTCGTCCTTTGATGGCCGAACCCTCCCCTCCCTCGCCGAAAATAGCTTCTGGCGGGCGGCTTCCAGCTCCTTCAGCTCGGGTTCTGGGATCTCCATCTCTCTAGCACCATCCACGAGGGGCCTCTTGAGATGGAGGACATTCTTGCCGATGAGCCTGCCTGTGGCCTCCTCTCTGTAGTTCCCCTCACCTCTGACGTCGAAGAGCTTCGCCACCAGATCCGCCTCCGCACCGTCGAGGACGGACCCGACCTCCTCGCGGGTCCAAAGGTAGAACTTCCCCTCCTCCCCCTCGCTGTCGGCGTTCTCTGCAGAATAGAAGCCACCTTCGGGAGATCTCAGATCCCGGAGGACATAGTCGAAGACCTCATAAGCGATCCGGCCGTATTTCTCGTCGCCGGTCGCCTGGTGCGCTTCCAGGAAGGCCAGGGCGATCATAGCCTGATCGTAGAGCATCTTCTCGAAGTGGGGAAGATGCCACTCGGCATCGGTGGAGTAGCGGTGAAAGCCGTAGCCGACCTGGTCGAAGATCCCACCCCTTCTCATGGCTTTGAGGGTGATCTCGGTCATCGCAAGCCCACCGGCCTCGCCGGTCCTCCGCCAGTGCCGGAGGAGGAACAGAAAGATGGTGGGCGAGGGGAACTTGGGCGCGCCTCCAAATCCACCGTTTGCGGCGTCGAAGCGAGCGACGAGGTTCTGGTATGCGGACTTGATGGCGGACTCGTCAAGCTTCATCCCCGGGATCCCTGGTGAGGCCTTGAGAGCGGCGGCGATCTCCTCCGCCGAGTTCAGAAGCCCTTCCCTCTCGTTCCTCCAGAGTTGCCTGATTCTGGGGATGAGGTCGAGCATCCCAATCCTCCCGCCCCTGCTCTCCTTCGGTATGTAGGTGGCGGCGAAGAAGGGCTTCTTATCGGGGGTGAGGATGACATTCAGGGGCCAGCCGCCCCCGCCGGTGATCATCTGGCTGACCTCCATGTAGATCGCGTCGAGGTCGGGCCTCTCCTCCCGGTCTACCTTGATGCAGACGAAGGTGCTGTTCAGGAGCCTCGCCACCTCCTCGTCCTCGAAGGACTCGGCGGCCATAACGTGACACCAGTGGCATGTGGAGTAGCCTATCGATAGGAAGACGGGCTTTTCTTCCCTCTTCGCCCTGCTGAAGGCCCCCTCTCCCCAAGGCCACCAGTCCACGGGGTTCTCCGCGTGCTGCAGGAGGTAGGGGCTCACTTCGAAGGCCAGTCGGTTCCTTCTTTTTCCCATTATCATCACCCAGTAGCTTCAGGCCATCTCCGATCCCCCGCCCTCCGTCACGGGATTATCATCGATGGCGTTCTTGATCTTCTTTTTCACATCCACCTCGCCCTTCTCGGAGGGGTCCGCTTCGTTCTTGTCTCCCTCTTCGGGCTCGTGCTTCTCGGCCTCGCGATAGCCCCAGAGGATCTCTCCCGGCCGTCCCCAGCGACCGGCCTCGACCACCGTTCCGGGGTAGACGATCGATCCTGCGCCGGTCTTGACCCCCTCCCCGAGGACGGCGCCTAGGCTCATCCTGCCGGTTTCGGCCTTTGTCCCTCTGAGGTAAGATTTGACTGTGGCATCGTCGTGACGTCGGTTGGCGACGATCGTCCCGACGCCGAGGCGGCATCTGGGTCCAATGAGGCTGTCTCCGAGGTAGCAGAGGTGGGATACTTCCGTCCCCTCCATGATGGTGCTGTTCTCGATCACGACGCCGTTTCCAATCCGAACGCCGTCTCCTATCGAAGTATGATATCTGATGAGGCAGTTTGGGCCAATCTCGCAGCCGTCCCCGATCACCACCGGCCCTGTCACGTAGGAGCCTGACCTTATCACTGTCCCCTTCCCGACGGCGACCTCCCCAGAGAGGGTCGCGTTCGCCTCCACCTCTCCTAGGATCCCGCGGGTATCGGGGGGCATGAGGGTCTCGTTCGCTTTGAGGACATCCCAAGGGAGAGTGATCTCGATCCAGCTCTCAGCTTCCTCGACCCCGATCTGAACACCATCGACCAGAAGAGACTGTAGCCCAGTCGTCAGGTCCCTCACCTCCTTTCCTGTCCCTCCGGAAGCGGGGATCCTTCTGAGAGCTTCGAAGATCCTTTTGTCTAGAAGGCATATCCCGGCATAGATGAGGTGGGAGGGGGGAGACTTGCCCCGCTCGGCTACCGATTTGAGAACCCCCGCCTCCACCTCCAGGATCTCGTCCCTCTCGGGATCTGGGTTCGCGACCCTCGCCGCAGCGACGGCGAGACCCTTGCTCTCCATCACCCTTCTCAGGGAGTCTGCATCGCAGAGGACGTCGCCGTTCATCGCCAGAAACCGGTCTTCGGCGAGGCCCCCGGCTCGAAGGAGGGCGTGGCCGGTTCCGAGCCTCTCCTCCTGGACGACGTACTCTATCTTGATCCCGAGGCCGCTACCGTCGCCAAAGTGATCCATCAACTTCTCTTTCTGGTGGCCTACGACGATGACGAACCTCTCAACCCCGGCCTCCTTCGCCCTTCCCAAAAGATGCTCCAGAAGGGGCTTTCCGCCGACGGGAAGCATCGCCTTTGGATAGGAGACGGTGAGGGGCCGCATCCTCTCCCCCTCCCCCGCCGCGAGAACTATAGCCTGCATGCTTGTGACAGCTCCTGTTCTTCTCTCCGGCTTTGAAATCGGTACCGGGTTCCCCTGCAGGTTGCATTATTGATCTTATTGGAAACTATCATCTCCGGTCGATGCGAGAATGACCTTGGCAAACGATAGTGGGACTGAGATTGATCGGTTTCCATCCTTTGGACGTTGAACCTTACGGAGTGACTACAATCCCGACCGGATTGCTCATATCACTTTCGATTCGAAGAACTTATTTTTATATTCTTCTATGATGCATCCGACGTCAGACCTTTTGAAGCTTAAAGGCTGGTTGCGGGAGAACGATGTCGAAGCAGTAGCCACGTTTTATGAGAATCCCGGCGCCAGCTATACAGGGTCCTGCCGCGGACCAAAACCTCCTTTTATTCCCTCCCTAATCACCTCCTGGAGATTTGATTATGGCGATCCATCCCATCGAGTTTCGTTACGGAAATCCTGAGATGAAAGATCTCTGGTCTGAGGATTACAGGTTCAAGTGTCTCTTCCGGGTGGAGGCCGCCCTATCCCGGGCCGAGGAGGAGCTGGGTCTGATTCCCGAGGGGGCCGCGGATGACATCGAGAGGGCCGCTCGAAGGGCCAGCCCTGAGAGGGCGAAAGAGATCGAGGACGAGATTGGCCACGACATGATGGCCGTCGTCCATGCCCTGGCCGAGTCCTGCGAATGGGCAGGCGAATGGGTCCACCTGGGGGCAACCTCTAACGACATCCTGGACACGGCGACAGGGCTTCAGATCAAGGCCTCCCTTGAAATTTTGGAGAAGAAGGTGAAGAGGGTTCTTGGGGTACTCCTCGCCCGGGCCGAGGAGCACAAGCATCTCGTATGCGCCGGGAGGACCCACGGCCAGATCGGGGTTCCCACCACCTATGGCCTGCGGTTTGCGGTCTGGGCCTCGGAGATGGCCCGCCACCTCGAACGGCTGCTGCAGCTTCTGCCCCGGGCCGCCGTCGGGAAGATGAGCGGCGCCGTCGGGACCCAGGCGGCCTTCGGCGCCAACGGCATGAAGATCCAGGAGCGGGTGATGGATCTTCTGGACCTCGGCGAGGTGGACGTATCAAACCAGGTCGTCCAGAGGGATAGGCACGCCGAGATGATCTGCTGGATGGGGCTCGTCGCCTCCACCCTGGACAAGATATGCGTAGAGATCAGGACCCTCCAGAGGAGCGAGATCGCTGAGGTCGCTGAGGTCTTCGGCAAGCGGCAGGTGGGATCGAGCACCATGCCCCACAAGAGAAACCCCATCAAGTCCGAGCAGGTTTGCGGCCTCGCCCGGATCGTCCGGGCCCAGATCGAACCGGCCTTCGCCAACATTCCCCTCTGGGATGAGAGGGACCTCACCAACTCCAGCTGCGAGAGGATCCTCTTCCCCGAGGCCTTCATCTTCACCGACCACCTCCTGGCCCTCACTGCTCGGATCCTGGAGGGGCTCTCGATAAATCTCGACCAGGTCGAGAAGAACCTCAACCTCCTATCGGGCCTGAACATGGCGGAGTCGGTGATGGTGGAGCTGGCAAAACGGGGCGTCGGACGGCAGAAGGCCCACGAGATCATGAGAAGTTCCTCCATGAGGGCCGTCGAGGAGGGGGTAACCCTCGCAGAGGTCCTGGCCCAGGAGGAAACGGTGGCCGGTCACCTATCCGACGAAGAGATCGGCCGGCTCCTCGACCCCCAACATTACATAGGGACCGCCGTCGGGCAGGTGGACCGGCTCCTTTTGAAGCTCGAGCCCCTCCTGGACTGAAGAACACCGTCGAAGTTTCAGAGAAAGAAGAGATGGGATCGGAGAGATGAGTTCTGAAACCAGGCCCCGCGCCTTCTTGCTGAAGCCAGGCCACCTCGAGAGGGACGATGAAGGGCGGATCCTGGACGCCCGATCATCGGTGACCCTCATCATCGCCGGGTCCAAAAAGATCGTCGTCGATACGGGATCTGAGGACGAGGCGGATCTTTTAACGGAGCGGCTGTCGAGCTTCGGCCTCTCTCCCGAGGAGGTGGACCTCGTCATCAACACTCACGATCACGTCGACCACACAGGGAATAATGGCCTCTTCAAACGAGCCCGAGTTCTCTCGGGAAAGGGCGAGGGGAAGCTTAAGGAGGGAGATGTCGTAGCCCCCGGCGTCTGGATTATGGAGACTCCTGGCCACACCCTGGAGAGCATATCCGTCGTCTGTGAGTCCTCAAGGCGGATCGTCATGACGGGAGACGCCATCCCGTTGATGGGAAACTACCTGAAAGGGGTCCCACCCCGCATCCACGTGGACAGGCATCTGTCCATGAAGAGCATGGGAAGGATCATAGAGGTCGCAGATCTGGTGGTTCCGGGGCACGATTCGCCTTTTCTTGTTCGAGAGAAGGTTCGAGTGAGAGATCTGACGTGAAGACCCTTCCGTCGCGGCAACCTTCTCCGTTCGTTTTCTGCTAAAAATGTAATCTTGATCCCGCTTATATGTAGCAGTATTCAATTCAAAATGCGAAAAAGGCAATCTATTAATAGTAAAAAATGTAGATGCAAGACAAATGCCGCTGAAACTTACGTCAAAAGAGAAGCTGGTCCTTTACGGGCTTGCGCGGTATCCGGGGCTCAGCGATATCGATCTCGCCTCAAAGATTGGGGTGGATCGATCGACGATATTCAAGAGCAAGAGAAAGTTCAGGGAATGGGAGATGGTCCAACTTTTAAACGTCCCCTCAGGGACGGGTGTGGGGGCGGAGATGATGACCGCGGTCTTCGCCAGCTACAATCCAAACGCTCCCGTGGAGGCTAGGAATAAGAAGCTGGGGTTTAAGGAGTGGGTGAACCATCCCCACTGCGTATTCCACTCTGCCACAGACTCCGACTCCGTCTCCATGGTCTATTCCAAGAGCTTCACCGACTTCAAGAGAGTATTCGATCCCGTCATGGACGACTACAAGGACGCGGGGTTTCTTGAGGATATCCGATGCTGTCATTACCCCTTCTCGCTTACCCGGGTCTCCTGGGATTCCGCCCTGGCCGTCGACAACACCTTCAGCCTCAGCAGAAATGACCTTCTCGCGGAGCCACCCCACGAGGAGGAGATCTCTGAGGATTCCGTCAAGCTCACAGAGAAGGATAAGCTGGCCCTACACGCCTTCGTCAAGTACCCCGCCCTCTCGGACCTGGAGCTCTCCCGGAGGACCGGGATCTCCAGACCCACCATATCTGGGAAGAGGAACAAGTTCTTCGCGAGCGGGCTGTTGAGCAGGCAGGCGAACGTCAACTGGAAGAAGATCGGTTGCGAGCTGATGATCTTCTACCACATCAACGTCCGGCCCAAGGCAACGCAGGAGGATATGATGAGGGTTTACTCCTCCTTCAGAAAGATCGGGGCTGCGGTATACAGCTACATCCAGCCCGGCGAGATCTTCGGCTCGTTCCTCTCCCAATGCTACGTGGAGATGAAGGAGAGGATGGATCATGAGGTGAAAACGCTCAGCGAGGCGGGTCTCATCGCTGAGAGGCCGAATTACGTCATCATGCCACTCCGAGAGCTGAAGGTTAGGAAGATCGATTACGCCCCGATGGTGAAATCGATGCTGGATATCGAGACTGAGATATGATCGGCGAGATCGTCGTAATCGCCACCAGGACGGACCCTGCAAGCATCAACATCGCCGAGAGATTGTTGGACGGCGCCGACTGGGATGACGGGAGGATATGTTCCCGATTCAAAAACTATCGGCTGGTCGTCCTCAGCGAGAAGCTGATCACCCTTCGAGGCATAGAAGAGAGGCTCCAGGGGATGGGCCTATCCCCCGAGCTGATAGTCTTCGCCTCAAGGCACCAGGCGAAGGACGGAACGCCCCGCCTCTGCGGCCACTTTTCAGGAAACTGCGGGGATGCGGTGATGGGCGGATCGCCAAGGGAGCTGGCGGTCGCTGCGCCGGGTGCCCTCAAGTCCTTCATATTGAACCTGGCAGATGACCATCCCGAGGGCTTCGAGATCACCGTCGAGGCGACCCATCACGGCCCCACCGACTTATCGACCCCCTCCTTCTTTGCAGAGATCGGGAGCACCGAGCCGGAGTGGTCGAACCCCGATGCAGGGAAGGCCGTGGCGAGGTCGATATTGGAGCTTGAAGATCTCCATCCTCCGGCCTTCCTCGGCTTCGGCGGCGGGCACTATGTAAATCGCCAGAACCGGTTGCTAATCGATACGAAGATCGCTTTAGGTCATCTCTTCTCCAACTACCAGGCCCACGACCTCGACCTTTCGATCGTCGAGGAGGCGGCCCGGAAATCCGGAGCCGTTGGGGCTTACCTCGACAGAAAGTCTCTTCGTTCGGCCGAGAAGAGGATGATCTCAGCGGCCTTGGACGAGATCGGCATCAAGATGATGAACGAGAGGGAGATCAGAGAGCTGTACCCTATCGATCTCTGATGCTGGCTTACAGAAATCCGGGGGCCGAGGAGAACAGCGACCATCTCCGATAACCCATGCACCTTTTGAGCCTCGATACGGCAAGATCGAAGGCCGCCTCCCTCGGCAGCTTTCCCTCGTCCCGGACCGCCTCCAGGACGGCGCTCGTATTCTGGCGGATCTTCTCCTCGATGGAGCTGAAGGTCTCGGAGCGGGAGGCTCCGCGGTACTCATTGGCTGCACATATCACCCCGCCAGCGTTGGCTATGAAGTCGGGAACTGAGAGGATCCCCTTCTCGGAGAGAATCTTCTCAGCCCCGGCGGTTATGGGAATGTTGGCACCCTGGACGACCAGCTTCGTCTTCAACCTGTTCACGTTCTCCTCATCTATCACGTCGGGCCGCGCCGCTGGAATCCAGATGTCACATTCCACGTCGATGACGGCCTCTCGGTTGAGCTTCGTCCCCCCCGGGTAATCCACCACACTCTTTCCAGCCCCCTTCAGGTCGATGAGAGACCCGACGTCGAGACCGTGGGGGTCGGAGACAGCACCGCAAGAATCGGCTGCCCCAACCAGGATGGCGCCCCTCTCCGATAGGAAGCGTGCCGCATGCCTCCCAACGGCCCCAAACCCCTGGACCGCCACCCTGGCTCCCTCCAGATCAAGATCCAGGTATCCGAGGGCCACCTCCGTCGAGTGGAGGACGCCCCATCCCGTAGCCCCGATCTCGTCGAGGGGTATCCCCCCCACCTCACAAGGGAGGCCCACCGCCCTCCCTATCTCGTCTCTGACCCAGGCCATGCACTCCTCGTTGGTTCCCATATCAGGGCCGAAGATGTACTCCTCGACGCTCCTCAGGGCGCAGGCCATGGCCCTGATCCTCGCTTCCTTCTCCCTCTTCGGCATCTTTGGGTCCCCGCGTATGACAGACTTTCCACCGCCATGAGGAAGGTCCGCAGCCGCGTTCTTGAGGGTCATCGCCCGGGCGAGACGGATGCACTCTTGGCAGCTGACGTCGGGCGCAATCCTGAGACCGCCTATAGCAGGTCCTCGGGCCACGTTGTCCACCACCAGGATGCCCTTGAGCCCTGCTGAAGGTTCGTACACATGGACGATCTTCGTCGGTCCGAGATCGTCCGCAAAATCGAAAAGATCTCTCATTCTCTGCACCTTAGATGGCCCATCTAGCTCCACACCATAAAATAATTTCCCATAAAATATAGAACAAGATCGGACCGAGGCCGGCCAACTAGCCCACCATGGCGCCGGCTATCGGGCACGAAGTCACTAGAAAAGGGAACTTGCGGCGGCCGCTCCAAGCGGCTCGCCTGCTCATCGATCTATACGCATCCGTCCAAGAGCCTCTTTTGGCCGCCGCGCTTCTCGCCGGGCCTGATGGGCTCTACCTTTGCAACCTCTTCCTCTTCCTTCTTCTCCTTCTTCTCTTCCGTCATTCGAATCACTCCAGGATAATAATTTCTCCATAATCGTTTATTAAACTTTCTAGTACCAAAGCCTCTTTTGCCTCTATTAAGAAGAACGGGTTTCTTCAATCCTCAAAAGTTACAATAATGTTCCACTTTTTCATTCTTTCCACAGACGATGGTGCTGAAGTATCGGACCTGTAAGCTCTATCAAAAGCAAAAAACCGCTAAATGAGATCGAAGAACGACCGTCAAAAGTCCTTAAACTTTAAATCTGAAAGATGGCTGGCGGCCCTTCAATGACCGCCCTTCAGATCCTTCACAACACACGTCGGGTCCTCTCCGCAGACGTCGCCGCAGTAATATCTCGCCTTCTGCCGACATCCGCCGCAGACCTCCAGATACTCGCACTCGCCGCAGGCCCCCGTCAGGTGAGACCTGATATCCCTGAGAGCCAATAGTTCGGAAACCGGGTTGTCGATCCAGACGTCGCGGAAGCTCCTCTCCCTGACGTTCCCGACGACGACCTCGGGCATGAAGTGGCAGGGGAGGACGTCTCCGCGGTGGTTTATGTTGGCGACTTTTATCCCCGCGGTGCACCCCCCGGCGTTTTTGAGGAGCTTTCGAACTCTCTCCCGCTTCTCCGGATCTTCCTTCAGCATCTCCAGGAGGTAGGCCCCGTCCATGGGAGAGTCGGTGGAGAGGATCTCGATCTCCTCGTCCCTGAGCTCCACGGCAGCCTCGGCCAGAAACTTGATGACGCTCCTCCGCTCCTCGGCGGTCACGTCCCTGTCCGCGATGTCGGCACCCCGCCCCACAGGAACGAGGTGGTAGAGGCAGAACCGGGGGACCTTCATCTCCAAAGCCAGCTCCAAGAGGGCGGGTATCTCGTGCCAGTTGTCTTTTGTGAGGGTCACCCGGAGGCCCGTCTTGAGGCCGGCGTCCCTAGCATTTTTGAGGCCGTCGATCGCCCTCTCGTAAGCGCCCTCGACCCCCCTGAACTTGTCGTGAACCATTGGCCTGCAGGAGTCGAGGCTGACGCCGACGTATCTCATCTCGGCCTCTTTGAGGAGCCTCGCCACCTCAGGGGTTATGAGGGTCCCGTTGGTCGAGATCACCGTCCGTAGGCCGATCTCTTTGGCATGAAATGCGTAGGCGTAAAAGTTCCGGCTGAGAAGGGGCTCGCCGCCGGTGAGAATCAGCATCGGTATCCCTAGGTCGGAGAGCTCGTCGATGAGCCTTATCCCCTCCTCCAGCCGGAGCTCCTCGGAGGCGGCAGACGTGGCGTCTATGTAGCAGTGCTCGCAGGCGAGGTTGCAGTGGCGGGTGATGTTCCACATCACCACGGGCTTCGTCTGTCCCGAAAACCTTATCATCTCGTCGGGGACGGGCCCGCTTGCCTCTTCGGCGGCCCTGATGGCGTCCCAGACCGTCGCCTGGTCCGCCAGGGCCTTTGAGAATATGATCATCCTTTCCTCCTGATCTCTTCCAGCATCGATTCGAAGGTGTACTTCTCAGGGACGTAGTCCACCCTCACGCCCAAGCGCGCGAGCTCCGCCTCCGTGGGCGGACCGATAGCCGCCACCTTCGCCCTTGCGAGCCTCTCCCGGAGGTCGTCCTGGGCTCCCAGATCTTTTGCCCTCTTCATCAGGTTTTTGGCGGTGGAGCCGCTGGTGAAGGCGAAGATGTCGGGCCTTCCCCGAAGGATCAGCCAGTCGAGCCTCGGGTCGGCGGAGGGGGCGATGTCGTAGAGATAAACCTCGTCCACCTCGACTCCGGCCTCCTCCAGGATCCTGACCAGATCCGGGCTCCCCTGAGCGCTCCTGAGGAGGAGGACGCGCTTGAACTTCGGCGCCAGAGAATGGGCGAGGCCTCTGGAGCTATAGCTCTCGGGAACGACCGAGACGAAAAGGCCCCTCTCTTCCAGAGCCTCCTGCGTCCTTGGGCCGATGGTGGCTAGAACGGAGCTTTTTAGGAGCTCGGCCACCCCTCCGTCCCGGAGGGCAATTTCTGCGCCGGTGGCGCTGGTGAAGACGACGCAGTCCGACCTCTCGATCCTCTCGGGAAGGTCCTCTGGGAGCGGAAGCTCCGAAAAGGCGATGGAGGGTGCGAGGATCGGCCTGAACCCCAGCATTCGAGCGATTCTCTCCGACTCCTCGCCTCTATTGTCCGGCCTCAGGATAGCGATGGTGGGCGGCCTCAGCTTTTCAGAGAGGGCGACGACGTCCCCCACCACCAGGATCGCAGGAGACTGAACATTCGCCTCTTTCGCCCTCTCGACGATATCGCCGAGGGTTCCCCCCACCAGCCTCTCCTCGGGGCTCCATCCCCTCTCGATGAGGGCCGCCGGGGTCTCGGGGGACCGGCCGCCCCGGAGCAGCGCTGACGTGTTCTCCTCTAGTCTTGCTACCCCCATGAGGATGACGAGGGTTCCCCCCACCTTTGCCAGAGCCTCCCAGTCGAGGTTATCATCCTTTCCGGGCTCCTCATGGCCCGTGACCACGGTGAAGGCCGTCGTTACGCCCCGGTGGGTGACGGGGATCCCCGCACCCGCAGGGACCGATATCGCCGAGGTGATGCCGGGAACCACCTCGAACGGTATCCCGGCCGCGGCCAGGGCGAGCCCCTCCTCGCCACCCCTGCCGAAGACGAAAGGATCTCCCCCCTTCAGCCTCACCACCCTTCTCCCCTCACGCCCCTTCTCCACCAAGAGGGCGTTGATCTCCTCCTGGGAGAGCTTGTGGCGACCGGGAAGTTTTCCGACATCGATCGTCTCAGCATCGCCAGGTGCCCAGCCCAGGATCTCGGAGGATAGGAGCCGGTCAAATAAGAGGACCTCAGCCTCCTCTATCAGCCTCTTCGCTCTCAACGTCACTAGATCCGGATCGCCGGGACCCGCACCCACCAGGTAGACTTTGCCCCTACTAGACCGTTTCAACTTCCCTCACCGCCTCTTCTGCTAGACTGCGTCCTCCCTTCGCCACCAGCTCTCGGCTCAGCTTCTTTGCTCCATTTAGGTGGTCTTCCGCCGGGACCCTACCATCGACCCGGACGAACCTAGACCCGTCGAGGGATAAAACCTCGGCCAGGACCCTGAGTTCATCCCCTTTCAGCCTTGCGAAGGCCGCCATGGGGACGACACAGGACCCGCCGATCGCCTCCAGGATCACCCGCTCGCACTCAGCCTCCAGCCTTGTGGAGAGGTGGTCTATCTCCCGGACGATCTCCTCCGCCCGCCCTCGCGTCGCCACCACCGCGATCGCCCCCTGGTTTGCGGAGGGTACGAACCTCTCGGGGTCCAAGACGGAGTATCTCGGGCGGTAGCCCATCCTCTCGATCCCCGCCTCGGCGAGGACGATCGCCCTGTACTTCCCCTCCCCGAGCTTCCGGAGCCTCGTCTCCAGGTTTCCCCGAAGGCTCTCGATGACCAGGTCGGGCCTCGCCCTCCGGAGCTGGGACGCCCGCCTCATGCTGCAGGTCCCCACGACCGCACCCCTCTCCAGATCCTCTAGGGAGACGCCGTCGTCGCTCACCAGGACGTCGAAGGGCGAGTCCCTTGGGAGGACGGCGGCGATGACCAGACTCTTGGGCCTTTTGGATGGAAGGTCCTTCATGCTGTGGACGGCGACGTCGATCTCTCCCGCCAGCATCAGGTCGTCGATCTCCCGCACGAAGAGCCCCCTCCCCGAGACCCGATGAAGGGGGAGGTCCAAGACGTGGTCTCCTTTCGTTTTGACGATCAGAAGCTCCGTCTCCACCCCCCTCTCCCCCAGAAGGGAGATGGCGGTCTCGGTCTGCCGCAGAGCGAGAGGGCTTCCGCGGCTCCCCACGATCAGTCTCTCAGGTTTGACTTGTAGACCTCCAGAGTTTCGTTGATGACGTCTTCGGAGTGGGCGGCGGAGAGGAAGTTCGTCTCAAACTGGCTCGGCGGGAGAAATACCCCCGATTCGAGCATCCTCCTCGCGAAGGCAAGGTATCCCGCCTTGTCGCATTTCAAGGCCTCGACGTAGTTCTTTGGAGCTTCGCCGAAGAAGATCTTGAAGATGGAGGCGATCCCCACCACGGAGTAACCGAGCCCTAGATCCTCGACGATCTGGGTCAGAGCTTTTCGCAGCTCATCGCCCCTGGAGTTCAGCCTCTCCAGGACCCTCTCCTTCTCCAGAACGTCCAGGGTCGCCATACCGGCGGCGAGGGGGGTGGGGCTTCCGTTGAAGGTTCCGGCCTGGTATATCCCGCCGCTGGGGGCGACCATCTCCAAAAGCTCCCTCTTGCCGCCGACTACGCCGATGGGAAAACCGCCGCCTATGATCTTGCCTAGAGTCGTCATGTCGGGGACGACGTTGTAGAATGTCTGGGCCCCGCCGAGGCTGAGCCGAAATCCCGTGATCACCTCGTCGAAGATGAGGAGGACGTCGTGATCCTTTGTGACGCGCCTCACCCCCTCCAGGTATCCTGCTTCCGGAAGGATCGGTCCTATATTTCCCAGGACCGGCTCCATGATCACCGCCGCCACCTCTCCCTCGAACTCAGAGAGGGAGGCCTCGATGGACCCGAGGTCGTTGTAGGGGACCTGGATCGTATTTTTGGCCGTGTCCTTTGGGACGCCCAGCGAGTCGGGTATCCCCAGAGTCGTGGCCCCCGACCCCGCCTTCACCAGGACTGAGTCGTGGGCCCCGTGAAAGCCCCCTTCGACCTTGACGATCCTATCTTTCCCGGTATATCCCCGGGCGATCCTGAGGGCTGCCATCGTCGCCTCGGTTCCGGTATTGACGAACCTGAGCATATCGATGCCGGGATAGAGGTCCACAATCCTCTCGGCCAGCCTCACCTCCAGCTCCGAAGGGGTGCCGTAGAGCCAGCCCCGATCCAGCTGCTCGATCACCCTTTTCATGACCTGAGGGTGCCGATGTCCCAGGACCATGGGGCCGTAGGCGAGACAGTAGTCGACCAGCTTATTGCCGTCTATGTCCCAGAGGTGGGGGCCCTGGGCCCGCGAGACATAGAAGGGATATGGAGAGATGGCCCTGACCGGACTGCTGACGCCTCCCGGCATCAGCCTCTTTGCGACCTCGAAGAGCTTGCTAGAGGCATCAGAATTCATGAAAGATGCACCGGATGGAAGGACCTGCTATAGATTAAAGAACCTTGCGATTAGATTCAACGGTCGTAATAACTTATGACCCGTCTTTCAGCCCAAACGGTATAACACGCCGGAACAGATCGACGGGGCCCCAATGAGGGAGGTCAAGAGGTCAACCGATCTCCTTCCAGGCCCGCTCCTCCACCCTTCTCGAGACCTCCCTCAGGGGAAGGCCGACCTCCGATGCGATCCTCCTGCAGTCATCGTGCTCTGCCTTGATCTGGAGAAGCTCATCTCCGAAGAGGCTCACCTTCACCCGGACCGAGAACGCTCTATCGTCGATCTCGAATCCGATTATCCTCTCCTCCCTTCGAGCGACGAACCGATGAAGGGAGGGAAAGATCCTGATCCCGAGGCTTCCCGTCTCCTTCATGACAATCCGGGCGAGGCGGTCCATATCCTCCCGTCTCGCTATCACCTTCACGATGCTCGCGGGCCTCCCCTTCTTCATCAGTGCCGGGACGATGGAGACGTCTAAGGCCCCCTCCTCCATCAGAAGGTCGAGCAAGTTCCCCAGAACCTCGCCGGTCACGTCGTCGACGTTCGTCTCCAGCTGGACCACTCGGTCATGATGGGGATGGCTGTGACTATGCTTCTCCAACTCCCTCAGCTCGCCCACAACGCCCCGGAGCAGGTTTGGGATCTCCAGATCCTTGGTGCCGGCACCGTACCCGGTGGCCTCGGCCCTGAGGACGGGGTACTCGCTGACCACCTCGCCCGCGAACCCCGCCAGGATCGCCGCCCCCGTCGGGGTCAAGAGCTCGCCCTCCTCCGGCCCACCCCTCCAGAGGAGCCCGGAAGACTTCAGAATCTCGAGGGTCGCGGGGGCCGGGACCGGTAGACGACCATGGGCCGCGATGACCGTCCCGGATCCCACAGATATGGGAAGAGTGATGACCCGATCTACCCCTAGGCTCTCAAGCCCCGCAGAGCTTCCGGCGATGTCGGCGAGGGCGTCGAGAGCCCCGATCTCGTGAAAACGCGCCTTCTCTCTCGCGACCCCGTGGACCCTACCCTCGGCCTCGGCCAGGATCTCCATGATCCTCTGGGCCCTGTCGAGGGCTGGAGGCGAAAGAATCGAACTCTCCAGGATCGACCTCGCCTCTGCGAGGGTCCTGTACCTCTTTCCGCCAGCCTGGACATCGACCTTTGTCGCTCCAATGTGGTGCTTCTCATCCCGAGAGATCTTGAGGCCGCAGCCGACGGACTCGACGGCCGCCCCGACTGCATCGGGACTTGCGCCCAGGTCCAGAAGGCAGGCCATGATCATGTCGCCGGAGGCGCCCGAGGAGGGGTCGAAGAGGAGGACTCTCATGGCCGGTTAATAGCTCCTGCCTCGTTAAATAAAAATTGGTCTTCGGTCCGGCAGGGGGATAACCGAAGATCCAATCCCTCCGAGGGCTATCCGAGATCCAAAAACCGCTCCACGATCCACTTGTTCCTCACCTCGGGATGGAATATGATCCCGTAGATGGGCCTTCCAGAGTGCTTGAAGGCCTCGATCTGGCCTGCTCGTCCGGCCACAAGATCGAAGCCCGATGGCAGGGTGACGCCGAAGTTGTGGAGGTGGTAGCCCTCGATCTCGCCGGGCGGCCCCAGGAGGTCCGTCTCCTTCAGAATCTCGATTCTTTCAAGGCCGATCTTGGGCTGAGGCACGATCTCGCCGCCGAAGACTGCGGCCACCACCTGCATCCCGGCGCAGATCGCGAGAAGCGGCCGATCAAAGTCTCTGATCCAGATGAAGAGCTCTATCCTCCGAGCGCGGAGGTCGTCTTTGAGGGGGGTTCCGCAGAGGACGATCCCGTCGGACCTCTCGATCTCCTTTGCGGTCAGCTCGGAGAAGTGGCGGACCTTGAATTCAGACCCAGTCCGCCTCACAATGCTCGCGATCGGATCGACGAACTCGTATTTTGAGAGGGATTCTGCTTTGTGGCAGAGGTCGACTATGAGGATCATTTATCCACCAGCCTCGCCTCTTCGATGGTGAGCCTTCCCCGATAGTTCTCGTAGGTCTTCGATGCCCTCAAGATCTCGATCCTCTTTTTTAAGATGGGCCCATCGAGGACGAAGGTTTCAAGCTCACCCCCCTCGCCGGAGGGGTTAATCCCGTACCTCTTCTGGAGGGATTCGAGCTCTCTGATCAGGCGATCGTCGATCTTCGCTCCCACCCACGACTCGTCGAGGGGGTAGGCGAAGACCCCGGTGACGATCACCTCGAAGCCCTCTTCGACGAGGAGCCTCAGATACTCCACCTGGTCGATCTGCCAGAGGGGATTGTAGCACCACAGGTCCAGCTCCCGGCAGATCCGCTGAACCCGAGCGGCCTGGTAGACCGATTCTATCGCCCCGGTGACGACCCCCTCGATCCCGTAGCTCTTCTTCGCGGCGGCGACGGCGTCCCGGAGGTCTGAGAGCTCCGCCTCCTCCTCCCCTCTCGTCGACCAGAGGAGCTGAGGGACGCCGATCGCCTCGGCGATTAGGTGTGCCCAGCGGACGTTGGGGGTGTGGAACATGTAGCTGTCAGGGTTCTCGGAGATGACCGTTATCAGGCAGACGACAGAGTCGGTTTCCATCGCCCTTCTGCACGCGAAGACGGAGTCCTTGCCGCCGGAGAAGAGAACGCCCAGAAACACGCTGAACAGTCGGCTCAGGCGTCTAAAAAGGTGTTGGTGGTCGCTTCCGCCTCAAATCTCATCCTGCCAATTATAGGTGAAAATCACCTACTCTCAGGATTAATCATTTATATCAAAAAACCATCTAGGCGAGAGGCGATGCGGGACTGCACACCGCATTATGCATATATGTGATTATTATATATCACATATGCGGAATTGATCGAAGGTCTAGCTTCAAAATGTGATGGAGGGGCTGCACCTTCGCCAAGGGAGGGAGCCGCAAGGACGATCCGCCGGGGATGAGAGGACTTGTTTCTCTGGCCTGAAATATGAAGGGGTCGCCCGAAAGCCAGCGTGCGGTCGCCAGAGCGCCAGGATGGGTTGAGATGTCGTCTTTATCGTCCAGGTTTGTTTCGGGAACTGAATTTGAGTCTTACGAAGATTTTAATGAGAGTTTAAAGATAATCGTGCCGAAGCGCTTCAACTTCGCCTTCGACGTGGTGGACGTCTACGCGAAAGAGGACCCGGAGAAGGTAGCTCTCGTCTGGTGCAACGACTTGGGCGATGATTTGATCCTATCCTTCGGGGAGCTGAAGCTGAAGAGTGACCAGGCAGCGAATTTATTCAAAAAATATGGGGTCAGAAAGGGCGATTGTGTCATGCTGACCCTCAAGGGGAGATACGACTTCTGGATCGCCATGGTGGGGCTCCACAAGATCGGGGCTGTGGCGATCCCGGCAACCCACATGCTGAGAGCGAAAGATATCGCATATCGAATAGAAAAGGCGAAGCTGAAGATGATCGTCACCATCCAGGAGGACGGCGTCCCCGACGAGGTCGACGCGGCCTGCGACGAGATCGACGGAGAAAAGCCCGTCAGGGCTATGGTGGGGAAGGGTACCAGGCCAGGATGGCTGAACTTCAGAGAGGAACTCGAAAAATCCCCCTCGGATTTCTCGAGGCCCACGGGCGCCGAGGCTACGAAGAACGGGGACGTCCTCCTCGCCTACTTCACCTCCGGCACCACCGGATACCCCAAGATGGTAAAGCATGACCAGACCTACCCCCTCGGCCACATCCTGACGGCGAAGTTCTGGCAGAACGTCGTCGAGGACGGCCTCCACTACACCGTCGCCGACACTGGCTGGGCGAAGTGCGTCTGGGGGCAGATCTACGGCCAGTGGATTGCGGGCTCGGGGGTCTTCGCCTACGACTATGAGAGGTTCGACGCCGGCCGGATGATGGAGATGGCGACGAAGTTCGGCGTCACTACCTTCTGCGCCCCGCCCACCATCTATCGGTTCATGATCAAGGGGGATATGTCGAAGTACGACTTCACCCACCTCAAGTACGCCGTGACCGCTGGCGAGCCCCTCAACCCAACCGTATACGACAAGTTCCTTGAAGCGACGGGCCTCCGGCTGATGGAGGGATACGGCCAGACTGAGACTGTCGTCGCCATCGCGAACTTCCCTGCGATGGACCCGAAGCCCGGCTCCATGGGAAAACCTTCACCGGGATACGACATCGTCCTGGTGGACAGAGACGACAGAATCTGCGAGGTCGGCGAGGAGGGGGAGATCGTGATCAGGACCGACGAGGGGAAGCCCCCGGGCCTATTCATCGATTACCATCTCGACCCCGACAGGATGAGAAACACCTGGCACGACGACTACTATCACACCGGAGACACCGCCTGGATGGACGAAGACGGATACTTCTGGTTCATCGGGAGGACCGACGACATGATAAAGAGCTCAGGATATCGGGTCGGCCCCTTCGAGGTGGAGAACGCCCTCATGAGCCACCCGGCGGTGATGGAGTGCGCCGTCACCGGTGTCGCCGACCCCCTCAGGGGTCAGGTGGTGAAGGCGACGGTGGTCTTGACGGCGGGCTACGCGCCCGAAGACGACCTGAAGCTGAAGCTCCAAAACCATGTCAAGAAAGTTACAGCCCCTTACAAGTACCCGAGGATCATCGAGTTTGTGGAGGCCCTCCCGAAGACGATCAGCGGGAAAATAAGAAGGATCGAGATCAGGGAGAAGGACGAAATCCGGAACTAATGGCAATGTCCGCCGAAAGTTTATAAGGTATTGATGAGATAAGAAACCAGAGAGGAGGAGTGAAGAGATGGCATACTCGGTGAGGCTGATATCGATCGAGGAGAAGGCGGCTCTGGCAGAGAGGTATGCTCCCGAGGTCAAGCACGAGGTGAAGTCAGAGATCTACGGCTGCTGCGTCAAGCTCCTCACCGGGTCGGCAGAGGTGAAAGATCGGTGGGAGGAGAACTTCTACTTCATATCCTCGAGCATCAGGTCTCACGCCCGGCTCTACGTCGTCTACGACTCCGATCTCGGTGACGACCAGGTCCTATACGACCCCCTGTCGAAGACCGCTTTCCTGGTGAACTTCAGCTACTACGGCTGGATCAAGTCCCTCGCCCTCAGCGCCGCAGGAGACGTACTGGAGGACAATCACGGGATCTTCTCGGTCCACGGCGCCTGCCTCGACCTCCGGGGGCGGGGAATCTGCATCCTCGGAGGGTCGGGGGCTGGGAAGACGACCCACACTTACGGACTCCTCAGGAGTCCAGAGACCCGGGTCGTCTCCGACGACTGGTTCTTCGCCCGGATCTACGGCGACGACGTCCTGGCCTACGGCTCGGAGAAGAATTTCTACATCAGGGCAGAGCTCTCTCAGATCTGGAAGGAGTTCTCCGGGTTGATCGATAAGGCTGAGTTCGACGAGGAGGGGAGGGCCGTCGTTGACATCCGACTCGCCATCGGCAAGGGCAGGATTCTTCCACTCACCACCCTCAGCATGGTGATCATCCTCAAGAGAGACCCAGAAGACGAGGTCATCACTCGAAGACTTGAGCCAGCGGAGGCGCTGAAGATCCTGGAGGAGAGCGGATACTACAACCCCCACTTTCTGGTAAAAAGCGAATTCAAGCGTGACCTTCGGAGCAGCTTCTTTCGCACCCTCTTCTCCAGAGTCCCCGTCTTTGTGGTGAATACGACAGGGACGCCAGAGGAGAGCCAGAGGGCGATTGGAAAGTTGATCACCGAGGGTCTTCGGCAGGTTTAGGTACAGGGTGAGAAGGAGACTGATAGCATCGGCTTTTCGAGATTTTAACGCCGAACTTCGCTCTCTCAAATCTCTTCTACCATTCTTTGCCGCCTTTCTTTCCCCCTTTTTGCTGGCTAGGGCCTGACATAGGCCCAGCCCTCGGCCTGCTTTTTCACCAGCTCTCCGGTTCCTGAAGGGACGACCTCAGCTATGGTGACGAACTCCGACTTCTCCAGGCCCATGGCCTTGAGGCTCTTCGAACAGAGGACGAAGCGGACGCCCTTTGCTGACAGCTCGTCGATCCCCTCGGAGCGAGGGCTGGACTTGAGGAGGGCCTTCACGCCCTCAGAGTTGGTCACAACCTCTGCATCCACCTGGTCTTCGCCCAGCTCCGCCAGGAGGTTTCTCACATTGTTCAGGGCCAGATTGGCCCTTTCGATCTCTGTCAGATGGAAGACGACTCGATATTTTTTCATGGTCAGTTCTCTCCAATTTTCGGTTATTTCATCTTTGCACTTCGTCATTATATTAACCATCGCCTCAGAAGCGATACGGCTAAACGGACCCATCTAATACGGATCATTCAGAAATTTCAGGCCGCTCTGCTGGTATCCTGACCGATAGGTTGATCTTCATTTCGATTTACACTTTCATCGATGTCGTGCGATCTGGCGGTTATATTCGACGTTGCCGGCACCATGCTGGAGATGTACCGGGTGGCAAAGGACCTCTCCAAGAAGGTTCTCGTGGCGGGCGTAATCACCACGGAGCTGGTGATGGAGAAGGGGGGGAGGGCTCTGGTGATACCGCAGCTCGACCCGGAGGTGGTGATGAGAACGCCGCCAGAGATGCCCCTCAGCACCTTCTTCCGGGGGAGGGAAAGGAACGTCAAGATAAGCTGCTCGAGCACGGAGGTATCTGAAGATGAGGTGCTGATGGTCCTCCACAGCTCCGAGGCCGAGGTGAAAAACCTCCAGGAGACCCTCGAGGCGGTCTCTGCCCGATGCCCTCGGTTCTACTGCACCGCGGGGCTGATAGTGGACGTAGAGGTCGGGAAGGTCACCCACACCATCTGCACCGGTGGGAGGCCCTTTCCGGCCCTCGAGAATGTTTTGAAGGAGCTTGTGGGGATGGGCGCTGACATCTACGTCGCCTCTGGAGATAGCATGAGAAGTCTATCGAGCCTCACCAGGTGCAGGGGGATTAAAAGAGACCGAATATACCCCGCCTCAAAGCCGCGACAAAAAGCGGAGATCGTAAATAGCCTCAAAGAGAACTACAGAAGAGTCGTCATGGTGGGAGATGGCCTCAACGATAGGTACGCTCTGGAGGCGGCAGATCTTGGGGTGCTCACAGTCCAGCAGGATAGCCGTCCAAGGGCTGAGCTGATCGAAGCAGCGGACGTGGTCATAGACGATATAAGGAGGCTTCCGAGCTTGTTGCGAGGCCAGCTCAGGGGAATTCCCCTCTCCGAGGTTTGACGATCCGATTTTTCCCAAGTAGGATATTTTAAAAAAATTGCAGTCTAAATTGGCAATCGTCTCATGAGGATTTCGATCCTACCTAAGCCCCCCATGATTTAGGCATATCAAGATGATTTTCGCTATCATCTACCCAAATCTTTAAATAGTATTATGTGCCTAAATATGCATATGAAATCG
>LGFT01000090.1 GCA_001509375.1 Methanothrix harundinacea | reverse complement strand
AGTCCGAAAGGCTTAAATACGGTCCCCTGATACGGGGATAGGCTGTCCTGGTCTCCCCGGACGAGCTCCTTTGTTAGCTGAATGTTGGAGTTCGCATATGGGGAGGAAACCGGCAAGCTTAAGTACGATGGTCCCATACATATATGGGCCGCTGGGGAGCATATCCCCAGATCCGCGAATAAACGGCGTAAGCCCTGATTGCGTAGCACGCTCATGATGATGGGCTGACATCCAAGTTTCGCGGGATATCTCATTCGTGGAGACGGGATACAACTTGTCTCGTCCGACATACGCTTATGGCGACTCGGCCAATTCCGACCGATACTGTAAATACTTCCATAATTCTGGTTGATCCTGCCAGAGGTTACTGCTATCGAGATTCGACTAAGCCATGCGAGTTGAATGTTCTTCGTGAACATGGCGGACTGCTCAGTAACACGTGGACAACCTACCCTTGGGTCCGGCATAATCCTGGGAAACTGGGAATAATTCCGGATAGGTCACCGATGCTGGAATGCGCGGTGGCCGAAAGCTCCGGCGCCCGAGGATGGGTCTGCGGCCTATCAGGGTTGTAGTGGGTGTAACGTACCTACTAGCCTACGACGGGTACGGGTTGTGAGAGCAAGAGCCCGGAGATGGATTCTGAGACACGAATCCAGGCCCTACGGGGTGCAGCAGGCGCGAAAACTTTACAATGCGGGAAACCGTGATAAGGGGATCTCGAGTGCCAGCATATAATGTTGGCTGTCCAGATGCCTAAAAAGCATCTGTTAGCAAGGGCCGGGCAAGACCGGTGCCAGCCGCCGCGGTAACACCGGCGGCCCGAGTGGTAACCGCTATTATTGGGTCTAAAGGGTCTGTAGCCGGCCAGGTAAGTCCCTTGGGAAATCTGGCAGCTCAACTGTCAGGCTGCTAGGGGATACTGTTTGGCTTGGGACCGGGAGAGGTGAGAGGTACCTTGGGGGTAGGGGTGAAATCTTGTGATCCTCGAGGGACCACCAGTGGCGAAGGCGTCTCACCAGAACGGGTCCGACGGTAAGGGACGAAAGCTAGGGGCACGAACCGGATTAGATACCCGGGTAGTCCTAGCCGTAAACGATGCTCGCTAGGTGTCAGTCACGGTGCGACCGTGATTGGTGCCGTAGGGAAGCCGTGAAGCGAGCCACCTGGGAAGTATGGCCGCAAGGCTGAAACTTAAAGGAATTGGCGGGGGAGCACTACAACGGGTGGAGCCTGCGGTTTAATTGGATTCAACGCCGGAAATCTCACCGGGGGCGACAGCGATATGAAGGTCAGGCTGAAGACTTTACCGGATTAGCTGAGAGGTGGTGCATGGCCGTCGTCAGTTCGTACTGTGAAGCATCCTGTTAAGTCAGGCAACGAGCGAGACCCACATCCACAGTTGCCAGCATATTCTCCGGAATGATGGGTACACTGTGGAGACCGCCGCTGCTAAAGCGGAGGAAGGAGTGGGCAACGGTAGGTCAGTATGCCCCGAATCTCCCGGGCTACACGCGGGCTACAATGGTTGGTACAATGGGCATCTACCCCGAAAGGGGAAGGAAATCTCTTAAAACCAATCGTAGTTCGGATTGAGGGCTGCAACTCGCCCTCATGAAGCTGGAATCCGTAGTAATCGCGTTTCAACAGAACGCGGTGAATACGTCCCTGCTCCTTGCACACACCGCCCGTCAAACCACCCGAGTAGGGTCTGGATGAGGGTGTGTTTTATTGACACATTCGAATCTGGGCTTTGCAAGGGGGGTTAAGTCGTAACAAGGTAGCCGTAGGGGAATCTGCGGCTGGATCACCTCCTAACGACGTGCATTAATGTGCACAAGAAGTGTGCTTTCAGTGTCGGTCGGAGCCGAAAAGTCGCCAGAGCGGATAAAATATTAAGTTCAATTGCTGGGTTGGATCGAGATACCTGGTAATGGTTGGGGCCTCCAAAGGGCGTATCTGGGCTCGTAGCTCAGCTGGAAGAGCGCCGCCTTTGCGAGGCGGAGGCCCTGGGTTCAAATCCCAGCGAGTCCATAACGATGCACCATGCGAGATCGAAATCTTGTTTGGGAAGGGCAGACGACGCCGTTTTCGTTGCGGGTCGTGTGAAGCCATGTATAAGCTTTGCAATCCAGACGCTTACTGAGTTCAGTGGGACATTAGCTGTGTATGCCAACCAGTGGATGGCTTGGCTCAAGCGCTGAAGAAGGACGTGCCAAGCTGCGATAAGCCTCGGCGAGGTGCATGGAACCGTCGAACCGAGGATATCCTAATGGGAACTCCCAGCCTTAGGGCTGATCCGTAAGGATCGGGAACGCCCCGGATTGAAACATCTTAGTAGGGGCAGGAAGAGAAATCAAATCGAGATGCCGTAAGTAACGGCGAGTGAAAGCGGCAGAGCCCAAACCGAATCCCTTCGGGGAGATGTGGTGTTATAAGCCTGGCTCAATTACAGCGTCGTTGGTGAAGTTGAAGTTGCCTGGAACGGCACGCCGCAGAGTGTGATAGCCACGTAAATCTAAGCCGATAACGCTGGAGCCTCGTCTTGAGTACCGTGGGTCGGATATCTCGCGGAAATTTGGGAGACACCAACTTCCAAGGCTAAATACGTCTTGAGACCGATAGCGCAGTAGTAGGGTGACCGAAAGCTGAAAAGTACCCCAAAGAGGGCGGTGCAAAGTGCCTGAAATTGGTTGGTGATGGAGCGATTTGGCGTCAAAGGATACTCAGCACGAAGGAAAACGTCGCGAGGCGTCGGTACGAGTGCTGAATGCCAGCGTCATATCTTACGTTTTGAAGAACGGGCCAGGGAGTGCATTTAAGTGGCAAGGCTAATCCGTTCAACGGAGCAGCCGTAGCGAAAGCGACCAGCGCGCATCTTCGGAGAGGCGCGACGTATACAAGTGCGTGGAGTCACTTGGATGCTACCCGAAGCCGGGCGATCTAGGCGTGGGCAGGTTGAAGCGTGGCGAAAGCTGCGTGGAGGACCGTTAGCGGTGTTGATATGCAAATCACTCGCGTGACCTGTGTCTAGGGGTGAAAGTCCAATCGAGCCCGGAAATAGCTGGTTCCTTCCGAAACATGTCGCAGCATGACCTGACTGGAGGTTGTCGGCGGAGTAGAGCAC
The DNA here is from genome assembly GCA_001509375.1 of Methanothrix harundinacea. Lineage (GTDB taxonomy): Archaea > Halobacteriota > Methanosarcinia > Methanotrichales > Methanotrichaceae > Methanocrinis > Methanocrinis harundinacea_D. Next base: position 2,113 of record LGFT01000090.1, on the reverse strand, counting down.
TGATTGGGGAATCCGGGGGAGAAATCCTTCGCTCTCTTGTCAAACTCCAAAACCGTCGTCGCCGTAGAAGGTCGGAGTCCGGACTGGGGGGTAAGCTTCCAGTCCGTAAGGGAAACAACCCAGACCGTGGTTAAGGCCCCCAAATGTCGGCTAAGTGTTAACACTAAAGGGAGTCCTAGGCCCCAGACAACTGGAAGGTTAGCTTAGAAGCAGCTATCCTTTAAAGAGTGCGTAACAGCTCACCAGTCGAGGTTTAGGGCCCCGAAAATGGACGGGGCTAAGCCGACTGCCGATACCACGGAGCACCGCAAGGTGATCTCGTAGGGAGGCGCTCTGCGTGGGCAGAAGCATCTTCGTGAGGAGGTGTGGACCACGTAGAGACGAAAATCCTGGCAGTAGTAGCAGCAAAGTCGGGTGAAAATCCCGATCGCCGAATGGGCTAGGTTTCCTCGGCAATGTTCGTCAGCCGAGGGTTAGTCGGTCCTAAGACGTGTCGCAACTCGAGCACGTCAAAAGGGAAACAGGTTAATATTCCTGTACCATTCAACAACAAAACTGACGCTTCTGGGCAGGCCGAGCACCTTTTGCCAGGGTGTTCAAGCGCCGAAACCTGTGGAGAGCCGTAATGGCGAGAAGCAGGCGAATGCGTGATGACTAAAGTTGGCTGACCCCAAGAGCCCGTGAAAAGGGAGTTGAATGGCCGTACCGAGAACCAACACAGGTGTCCCAAGCTGAGAAGGCTAAGGCGTGTCAGGTTAATCTAGCTAAGGGAATTCGGCAAATCAGCCTCGTAACTTCGGGAGAAGAGGTGCCTGCTTTGAAGAAAGCAGGTCGCAGTGACTAGGGAGCTCTAACTGTCTAATAACAACATAGGAGATTGCAAACCCGAAAGGGCTAGTACAATCTCTGAGTCCTGCCCAGTGCAGGTACCTGAAGACCCGGTTCAACGGGAAGAAGGGCCTGTCAACGGCGGGGGTAACTATGACCCTCTTAAGGTAGCGTAGTACCTTGCCGCTTAATTGGCGGCTCGCATGAATGGAACAATGAGAGCTCTACTGTCCCTAGCTAGAACCTGGTGAAACTTTCCTCCTAGTGCAGAGACTAGGGACCCCTAATGGGAAGTGAAGACCCCGTGGAGCTTTACTGCAGCCTGTTGTTGGGTTGTGGTTTCGGATGTAGAGGATAGGTAGGAGGCGTAGAAGCCCGGGCGCCAGCTCGGGTGGAGCCGACCTTGGAATACTACCCTTCCGGAGCTACGACCCTAACTCCGAGAGGAGGACACCAATAGGTGGGCAGTTTGGGTGGGGCGCCACGCCCTAGAAAAGATATCTAGGGCGCCCTAAGGTTGACTCAATTGGGTCGGAAACCCAATGAAGAGTGCAAAAGCATAAGTCAGCCTGACGTCATCTCGCAAAGCATCGATGTCGGTTCTTTCCATCCTGGCCGTGCAGCAGCGGCCAAGGGTGAGGTTGTTCGCCTATTAAAGGAGATCGTGAGCTGGGTTTAGACCGTCGTGAGACAGGTCGGTTACTATCTATTAGGGGTGTGTTGTGGTCTGAGGGTAAGCTGGTTTTAGTACGAGAGGAACAAACCAGCGGCGTCTCTGGTCGATCGGTTGTCCGGCAGGGCAATGCCGAGCAGCTACGCGCTAACGGATAAGGGCTGAAAGCATCTAAGCCCGAAGCTGTGCCTGAAAAGAGACCACTTCAAGGACGCTCGTAGAAGACGAGTTTGATAGAGTCGGGGTGTACGCACCGAGGCAACGAGGTGTTCAGCCCGCGACCACTAACTGTCCGTACAGCCGTCCCGCTGGACTCGGGCGAAATCTGGTGTTGTAAAGCTTATTAAAACGTGCCAAGGTGGCGGAGCGGTTACGCAATTGCCTGCAGAATATCGGGCCCTTCAAGCCCCAGTGCAGCCAGCAATTCCACTCCGGTTCGAATCCGGACCTTGGCTTCGAGTGTGGCGGCCAGAGCGGCGGGGAAACTCCTGAACCCATTCCGAACTCAGAAGATAAGCCCGCCCACGTTCCATACGGTACTTAGGTGCGCGAGCCCTCGGGAACTATGGATCGCTGCCACATTCACCTAAATCTATTCTACGTACAATCTTA